>DFFT01000115.1 GCA_002372325.1 Succinivibrionaceae bacterium UBA3769 | reverse complement strand
AATCGCAAAAAAATTGCCAAAAAGTTTTGGTAGTTCCAAAAATATCACTACCTTTGCACCCGCAAATAAGAAAAAGCGTTCTTTGGTGCGTTAGTTCAGTTGGTTAGAATGCCTGCCTGTCACGCAGGAGGTCACGAGTTCGAATCTCGTACGCACCGCAAAAAGTTTTTTTTCATTCGTTCCATAGTAATGGTGCGTTAGTTCAGCAGGTTAGAATGCCTGCCTGTCACGCAGGAGGTCACGGGTTCGAGCCCCGTCCGTTCCGCCACTCATATAAAACGGGGTATCATCTGATATCCCGTTTTTTGTTTTGTCGGCCATGTGAAATTCCGGCGGTGACAGCAGCGTTTCTGTATTCCGGAGATTTGCTATGCGATTTCCAATGTTTCGCAGTTTCTGACGGTCTTCCCTCTCTCGTTATCATTAAAAAGCTTCATAAGCTCCGAGGCCTCGGCATCCGGATGCTTCAGAATAATTCTGATAGCCTCCATAAACTGACCGTGGGTAAAGATCATAATTTTGCGTTCTGATCTTTCCCGGGCTTTTTTTATCAGCTTGCGAGCTCTTGCAATCATATCGGCAAATGACTCGGCTCCGTCACCGTCCCGGTATTCCGGATCCATATTATTCCAATAGCTGATAACCATGGGGCGGCGTTCTTCAGCTGTGGTATTGAAGCACTTTTTGGGGCTTAAATAGGTGAATTCCTGAATGTCCGGCCATTCCTCGGCTGGAGTATCGGGAAACTTTTCCGCAAGCGGGCGGGCGGTTTCCTTTGTTCTGGGATAGGAACTCCACGCAATGAGATCGGGGGCTTCGTTTATGCTGCCGGCAAATAAGGATGCCTGAGCGCGGCCGTTTTCGGTCAGATGATTTCCAGCCGGATTTGTAGTTCTTTGGCCGGCATTTCCAATGCTTTCGGCATGTCTGATCAGAATAATCTGTTTTTGCATAATGTCTCCGGATATTGAATTATGGTGCTGATTATACGCTTTAATCAGGTATTTTCTGTATAATCTTAGGCTTGTTACGGGAGGTTGTTTATGAAGTCATTATCCATAGCAGAGCAAAATAAGCATCTTGAGGGCGTATCAAGAACTTTTGCCCTGACAATACCTTGTCTTCCTGAAGATCTGCGGGATTGGGTGGGAAATGCCTATCTGCTGTGCCGCATTGCCGATACCATTGAAGACGATCCCAGAATGGACATTGCCGCCAAGAAAAAATACCTGTCTGAATTTGCCGGTATTCTGTCAGCCCCCCTGCATGTTGACGAATGGACCCGGGACATCTGCGCGCGGGTAGCCGATTCCGCCACCGCTGCCGAAAACCTCCTGATGAAGGATATCCCGCTGGTGATAGGCCGGTACTGTCTTTACCCCGCCGAGGTGCAAAAAATTATCAGAAGAGGCGTGGTCATCATGTGCAAAGGGATGGCTCAGATAGAGAGATGGAACAATATAGATTCTCTTGATGAGGTGGATCACTATTGCTACAGTGTTGCCGGGGTGGTGGGAGAAATTCTGGCAAATCTTTTTGCCGAGCATTCTCCGGCCATTAAAAAGAAGCTGCCGGAGCTTTCGCCGCTGGCGGTATCTTTTGGGGAAGCCCTGCAGCTTACCAATATTCTGAAGGATGTCTGGGATGATGCCAGGAGAGGAGCCCGCTGGCTGCCGATTGCTAACAGCGATCCGGAACAGCGTCAGGAGGCTACCAAAAAATATGTCGCGGTGGCTTTAGGTCATGCGATGCAGGCTTTGCAGTTTATTAAGCTGCTTCCTCGTTCTGAAAGAGGAATACGCAAATTTTGTCTGCTGGCTGCGGAAATGGCGGTAATGACACTGAGAAATATCCATGAAAATCCGCTGTTCAGGGAACCAAAGGAAATTAAAATAAGTCATAGTGATGTGAGAAACTGTGTTTTGATGACATTTTTCTGCGCCAGCAGTAACCTGCTATTGGATCTTTTGTTCAGTCATTTGTCAGGAAAGGAGATGAAGCCTGAATTCAGAGATCCGGCGGAGCTGATGAACAAGGTCAGTTTCTGGAATTCAAATAACGCTTATGAGTATAAACCGGTTCAAAATGCCCCCAGTTGAAAATGAGTTATCAGAGGAGTGTAAAAATGATTATTAAGCCCGTTAAATTGGTTTTGTGCGCCTTAATTTCCGGTGTCATGTTCTGCGGAAGCACCGGATTTGCCATGGCTGCGGAAGACGGAGCGCAGGAGGAATCAGCTCCGAATTCATATGCAACTCCCCAGGAACTGCGGGATGCTGCGGCTAAGGTTTCCCGGGAATTCAAGGAGGGGGTGAATTACAAGATTCTGCCTGGAAAGGCTATTTCGGATCACAAGCTGGTTACAGAATTCTTTTCATTCTACTGCGGTCATTGCCATGCTTTCCTTCCCATGATCCGTCAGGTGCGCGACGCTCTTCCTGATGATGTTGAGTTTACCCAGAATCCGGTGCATTATCTGGGCGGCAGCATGGGGCCGGAATTTCAGAAGGCTTATGCCGCGGCAGTCAATCTTAATGTTGCCGAGGCCTTTGTAACCAAGGTCGATGATGAGGTGTTCAACCAGAATAAGGTGCCCCAGTCTCATGATGATGTGGTAAGAATTTTTGAGGAACTTGGAGTGCCGGCTCATACCTTTGAGGCTCAGTACAAATCATTCCCGGTAAGCACCATGGCTGCTCAGTACCGTCAGAATACAGAGGACTCCAAAATACAGGGGGTTCCTGCCGTGGTGGTTAACGGAAAGTACATCATAATTGCCCGGGGCACTAACGGCATTGCGGAGTACTATGCTTTGGTTAAGCATCTCCTGGAGCTTGATGATAAGAAGACAGACGGCGGAGAAGCTCCTGCCGCCGCAGGAAAAGACGGTAAATAACAGCCTGAGCTCAATCCCTGCGATTACCGGGCGGGCTGTGTTTGCTTACTATTGAGACACAAGAGCAAAAAGCAAAGGAGGATGCGGAAAACATCCTCCTTTTTACTTCTCATTTAGCCTTTCAGTAAGTTCCGCCGTTCAGCCGGCATGTCCCTGACTTTTTCCGGGGCGGAATCAGTCTCGCGCCGGAAGCATTACTCAGAGGGCGACCGGGCTTGTTCTGAATCGGCGTTTTCTGCTCTTTCTCCGTTTTCTGCCTTTTCGTTTTCTCCCGTCTCTCCCTTCATAGCAGACATTTTCTGTTCCTTTCTTTGCCACAGTTCCTTGAGCCAGAGAGAAAAGCTTCGCTTGTACTGCTTATCGGTAAGATAACTGCCGCGGAGCTCATCGGTAATTTCTATTTCTCTTATGCTGATGCATACCTTCTTCAGTCTCCCCGCAAGAAAATCCCGGAAAGGGGTTTTCGGATTGTCAGGATAGCAGATGGTGACATCAATAATTTTGTTGAATTGCTGTCCCAGACTCTCGAGAGCCACGGCAATGGTGGTGGGTTTGGGCTGCATGAGATGGCGGTAGGGAGATTTAGAGAGATCCCTTTTTTCCGGGGTGAAACGGGTGCCTTCCGGGAAAATCACCATCATTGTCGGCACCCCGGAAAATTTTTTGCAGGCCTCCCGGGAGGTTTCGATATCGGTAAAGCGCTTTTCGGGATGCTTGAGAAGATATGCCCGGGAATATCTCCGCAAAAATGGCATGTCCAGCCCCCAGCAGGCCCAGCCTACAAAGGGCACATAAAGCAGAGAATGCTTCAGAAAAAACTTGGGAACCGGCCGGAGATCCGCAAAAACCGCTGCCAGAACCAGAGTATCAAGCCAGCTGATATGATTTGATATCAGAAGGTAGGAATCGCTGAATTCCGCGCTTATGGGAATATCGCGTTGCCAGTCCGCATTATTGGTGATTATCATGATTTCGCGGATGCGCCGGAGCCACCACCTCATGCATTTGTTTGCTGTCCTGATAAAAAATTTATGCCCAAGACCGAAGCACATAAGACGCAGAAAAGCCACCGCGCAGATGGCAAAGGATACTACCGCAGTGCATATTATCAGCAGAAAAAGGTTTATGCAGATGTTTAACCAAGCCGGGAGAAAACTTAACATATAAGGCCTCTTTTAACTGAGGTATATTTTACCGGAGATAGCGGTTGTTGTGTAAACTTTAGAAAAAGGATCCGAAACGGAAGCAGCGGCTTTGCGGCGAAAAAACGCTGCCATGGCCGGCGGATATGCTAAAAATGAATCATAACCCGTATATGTTTCGCTTCTGTTGTTGTAAAATGCAAACTGCCTGATGATTTTGCGCGGTATTCCTTTTTCTGGAAAACGGGGTGACAGCGCAGCTTTCTTCGTTTTTTCTGCGCGTTCCGGATGCAGTGTACGCAGGGACGGTCAGGCGGATTTGCATTCTGCTTGAATTTAAAAAAGTTTTAACCTGAAGCAGCAGGGGTGTATAAGTAGGTATTACTATGGCTGGTAAAGAAATTACTAAGTTTATCTGGTTTAATGGCAATTTTGTTCCCTGGCAGGAAGCAAAGGTCAGCGTTATGACTCACGCTCTTCATTACGGCACTGCTGTATTTGAAGGTATTCGCGCTTATAAGACCAATAACGGAACGGCTGTTTTCCGTCTTAAGGAGCATATGCAGCGCTTCCGCAACTCCGGCCATATCTATCGCATAGAAATTCCCTATACCGTTGATGCTCTTTGCGATGCCGTATGCAATACCATTAAAGAAAACGGCGTTGATTCCGGCTATATTCGTCCGCTGGCCTTTATCGGCGATGTCGGTCTGGGGGTAAAGCCGCCGAAGGATGCGGAAATCAATACTATTATCGGAATAGTCAAATGGGGAGCCTATCTCAGCGAAGAAGGCATGAGACGCGGCGTTTCCGTGGGCGTGTCTTCCTGGCGCCGTTTAGCTCCGGACACCATTCCCACCGGAGCCAAGGCAGCCGGCAATTACCTGTCATCCCTGCTGATTTCTAACGAGGCCAAGGAGCATGGTTATGACGAGGGCATTGCTCTTGATGTTAACGGCTACCTTTCTGAGGGATCCGGAGAAAACATCTTCCTGGTGAAGGACGGCGTTTTATATACCGCTCCCATTACCTGCGGCCTTTTGCCGGGCATTACCAGAGATACTGTAATCAAGCTGGCCCGGGATCGCGGTTATCAGGTTCAGGTAGAGCAGATCCCCAGAGAAGCTCTTTATCTTGCCGATGAGGTATTCATGACCGGTTCTGCCGCTGAGATTACTCCGGTGCGCGCTGTAGACGGCTACGAGATCGGATCCGGATCCAGAGGTTCGGTAACAGAGGATCTGCAGAAGGCTTTCTTCGGTCTTTTCAGTGGAGAAACTGAAGATAAATGGAATTGGCTGTATCCTGTGCAGTAACAGGGCGTTTTTTTGCCGGATTTCATATGACAGTTCAAGGCCAAAAGCTTTTTCATACAGGCTTTTGGTTTTTATTATTTTTGACGTTGTTCAGGATTTATTTCTCAGGAGAATAAAAATGCCGAAATATCGTTCCAGTGTGACCTATGAAGGAAGGAACATGGCCGGAGCCCGGGCTTTGTGGCGGGCAACCGGTATGAAGGATGGGGATTTCGGGAAGCCCATTATTGCCGTTGCCAATTCTTTTACTCAGTTTGTTCCCGGTCATGTGCATCTTCATGACATCGGTCAGCTGGTGGTCAGGGAAATTGAGAAGGCCGGGGGCATTGCCAAGGAATTTGATACCATTGCGGTGGATGACGGCATTGCCATGGGGCACACCGGCATGCTTTATTCATTGCCGAGCCGGGAAATTATTGCCGACAGCGTGGAGTATA
>DFFT01000128.1 GCA_002372325.1 Succinivibrionaceae bacterium UBA3769 | reverse complement strand
GTTATCATAGAAACAGTAAAATTATTTTAAGCTCATCAAACTTTTTGTGTATTAGACGCATGTAATCAATTACCTGTTCTGATAACAACCAATTTTATAGTTTATACCTATTACGGCTGCATTTGTCCTATTAGTGTTTTCGGACTCATTTTTGCTCTTTCTTTCTGGTGTTTTCCAGCTTTCGCCACCGTAAAAACCCCGGCACCGTATGATTTTCCCATGCTGTGCAGCCTGCTGTGAATATGTCCTGTGGATAAGTCCCGCATGCTTTCCGTATTCCGCCTTCCGCATCACCCTTTAATACAGTACCAGACGCCTCCGCTTCATGCCATCTTCCTGTCTGTCCTGCCTTCCGCAACAATTCCGGACAGCTGTATCAGGCCGCGGGAGAATTCCGGAGCAGGGAAGACAACAGCGCCTTCCGGAAAAACATCTGCATCTATCAGATGAACAAGCATCTTAGCGAGCACGTGACCTGCGCCTTTGCTTGCAAATAAGCCCTGTATCCCGGCGGCTTCCCTGAAATCCCGCATCCAAAGCCCCCGGGTCTCCCCGGGGCGGCTCTGATTCCTGACCTTGGCAGATCTCCGCCGGCCGCTGCTAGAGAATATCCTCAATCACAAAGTGCAGAATAAGGCAGTCGGGGCCCGCGCGGCAGCTATCGATAACGCCGTTTCCGGTATTCAGCTTTTTCTTTCTGATAAGCTCAAAGAAATCCACCACATAGGATTTGGGAGCGTCTCCGGCCGTCACCTTGATGGGCCCCGGCAGGAGCTGCAGAATCTTGGCCTCCAGTCCGGTGAACATCAGGGCGTCCTTGAAGAAGTTCATGACGCCGGAGCTCAGCAGCCGGATATCTTCCAGGTATACCTGAGCTTCTGCCATGTCTCTGGTGATCTTAATGCCGTCGATGCGGAGGAGAAGCCGCACCCGGCCCACCTTGCTGTTGGTGAAGGTGACAGCCAGACACTGGCCCTCCGTGGCTAATTCCGGCTGAGAAAATGACGGGATCTCCTTGCGGGAGAGCACCTTCTGCGCCGCCGGAAGAGAGATGGTTAACTCTCCCTCGGCGAAATTGCTCTTGTCATATAAAATCATGCATTTCCCTTCTGTTTCTTTTACTGTTCTTTTAGGTTTGTTCTTTTACCGTAATTTACTGCTGTTCTTTTAGCTCTGTTCCTTTGCTGCTCCGTTCTTAATCCCGCGGTTATTTAATTACGCTGTTCTCTGCCCCGTGCTCTCATGCTCGGTTCCGGCTTTTCTTTCCTCCCTGAGCTGGCGCTGCCGTTATTACAGCCGTTCTGCCCGGCGCGGCCCTCATTACAGCCGTCCGGTTTTCCGCAGTCCCGTCCCTTACACGGCGTTACCGGCGGCCAGAAGCCGGGAGAGATCCTTCGCGACCTTGTTTTCCGCATGATCCAGAGTGTCGGCGATGTTTTCCAGATCCTGCGTCAGCTTGGCGCTGATCTCGCTGAGCTGATTGTCCAGATTCTTCTGATAGGTATTGCTCTGGACGAACCGGTATATCCCGAAAAACAGAGTGTTCATGGCCGAGGACACAAAGTAATCATCGAAATCGCTGTCCCAGAGGCTGACTTTGATGTCGTTCATGCTTTCCACCAGAAGATAAAAATTCTTCAGGGTTTCCGAGACATCGATGCCGGTATAGCCCCGGATGACCTCCACGCACATCATGTCAATGAGAGTGAGATTGCTGCGGAGGCGTTCATATACCGCACCGATCTTTTCCCGGTAGTTTTTCCGCACTACGTCCTGAATGCTCTCATGAAGCTCCTCGCTGTAAGCCTTGAAGATGCTGGTGTTTTCGTTGAAATAGGTTCGGGAGGCGGCTTCCGCCTGATCCACGGCCGCGGCCATGTCAACCCGGATCTGCTTTCTGAGATGATAGGTGAGATTCTCCCGGAGGTTCAGGCAGATTTCCCGGAAGATGGAGTCCCGGCCCTGCTGCCTGGTTACCGCGCCGTTCCGGAGCTTCTGGCTTACGGACTCTACGGAGATCCGGGAAAACCCCGGAAATTCCCGGAAGATCACCTGCCTTGCGGCTTCCTTTTCATCAGGGGAGCAGAGCCCCCACTTGGTGAGGGCGAAGATGATCCGGTAGCCCATGTCCGCCAGAGGCTTCAGAATATGCTCCTTTTCATATTCGTCCAGGCGGGATCTCTTGGCATCGAAGCAGTAGATGACCGTGTGGATCCAGTCCCGGATGTCCGGGTTTCCGCTTTGCTGAACAAGGGAGTCCCGGAGATCCGTCCACCATTCCTGAGCCTTGTCCGCCTCCAGCCCCCAGGTGTCCCAGATCACGATGTTTATATCCTTGTAGGAGAAGGGCTTATGGTAATGAAGCCCCTTGGCGGCAGCCGGCCTGAGGGAGCGGGACACGGCGATCTCCTGACTGTAGAGATAATTCACCAGCGAGGCCTTGCCGGCACCGATTTTGCCGAGAATGAGAATGTTGGTGGAGAAGCTGCTCATGGAAAGATGTCCTTGGCTTGTTTGTCCTGGGAGCCGCCTCGGGGGCGGCCCTTTTAAGTGTTACCGGTTCCGGAGATTAGCCTTCTTCCTTCTTCCCGCGGTAGCTCTCGGCATATTCCTTTGCGGCGGAGACGATGGTCTCGCTGCTCAGAAGCTCCTTGACCACCGCGGCGGTCACGGATCCCGAGAGCTGCTTTTCCAGAAGGAGGCGGCAGGATTTGTTCAGGGCCATGCCGGAGGCGTAGGTCAGGGTGCTGGACACGCTGGCATTAATGATGCCTCCGATAACGGCGCCGGCTCCGGGAATCATCTTGATGATATTGCCGGCCAGGGATCTTCCGAGAGCAGGCATAAGGGTTTCCGCAATCCCGGTGCCCAGAACCTTTTCAAAATCCGTCATATTCCAGAGATGGAGAAGCCGGGCAAACAGGGTGAGCTGCGCCGGAGTGATAAGCAGGGTGTCCGAGAAGGGCAGCGGCGAAAACGACGCCGTGGCAGCGGCCGTCGCCGTGGCGGCGATCCATTTTTTAGCCAGCTTGTCCTTTTCATCAAAGCCCCGGCGGCAGGAGATCACGAAGGCATCCTGCCGGGAGGTCATAAGGTGGTCAAAGGACCAGGCATGGAGCTCCGGAATGCCCTGAGGCACCGTGATTTCAGGATCGGTGGTGCTTTCAAAAACCGCAATCTTCCGGGCAGGATCGGGATCCGGGCCGTCCACCTCCTGCACAATGATCCTCTTAAGCTCCTCGCAGTCCTCCTCGGTGGCCACATCGATCTGGGTCAGCACCACCGCCACCGGCTTTTTAAGGGCCCGGAACTGCTTGATAAGGGAGGTGTCCACATCGGTAACCCGGCCGCCGGGAGCGCTGATGCAGTACCAGATAAGGTCGATCTGCTCTTTTCCTACGGCATTCATGATTATGTCGCTGTACTTCTGGCCGGAGCCCTCGGCGCTGCCGGCACGATCGGAGAAGCGGGCTCCGGTTTCATAGCCCTCGGAGTCATAGATGATCACCGGAATGTCCGGAATGGAGAGCTTATGTACTCCCCGGGTGGTGGGTTCGCCGCTGCCGGAGGCGGTGATCTCCCGGTTAAACACCAGATTGCAGACGGTGCTCTTGCCGCAGCCGGTGGCTCCGGCGATCAATATCCGGGGCTTCCCGTTTTCATCATATCCGGAGATAAATCCTTCCATTTCCTCCCGGAATTTTTTCTGAAACTCCTTAAGGGCCTCGTCCATGTTTTGCGGAGCGGCGACCTCAGACGGCGCTGCATTTCCGGTGTTTTCCTGGCCTGTTGCTTCATTGCTGCTCATGGTAATCTCCTTTCCCGGCATCATTCGGCCGGAGCTCTTGATTTCGTGTCTGATAAATGCTTCTTAGAAAATGTTTCCAATGCTCATGATTATAAGCCCGGCACCGGGAAAGCCGGTCTCCCGGGAGAGCCGGGGCCTCAGGAGCTCCCGGAATCCCGGGCATCTCCTTTCCCTGTTGATGAAAAACCTGAAATCCCAAAAAACGGAATTCCGCAAATCCAAAAAACCTCAAATCCTGCTAATTCCGGATACTGGCGGCGTTGAGCTTTTCTGCGATCCCCTCATTCACCTCAATATCTTCCTTGTCCAGAGTGTCCGCAAAGCTTCTGAGATCCTGGATAAGCTTCTCGCTGACTTCCCCGAGCTTCTTTTCCAGATCCTCGCGATAGGAGCTCTTCCGGCGGAAGAAGCGAATGCCGGCGGTGAATATGGTGGCAAGAGTGTCCCCGAAATATTCGCCCCAGTCCCCGGTCCAGGCGGCAATCCGAGTATCCTTGATGCTGCTCATAATGACATGAAGCCCTTTGAGCTTTTCCGAAACGTCAATGCCGGTATAGCCCCGGATCACGGCCACGCACATGCTGTCAATGAGAGTGATATTGTTCCGGAGCCGGTCGTAAACCTCTTTAATGTTGTTTTCATAGCTTTCCCGGGCAATTATCTGGATCTCGTTCATCAGATCCTCGCCGTAAACGGTGAAGATGTAGCCGGTATTATCGTCGTAATAGGCGAGGGCGGCTTTTTCCGCGCGGCTGACCGCCTCCTGCATCTCGTCCCGGGCGCGGCACCGGAGATGGTACATGAGGCTCTTCCGGAGATTAAGGCAGATGCCCCGGAAGATATCCTCCCGGCCCGCGGGAGCAGTGGTTCTGCCGCCCCGAAGCTTCTGGGAGATGGATTCCACGGGGATGGCGGAGAATCCGTGATAGCTCTCATCAAGCACTCTTATGGCGGCCTCCTTTTCAGCATCGGAGCAGAGCCCCCATTTGGTGAGCGCAAAAATCACCCGGTACCCCATGTCGATAAGAGGCTTCAGAATGTGCTCGCTTTCGTAGCTGTCCAGGCGGGATTTCTTGGCATCGTAGCAGTAGATGACGGTATGGATCCAGTCCCTGATATGGGGCTGACCGCTCTGCCGGGCCAGCTCCTCCTTCAGGCTTTCCCACCATTCCCGGGCCTTGTCCGGCTCCAGGCCCCAGCTGTCCCAGATCACAATGTCCATGCCATTGTAGGCAAAGGGCTCATGGCGGTGGAGGCCCTTTTCGGTTACGGGGCGGCCGGCCCGGGCCACGGCGATTTCCCTGCCGTAAAGATAGTTCACTAAGGTGGATTTCCCCGCGCCGGTTTTGCCGAGAATGAGAATGTTGGTTACGAAATTATCATTGTCCATTTGCATCTGCCCTGTCGGTATTGTCTTGCCTTGCCTCTGGAAAACGTTTCCAGCCTTATGATTATAAGCCCGGTATCAGGTCCGGCGCCCGGAAAGCTTTTTCTCATAAGAATGAAACAAGATCTCTGTCTTATTTTTTGCTGCTGCTTCCGGGGCCCTCGTCCGCCGGTTTTCCGGAGGATTTTATCCGGCCGCTTTCCCGGGGAGATGTCCCCCGTTATCCCGCCGGGTTCCCGCTGAGATCCCTGTTTTCCTCCATCGCCCTAAGACACGATCCGGGGCTTTATCTGAAAGGCTTCCGGGGAATCGCAAAGGCTTATTTCGCAGCCCGGAATTTTTCGTCATATATAATCAGGCCCGGAAATGAGGGGCTTTAAGTCCCCGCTCCGCGTTTTACCCGGTTAAGAAGAGAAAGCCCGGCTTTCTCTTTCTGCGTCCTCCGGGACGCGCTGGTCTGTTTCCCGAGGGAAACAGTTTTCTGCTCATATGAGCGCTGGCTGTCCGGTTTTCCGGCAGCATGAAACGCGGGGGAGCAATCCTTCTCCGCACAACGTTGAGGTAAACAAAACATGTGCGTTAATGAAACACCTGTAAACAGCCTGAATCAGGGCGATGCCCTTCCCACCAGGAACACTGTCTTTAAGTACGGAGATCTTTTTCCGGTTCTTGAAGGCTCCGAAGATGAGATCGCAGTGCCGTGCTATCAGGATTCTGAGAGCATGGCGGCGGTGTCCCGTCTGATTCCGAAGCGGGAACCGGGGTATGTTTTTCAGGAAGAGCTCCTTAAGGGCCTTCTTGATTATCTGGCAGCCCCGATGAATGATGCCCTGTATATTTTCGGACCGTCCGGATCCGGAAAAACCAGCATGGTGCATCAGGCAGCCGCTCGTTTAGGCTGGCCGGCAGTGGAAATGACTCTGAACGGGAGGTTTGAAATGGCCGACCTGACAGGGCACAACACCATTGTCCGGGGCGAGGTGATGTTCGTGTACGGTCCCCTGGTACGGGCCCTGAAGTATGGCTATATTCTCATGCTGAATGAGATCGATCTGGCTGACCCGGCAGAGCTGGCAGGCCTGAACGACGTGCTTGAAGGGAGACCGCTCTGCATTGCGCAGAACAACGGAGAAGTGATTACTCCGCATGCAAATTTTCGTCTGATAGTAACCGCCAATACCAATGGCGCCGGTTCGGAGGAGTCCTATGCAGGCACTCGTCTTCTGAATGCGGCGTTTTTGGACAGATTCCGCTTTCTGGAGAGCAATTACATGCCTCCTGAGCGCGAGGAAAAGCTCCTCGGGGATCTTTATCCGGAACTCGGCAGAGAGTTTATCGGAATTATGGTGCGCACTGCCGGCGAAATAAGAAGATCGCATACCTGCCAGGAGGGCACCGCAGTCTACATGACCATCCCGATGACCACAAGAGCGCTTATCCGCTGGGCTCATCTGTGTCAGGACGCGGACTCTCCGGAGAAAGTCGTCCATGCTCTGGATCGGGCCTTCGGGTACCGGATCACCAGAGAGGAAAGGGTGTATCTGCACCGGATTTTCCACGACATCAGGGGAGATGTGACAGCAGGGCTGCAGAACCGCGCTGAATAAATCTGCAAAGGAGCCCACGGCGTTTCCCCGGACGGGACGCCGGAAGGCATTAAGGGTCTCAGGGAGCTTTCCCCGGGGCCCTTTTTTTATGACGCCTTCCCGGGACGCCTCGGCCCGGGGAGGCGATTAAACTGCGCAAGGACGCCATTACGGCCCGGTTCCTGCCCGGTACCGGCATCTTACGGTACAATAGCAGTAATATTACCTGTACCAAGGAGATCGGATCTCATATGAAAGCATTCCCCCCTCAAAAATCAGTCCCCGGCCGCAGACTGGCCGCCGCCGTTCTCTGCGCCCTCGGACTTGCGGCTCTCCAGCCTCTCCCCGCGATGGCCGCCTGGCAGGCTCATGATTATGATGCGGGTTCCCGCAGCATCTACCTTAATGATGAAACCGGAGCCGTGGTCACCATGGCGGTTATCGGAAACGCGGGAGAGCTTTCCCTGAAAAACACCGCCGCCTTTCTGGCCGCCCGGGGATCCTGCAAGGCCCCGGAGCCCCGGAGCGCCGCCGGCGTGCCGGGCTTCCTCATGACATGCCCCGGGGATATCACGGAATACCTGTTTGATGACGGAGCCAGAATTTTGCTGGCCGCCGCGCGGTGCAAGGACGCCGCCCTGTGTCCGGGGCTTAATGACTTTATCGGGGAATTCGGCCGGAAGGGGGATCTCCTCCCGGAACCGGCGGGGCAGGCTTCTTCGGATATCAGAGCCCGGATGGACGAGGCTCTCCGGAATCAGGAAGCCCGCAATGATGCTGCCGGAGCCGCTTCCGAAGAGAACTGAAGGGCGGCAGCGCGGGCTTTGCGATCAGGGTTTCAGTAAGTCGCTGAGCCTTTTTCCGTAAAAAAAGTTCCGCACCAGCGCATTGTATTCCTTCCACATGGGCAAAGTTTTGCACCGATCCCGGCGGGGGCAGTTGTAGTTGGGATCTGCCAGACAGGCCACGGTGGAAAGGGAGCCTTCCATCATCTCGACGATTTCTCCCACGGTGTAGTCTTCCGGATTCCGGGACAGCCGATAGCCGCCGCCCTTGCCGCTGGCTCCCACAATAAGCCCCCCGGCCACCAGATCCCGGACAATGATTTCCAGGTACTTTTTGGATATTTCCTGCCGGAGGGCAATGTCCTTGAGGGGAATGTATTTGCCCTCGGAATCTTTTCTGTCACCTGCGTGTTCGTTTGCGCGTTCGCCTTCTGCGACACCTCTGTTCTCTGCCAGATCTATCATTACTCTCAAGGCGTAACGTCCCCGTGTTGAAATCATGGTATTTGACCTTCCCTTTCTTCTTATTGTCAGTATCTTATTTATCAGTCTCCGCCGCCGCCTTCCTGAAAATCCCCGGGGCATCGTGCTCCGGGGATCGGGGGAGGAGCGGGGATCGTGATTAATTTTTTGTTAAGCCTATTATACCTAAAGGTTAATAGGTTTTTCAAGAAGCCCTGTCCGTCAGTCCGGGATTCTCTTTCGCAACTCTCTTTTCAGAGGAGCGGGAAACAAGGAGCCGTAAGCGGGGAAGTCAGACAGCGTAAGGCCGGAAGGAATCCGCAGCAAAAGATCATCACGGTCTTTTGAGCCACCCGGAAGGGGATGCCGGAAATTTTTTTGCAAAATTTTTCTAAAACCTATTGACATACTAGGTAAAGGGGTTTTATCATAGCGACATCTCAGGAGGAAATGCGGGAATCCGGAAAATCAGAAGTTCCGGCCGTGTATTCCTCCCGGAACAGGGGATCAGCGCATCACTGAAACTCAGGCGCCGGATTTTTTATCAGCAGGGCAGAGCCCGGAAATCAGGAGGACAGCATGCCATCACTAAATGCCGCAAAGACCGCGTTTTTAAGATCAGGAGCGCCGGGGAGCGCGAGAGAGCTTCTCTTCGGGTGTCCGTCCTGCCGAATGTGTCTTTGCCGGGCAGCTGGCGCGCAAGAACGGCTGAGCCTTTTCCGGACAGCCGGCGGAAACTGAACAGTCTTCGTTTCAAGCGCGTGGCCCGGATCTCAGAATTAAGCGAATTTAAAGATACCGGGTCTTTTTTTATCCCCGGAAAACGCCCCGGCAGAATACCGGAGCGGCCGGAAATCAGATAACAGATTTAAACAGACTGAACCAGCTTTAAACAGAATTTACGGAGCAAATGAAAATGAGTAATTACAGATTTGAAACCCTGCAGCTTCACGTTGGTCAGGAAGCCGCTGATCCCGCCACCGACGCCAGAGCGGTGCCCATCTATCAGACCACCTCTTATGTGTTCCATAACAGCAGGCATGCCGCCGGCCGCTTTGCTCTTACCGAACCCGGGAACGTGTACGGCCGTCTTACCAACCCCACTGAGGAGGTGCTGGAGAAGCGGGTGGCTGCTCTGGAGGGCGGCACCGGCGCCCTCGCGGTAGCCTCCGGAGCCGCCGCCATTACCTACGTGGTGCAGGCTTTGGCCGCTAACGGCGGGCATGTAGTGGCTCAGAAGACCATCTACGGCGGGAGCTATAACCTTCTGGCCCATACTCTGCCCCAGTTCGGCGTTACCACCACCTTTGTGGATATCCACAATCTCGAGGAAGTGAAGAACGCCATTACCGACAAGACCCGTCTTATTTATGCCGAGACTCTGGGCAATCCCAACAGCGATATTCCGGATCTGGACGCCCTGAGCGCCATCGCCCATGAGCATGGCATTCCTCTGGTAATCGACAATACTTTCGGCACTCCTTACCTCATAAGACCGTTTGAACACGGAGCTGATGTGGTGGTGCATTCCGCCACCAAATTCCTGGGCGGCCACGGCACCACCCTCGGGGGCGTTATTGTGGATTCGGGCAAATTTGACTGGAGCCGGGGCGGCAAATTCCCGGAGCTTTCCGAGCCTAATCCCAGCTATCACGGCCTCTCCTTCTGGAAGGCTCTGGGTGGAAATGCCCTGACGGCCTATGTGCGTACCATCCTGCTCAGGGATACGGGAGCCACTATTTCTCCCTTCAATGCCTTCCTGCTTCTTCAGGGAGCGGAGACTCTGTCCCTGCGCCTGGAAAGACATGCCGCTAACACCGCCAAAGTGGTGTCATATCTGGCAAACCATCCTCAGGTGGCCAGGGTTAATCATCCGTCCCTGCCGGATCATCCCGATCACGAGCTTTATAAGAAGTATTTCCCCAATGGCGGCGCATCCATCTTCACCTTTGAGATCAAGGGCGGTCAGGAGGCGGCCTGGAAGTTTATCGACAATCTTAAGATATTCTCCCTTTTGGCCAACGTGGCTGATGTGAAGAGTCTGGTGAT
>DFFT01000057.1 GCA_002372325.1 Succinivibrionaceae bacterium UBA3769 | reverse complement strand
TCAGCGCCGCCTGCGGATTTGCCCTGAAGGTCGTCAAGCACCAGAATGATGCTGAACTCGCTGATGTGATCAAGGAGCAGGAACGCACCGATACGGAAGCTGCGGACTTTATCAGCGCGTTTATCAAACATAAGAAAATATTTCAGGCAAGAAATACCAATGAGGTTGATATGATGAATGGATTAGATCTCTGGGAGCAGAAAGTTAAGGTTTTAACAGTCATTGATACCCTTAAAGATAAGGGAGATTCTGATGAAGCTATTGTGAATTATGTTACTAAACGGCATCCGGTAACTCCGGACTATGTGCGGAAGCTTATTCAGGAATGGCACAACTCTAACCAGGATCAGTCAAAAGCACCGGCTCCTTCAGTTCCGGCTGGAGCATAACAAAGGAAGATCTCCTGCGGTTAAAGGGAACTCAGATCCTTGCTGCGTCATTAACGGGAGATCGGCGCCGCAGCTGTAATACACTATAAGCTGATCGCAAAAACGGTGAGAAATGGCTTCTGGCAAGGTCTCACCGCTTATTTTTTTGTGTTGCCTGCGGAAGGTTTAGGGCCATCCATGATATAGCCATGTCGGCTTCATGTCATTCCGGGCGCAGAAAGTGACATCTCCGGCACACATGAGCAGCCAGCGTCTTATCGTTCCTGCTAAGGCAGTCTCCTCAGGATATGGATAACGGCAATTTTGCGAAATTCAGCACCTTCTGGGATTTGCCCTTAAGGTCGTCAAGTACCAGAATGATGACAAGATCACTGAAGTGATTGAGGAGGAGCGCGAAAGTACCGATTCGGACAGACTGATTTGGATACACTGAGCTTTATCACCGATTATACATACTTTGAGTTTATGTACGAAAAAAATTCCAAGGAGGTTAACATCATGAATGGATTAGAGCGCTGGGGGCAGAAAATGATGGTTTTGTCAGTGATTGATGCTCTGAAAGACAAGGGAGATTCTGATGAAGTCATTGTGGATTATGTTACTAAAAAGTTTCAGGTAACCCCGGATTATGTGCGGGATCTTATGAAGGAATGGCCTAATCCTCTTTTGGAAAAGGTAAAAGCTCGGGCTCCTTCAGTTCCGGCTGGGTCATAAATCGGAAGCTCTCCTGAAGTTAAAAAGGATCTCCTGACTATGCTGTGTCCCTGAGGGGAGAGCGGTGCTGCGGCTGTAACATGCTCTATAAAGCTGATCTTAAAACGGTGAGAAAAGGTTTCAGGCAAGGTCTCACCGTTTTTTTTGCGTTGTGGCCGGGAAGGATGGAGCGCGCCGAGACGGCCAATCAGCTTTATGTTATTCCTGATGCGGGAGATGACGGCTTTCGGCGGCTCAGCGGCTTAACTCAAAGTGATTGCTCCTGCCGGCATCCTGAATATGAAGGCGGAAGAGAGGATAAAAGAGCATGCCGTGAGAGAGTCATTTTCTCTCTCACGAGGTCGCGCCGCTTCTTGTCTCTGTCCTGGCGCTACTTTCGCACCATATCCGCGATGGCCTTTTCCGCATCCCGGAGTTCCTGGCTGCAGTTATCGAAAAACGTTTTCCCCCGGATCACAAAAAGCATCCGGGACATAAATCTTATGGTAATGGGATGCTTGTCGTTTTCCACCAGAGAAAGATGGCTTTTGCTGTAGCCCAGGGCATGGGCGAACTCCTCCTGATTCATTTTAAGGAGCTCTCTGATGTGCCTTACTGTGTTTCCGTCCATATGATGATCCTCCGCTTCTTCATATGCCGCGCCGTGAAGGCTGCGCCTTAACGGGCGGGGGAGTCCCCCGCGGGGACTTCCTATAAGGTTTTCAGGGATCAGGCTTGATGACAAAGAGAAAATGAGAGTAAGCGTAACGAAGATCGGGTATAAGCGAATCAGCTAATCTCCGGCGGAAAAGAAAGCTTCTGAGGCAGCCTGCAGGGTTTAATAATTATTGAGAGATCCCGGCATGAAACGGACGCGGGATCGGGAGCTTCTCAAAGCATTCCGCATACGCAGTAAAGCATTACCACGTTCAAATGTCTTCAATCCTATGCTGTTTGCAGTATGCCTTAATGACTGGCTCCGGCGGGGAGGAAAGCAGCGGGGGAACTTCTTAAACTTCGCTTGGTATTTTTATTATTATTAACCCCCGGCGCTCTGAATACCCCGGCTCCGGATCTGCGAGAAAAACCCGCAGAATACCGCAGCTTCAGTATACAACAGGATAGTATTAAGCGCCAGTTTGTCAGCCGGAAATTTAGTCCGGTTTCAAATTGTTTTTTGGCTCAGGGATAAAAACGATTTCATAAAAATGGTGACAAAGCCTTGTTTTTTAACCATTCCTGAAACTGTTTCCCTGTCCCTGAATTGTTCAGATAAGAGCATTTTTCCGTCCGGGAGGATGCTTTCAGAAGCGCCCGGAATATATGCGGCATCCCCGGGGGCTCTCCTAAGCCTTCTCGCGCCTTCACAGGGAACTTGCGGTCTTCTCCGGGGCAGACGCTGCTGCGGAGTTTTCCGGAAGGAGGCGGCGGGCCGGGCGGGGCGTCAGGCGGCGGAAGCAAGGGAAGCCGCGGAAGCAATTTAAACTGCCTTAACCAGTTTCCTTTTTCGAGTTTAATTCTTTTCTGCTGCGGGGAACTGAGAAGCCGGGCAGCGGGAGAATCTGAAGCGGAACACAGGAAGCTAAGCCAGAAAGCGAAGGACGGGAAGCGAAGTACAGAAAGCTAAGAAAATGACGGATAGCGGCTTTTCAGAAAAACGGGGCGGTATTCAGGATATTGTCTCTCCGGATATGGTAGCTGTTTTTCAGAGGGCGGGAAGGATCTCAGGAAGCCCGGAGGACAGGGGCAGTCCCGGGGAAAACTCTCAGGGAACTCTGGCAGCGGGAACAAATGGGGATAACTGCCGCGGAAAATAGTTCCGGGGGAGTTATCCACAGGAAGGATTTTCGGGGATCCTCCCGGGCAGGTTATCCCCAGGAAGAGTTCAGGGGCATTCGCTTAAGCGGGAAAGCAGGGGCAGATCGAGTTTTGAGGCAGAAAACAACGCATAGGTTTGCCCCGGGGGGGAGAATGGCTTTACCATTTTATAAAACCGTTTTCTGACAGACAGCAGGCGGATCACAGGAATGATGGCCCGGGACGGCAGTCTGGACTGAGAACAGGGTCTCAGCCCGGAATGATAACCGAAATGATGGTTTGGCTGATGACCCGGAACTGCTAACAGAACTTTTGGCCGCAAAAGCGATATCAGTGTCAGAAGGAAAGGCCTTATCAGCAGGGCTTACGGTACAGGCAGGCTTTAAGGAGGAAAGGCGTTTCCGGGGCTGTGTTTTTGGACAGGCCCGAAGCCCTTTCTTCTAATCAGGATATTCAGGATCTGAGTAAGATGAACAAAACACGCTTTAATTTCTGGGGGGCCGGACTTTCTCTGGCAGCAGGGCTCGCTTTTTCGTTGTCCGCATATGCCGCAGGATCGCCGGATGACTTTGCCAGGGGATGCTCCGCCGGCAAGGGGAATGACTGCTTTAAGCTGGGGGAAGCTTATCTCAGGGGTTCCGGAGCGCCCCGGGATTTTGCGAAGGCCAGATCCGCTTTTGAGAAAGGGTGTTCTCTCAATGACGGCGCGGGCTGTAACGGCATGGGGATAGTTTCGGAGAACGGTCTCGGAGGAGCCAAGAACATGTCTCAGGCCGCTTCTTACTATCAGAAGGCCTGTGACCTTAATTTTGCTATAGGGTGCGTCAACATCGGGAATAACTACGAAGACGGGAGCGGCGTCGGCAAAGACTTCGGCAAAGCTTTTCAGTACTTTGAGAAAGCCTGCAATATGAATGAAAAGCAGGGCTGCCGGCATGTGGGAAGACTCTATAAAAACGGCATTGGCAGAACCGCAGATATCAAGACCGCCCGGAAATACTTTGAGAAAGCCTGCAGTCTGGGAGACTTCGGGGGCTGCCGCAATCTCGGGAAGATCCACGAGGAAGGATCCGGCACACCCAAAGATATGGCGAAGGCTGTTTCCTACTATGAGCAGGGCTGTACCCTCAACGACGGCGAGAGCTGTCTCCGGGGCGGCAATATCGTCTTCACCGGGAATGGCATCAAGAAGGATCTCCGGAAGGCGGGACAGCTGTATTCCAAAGCCTGCGACCTGGATAATGCCCGGGGCTGCAGCAACTTCGGCGCCATGCTCTACAAGGGCGATGGCATGAAGCAGAACTACGGGCAGGCTATGAAGGCCTTAGAGAAGGGCTGCAATCTCAAGGACGGCATGGGCTGTCGCTTTCTGGGAGTCTGCTATGCTCTTGGCAACGGCACCTCCAAGAATCTTAAGAAGGGGCATGACCTTTACGATCGGGCCTGCAGCCTCAATGACGGCATCGGCTGCGGCAATGCGGGCTATGACCTGGCCAAGGGAGTGCTGGGCAGCAAGGACTACGCCGGGGCGAAGAAATATTTTGAAAAAGGATGCCAGCTTAAGAGCGGGGAATCCTGCAAGAATCTCGGTGTGCTTTATGAGTTCGGCTACGGGGTGTCTCAGGATCTCGGCCGGGCCCGGGATCTTTATCAGCAGAGCTGCTCCCTCGGGGAACAGGATAGCTGCCGGGAGCTTCAGAAGCTGGGAAAGTAGTGTTTTTTTGGCTTGAGTTTTTTGTGCCGCTTTTGTTGTGGAAGTTTTGTTGTGGCTAGGAAGAGTCTTCTGGAGCTTATAGAGTCCGATCGAAACACGCTGAAAGACACGTTCAGTAATTATATTTAAGAAGGCGAAACGGCTATGACAGATTACTATATTGGCGATCCTGCCGAAGAGACAGGAACACTGTTTGGACATTGGGCGGATAATCATTTGGATATGAACCAAATGGTGACTCGGTACCTTGGTTCGCGTTTAAGGGAAAACTCAGACAAGCGCTATGCCAGGTATTGCACACAGTCCCGGGACGAAATGGCAGATCAATTTCCCAATATCTATGGAGAGCAGGCATACGATGCCACGCTTTGCGAATGGCTTGGATATTTTTACACATACCTGCAGAGATATACAAAAAAAGGCAGCCGAGAGCTGATCGAACAATATCCATTCTTGGTGATGTATCCCAGATCCAAAGTTCTGCATGATCTAGACATGGATCTCGCCATTAAAAAGGTGGCAGAGCAGTGAGTAAGATCATATGTTTCCACAATCCGGAGGAAGAGTATGGGTATCTCAGCAATTGGTACCCATCAAACTTCTCTTATGCAGAGCATCAGTTTTCTTCAATGGAACAGTATATGATGTACCGGAAAGCCGTCTGCTTTCATGATGAGAAGATTGCATTGGAGATCTTGAAAACAGACGATACGGCTGAGATTAAGGCTCTTGGCAGGCAGGTCTCCGGTTACGATGATCATGTATGGAATGGTTTGAGGCAGGTTGCTGTATATGAGGGGCTGATGGCAAAGTTCTCCCAGAACGAGGATCTGAAAGAGATGTTGTTGGCTACAGGTGATGCGACATTAGCGGAAGCTGCGGTCAGGGATAGAATATGGGGAATCGGCCTCTCGATGAACGATCCGGATCGTTTCGTCAGGGCGAAATGGAAAGGGCAGAACCTGCTTGGCTATGTCCTGATGATGGTGAGGGACAAGCTGAACCGATGATTTTCCGGGAACAGTGTAATTTTGGGGATGCTTTTTATTTTTCATGAGGATAATGATTCTTTTTGGAGAGGGAAAGAGTTCCGGGAAAAGTTATCCACAGGCAGGAGTTTTTGGGAACTTCCCGGAAAATATCCACAGGAGAGTTCACGGTGATTCGCCGAGGCGGGAAACAGGGACAGTATCGTATTTTGATGCAGAAAAATCCTGTCAGGTTTGCCCCCGGGGGAGAATGGCTTTACCATTATCATAAAAGCGTTGTTCTGAAAGATTGCTGGGCTGGAGCTGGGATGGTGTTTTGGGCTGACAGCCATGATGATGGTCTTAACCGATAACAAGGGCTCATCACAGGAATTGCTAACCGGAATGATAATCTGGCAATAACCCGGTATAGCCAGAAATGATACCGGAAAAGCCCCCGCAAACGTGGTGTCAGCGAGAAAGAAGGGCATTATGGCAAGACTTCCGATAAGGCTTTAAGGAGTAAAGGCGTTTCAGAGGTAGAGGTTAAGTCTCCGGACAATGCCTGGAGACCTTTCCTCCTTTCTTCGTTCAATCAGAACTTAGTGAGATGAATAACACACCCCGTAGTTTATCTAAGGCCGGTGTTGCTCTCTTAACCGGGCTTGCTCTTTCGTTTTCCGCAAATGCTGCAGGGAGCCGGATGACTTTGCCAGGGGATGCTCCGCGGGCAAGGGGAATGACTGCTTTAAGCTGGGGGAAGCTTATCTCAGGGGTTCCGGAGCGCCCCGGGATTTTGCGAAGGCCAGATCCGCTTTTGAGAAAGGGTGTTCTCTCAATGACGGCACGGGCTGTAACGGCATGGGGATAGTTTCGGAGAACGGTCTCGGAGGAGCCAAGAACATGTCTCAGGCTGCCTCTTACTATCAGAAGGCCTGTGACCTTAATTTTGCTATAGGGTGCGTCAATATCGGGAATAACTACGAGGACGGGAGCGGCGTTGGCAAAGACTTCGGCAAGGCTTTTCAGTACTTTGAGAAAGCCTGCAACATGAATGAAAAGCAGGGCTGCCGGCACGCGGGAAGACTCTATAAAAACGGCATTGGCAGAACCGCAGACATTAAGACCGCCCGGAAATACTTTGAGAAAGCCTGCAGTCTGGGAGACTTCGGGGGCTGCCGCAATCTCGGAAAGATCTATGA
>DFFT01000056.1 GCA_002372325.1 Succinivibrionaceae bacterium UBA3769 | reverse complement strand
CCATGGATTCCACAGAGGCGGCCAGGATTTTCGGGAAAAAGAGCAGCACTTCAGTGCAGCGGCATCGCGACCTTCTGAAGCTCTGGGGTGCCAGAGAAAACGAGGACGCAGTGTTTATGCTCCTGGGACTGGAGCTTCAAAGCAAAGTTCATTACGGCATGACAGCGCGGAACATGCTTTATGATGCCTTGAGTTACGCGACTCAGATTTCCGATATCAAGCGTCTCCGCAAGCGGCAGAAAGCCGGGAACACCGGAAATAATGATAATGCCGGCAATAATGATGATGCGGAATTGACGTGTGAAGAGGGCGTAGTTACGATCAGAATGACAGACAGTGCGGAATTTCTGTCCGGCATGAAAAAAGACGACAAGCTGAAGCCCGTTATTACGCTGGTGCTGAACCTGAGCGGCAAGCCCTGGGACGGCCCCACGGAACTCCATGAAATTCTGAACGTAAAAAACAGGGAGCTTTTGCAGTACATCAACAATTACCGGCTTAACATCGTTTCTCCCGCAGAGATAGAGGACGATGATTTTAAGAAATTCAGCACCGCCTGCGGATTTGCCCTTAAGGTGGTCAAGCACCAGAATGATGCCGGGCTCGACAAACTGATCAAGGAGCAGAAAACTACCGATTTGGAAACTGCGGACTTTATCTGCGCGTTTATCAAACATAAGAAAATATTTCAGGAAAGAGATACCAATGAGGTGAACATAATGAATGGATTAGATCTCTGGGAGCAGAAAGTTAAGGTTTTGGCAGTGATTAAGGCCCTGAAAATCCTGAAGCAATCTGATGAATACATCGTGGATTTTGTTGCTGAAAATTTTCAGGTCTCCCCTGATTATGTGTGGAAGCTTATGAAGGAACAGCCTGACACTCTTCCGGAAGAGGAAAAAACTCAGGCTTCCTCAGTTCCGGCCGGGGCATAACATAGGAAGCCCCTGCGGTTAAAGGGCTCTCCTGACCTTGCTGCGTCCCTGACGGAGAGCGGCGCCGCAGCTTTGACATACTTAAAGCTGATCGCAAAAACGGTGAGACATGGCTTCAGGCAAGATCTCACCGCTTATTTTTTGCGTTGTAGCCGAGAAGGATTAGGACTATAACATGCCCATGTTGGCTTCATGTCATTCCGGGTGCAGGAGGTGACAGCTTCCGGCACACATGAGCAGCTAGCGTCTTATCGTTCCTGCTCCAGCAAGTCTCCTCAAGATATGGATAGCGGCAATTTTGCGAAATAAGCGCCGCCTGCGGATTTGCCCTTAAGGTCATCAAGCACCAGAATGATGACGAACTCGGCAAACTGATTAAGGAGCAGAAAAGTACCGATTCGGAAACTGCGGACTTTATCAGCGCATTTATCAAACATAAGAAAATATTTCAGGAAAGAGATACCAATGAGGTGAACATAATGAATGGATTAGATCTCTGGGAGCAGAAGGTTAAGGTTTTAGAGGCGATTAAGATCCTGAAAATCAAAGGGGATTCTGATGAAGATATCGTTGATTTTGTTGCTGAACATTATCAGGTCACCCCGGATTATGTGCGGAAGCTTATGAAGGAACAGCCTGACACTCTTCCGGAAGAGGAAAAAACTCAGGCTTCCTCCGTTCCTGCCCATTCTTGAGAGCGCAGATAAGTTCCTGCGGTTAAAGGGAACTCAGAACCTTGCGCGTCCTTAGCAGGAAAGCAGCGCCGCAGCTGCAGCATACTGTAAGCTGTCGCAAAAACGGTGAGAAATGGCTTCAGGCAAGATCTCACCGCTTACTTTTTTTGTGTTGACTGCGGAAGGTTTAGGGCCATCCATGGTATAGCCATGTCGGCTTCATGTCATTCCGGGGGCAGGAGGTGACAGCTTCCGGCACACATGAGCAGCCAGCGTCTTATCGTTCCTGCTCCAGCAAGTCTCCTCAAGATATGGATAGCGGCAATTTTGCGAAATAAGCGCCGCCTGCGGATTTGCCCTTAAGGTCGTCAAGCACCAGAATGATGCCGGGCTCGCTGATGTGATCAAGAAGCAGAAAAGTACCGATACGGAAACTGCGGACTTTATCAGCGCGTTTATCAAACACAAGAAAATATTTCAGGAAAGAGATACCAATGAGGTTAATATGATGAATGGATTAGATCTCTGGGAGCAGAAGGTTAAGGTTTTAGAGGCGATTAAGATCCTAAAAAATCTGGGAAAAACTGATGATGAATACATCGTGGATTACGTTGTTGAACATTATCAGGTCACCCCGGATTATGTGCGGAAGCTTATGAAGGAACATCCGGCCCCTCTTTCGGAAGAGGCAAAATCTCAGGCTTCCTCTGCTCCTGCTCATTCTTAAGAGCGCAGATAAGTTCCTGCGGTTAAAGGGAACTAAGAACCTTGCGCGTCCTTAGCAGGAAAGCAGCGCCGCAGCTGCAGCATACTGTAAGCTGATCGCAAAAACGGTGAGAAATGGCTTCAGGCAAGGTTTCACCGCTTTTTTGCGTCGTGGCTGCGGAAAACTCTGAGCTGCCAGAACGGCAATTTTTCTCAGCGGAGCTTCTCCCTCATTTCCTCCCTGCGTTCTCATATTCCTGATCCCTCTGAGATTCGCTTTTGAAGCTGCCGCCGGTGTCCGCTTGCCTGCCGGGCAATAAAAAAACTGTTTTGCCAAACAGCGGTTCCGCCCTGCGCGCATGTTCGTTTTTGTGGAAATCCCCTGTTAAAAACGGCATAATTGAACTGCAATGACGGCGGAGCATCAGAATAGCGGCGGTCAGACAGCGACTTTTCAGCGGAGGGGTCATGAGTTTTTTTTCCAATCTTAAAATCGGTTACAAGGTTCTGGCCTGCTTTGCGGTGATTGTGGTCATTTCCATAGTTCAGGGAGTAGTCAGCACCTCGCATCTTAAGGATATCTCCGGGGAACTTAAAATCAGCAGCGATCTTACCAACCAGCTAATCGTTCCGGTTACAGATCTCAAGGCTCATTTCAGACAGCTGCGCATCTACGCCATCAGAATAACCGCCGGGCAGCCCAAGCTCATTGATGAGTATGAGAGCAAAATCGATATGCATCTCAAGGCAACAGCCGGTGTCATAGCTGGCATAAGCGCTGCCGCCACAGATAAGAACACCATCGCAAACCTGAAGGCCATTGAAGAGGATCACCAGAAGTACGCTGATATTTTTAAGCAGCTTTATAAGATCCTCCGGGATGAATCCCAGCCTATGGAAAAAAGAACCGCGGCATCATTTGCCATTACCAAAAAGGACATGAAGGAAATCGGCAATGACGCGGATGCCAATATTACCGATATTCTTAACCGCGAAAAAATCAGACTTCAGGAGCTCAACAGATCCGCTGAGGAAAAAAACAGCCCGGTTTTGGTGATCTCCATTTCCGCGCTTACCATCTTCCTTTCCATCATGTTCTCCTACCTCCTCTCCAGATCTCTCGGAGATCGCACTCAGTGCCTGGTTAATGCCACCGGCAGAGTGGCCTCAGGAGATCTGACCGTTGAGGTTAAATCAAAAAGCATGGATGAAATCGGCAGACTTACTGTCTCCGTAAATGACATGATCCAGAATTTAAAGAGCATCATCTCCACCATGAGCGGCAACTCCCGGACTATTGCCGAATCGGTGAGCAATCTGGAAAAGAGCAGCCGCGACATTTCCGAATCCACCTCCATGATCCTCAATCAGACTCTGGGCATCAGCGCCGCCAGCGAGGAAATGGCCGCCACCTCCAGAGAGGTCGCTTCAAACTGCAATGCAGCGGCGGAATCCTCCGATGAAACCAAAACCACTACTCAGAGCAGCATCGCCGCCATCCGCGCCACCGTGGCCAAAATCAGAGATCATTCCAAGAAAACCGAAGAGGATGCCGGCATCATCGCCAGACTGGGAGAAGAGACCAAGCAGATTGACACCATCATCGCATCCATTCAGGACATTGCCAATCAGACCAATCTGCTGGCGCTGAATGCCGCCATTGAAGCGGCCAGAGCCGGCGAACACGGCCGCGGCTTTGCCGTGGTTTCCGACGAAGTCAGAGCGCTGGCCACCCGCACCGCGCAGTCCACGCAGGAAATCAAAAAAATGATCACGGTAATTCAGAACGAAGTGGACGTGGCCAATGTGTCCTTCCAGGAAACCGTGGCCCAGATGGAAGAAATTGCCGGAGACACGGAGAATATCGAAAACAGTCTCGATACCATCGTGAACAAGGTCAATGATGTAAACAATCAGATCAATCAGATTGCCGTGGCTACCGAACAGCAGACCAGCACCGCTCTGGACATGTCAGCCAATCTGCACAGAATATCCCTGCTTTCTCAGGATGTCAGCGCCCATGCCGCGCGTACTCTTGAAGCCACTCAGGTCATGTCCGGACTTTCGGATCAAATGAATGCGGATACTCAGAAATTCACCATCTGACCCCTAAGCCGGCGGCTTCCGGAGCCCGGACCTGTTTTTAAGCCCCTCTGTTACCGCCGCCCCTCCATGCGCTTCTCCGCATCACCGGAAAAGAGGCCTCGGGACGGGACAGGAGACGGGACAAATGCCTTTAGAGACAGGAACAGTGGCTAAGCAAATGCCTTAGAACAGGGGCAGGGGCGGAACG
The DNA here is from genome assembly GCA_002372325.1 of Succinivibrionaceae bacterium UBA3769. Taxonomy (GTDB): domain Bacteria; phylum Pseudomonadota; class Gammaproteobacteria; order Enterobacterales; family Succinivibrionaceae; genus Succinimonas. Next base: position 679 of record DFFT01000056.1, on the reverse strand, counting down.
AAGGGCAAGCAAAAACAAGCCCCCTCGATTATGTCTGAAGCGCCGCCCTGCGGGAGAGGCTCCCCATAACAATGCAGCGATAATGCGGCCCCGGAACTGACTTCAGTCCCGGGGCCGTTTTATTTTCAGGTTCCGGACAGCGGGAAGCCGCATCCCGCCGGAGCCGGACTTTTTCCCGCGGGAGATCAACCGTCGTTCTTCAGAAGATACCGGTTACTGATGACCTTCATGGAAAGCTCGGCGCCGATAAGGGGAGAATACACCGGTTCCGCAGGGCGTACCACAATGCCCTCCTTCTTGCCGCCGCAGGCATACTCGCCTTCCGCCCGCTCCAAAAGAGCGGCCACCGTGGGATAACGGGCGGGAAGATCCCGATCTCTTTCCTCCACCGGCACCGGGGTCATCTCCAAAGCTTTGACTACCTCCAGCATGCGGTCAAGCCCGACCCTTTTGCCGTTCTCCAGCACGGTGAACACATACCACTCCGGCCGGGTGAGCTTAAGACGGTTTTTCTGAATGCCGGGGGCGCAGAATTCTCCCTGAATGGTCAGAGAGGAAAGACCGGCAGTCTTCCGGAACTCCTCCATCTTCTCCCGCCAGCCCCGGGCCTTCACCAGCTCATAGAAGGAGCTCTTGCCGTCATCCTTGTACTCGTAATTATGACCGGTAACATGAAAAC
>DFFT01000037.1 GCA_002372325.1 Succinivibrionaceae bacterium UBA3769 | reverse complement strand
CCCAGAATGTCAGAGTGACTTCCCAATCTGTCAGAAAAAAGTACTTGAAAAAGGAAACAGTTTAACAACAATTTCTTGAAGCTGGCTTTGCTGGCAATTTGGTACTTTATGGTACGGTACCATTTGGTACCACCTATGGTTTACTTGATTCTGAGTAACTTGGTGATTATTGCCATCAACATCCTAATTGTATCAGGAAGTTTACTTACATGAGGCAACCGATTCCGCCTCCTCCAGAAGATCCAGCACCTCCTGAGCCTTGGCGCAAGTTACCGAAAGGATAGCCACTCTCCCGGTTTTAAGAGCACCCAGAAGCGCCTGAGTATCAGCATAATCTCCGGCAAAAACCCAGACCAGAGCCTTCCGGAGTTCCGTAAGCCTGACCCCGATAAGCCTCCGGGAAATTTCCGGTTCCATAAACTGCCCGTTCCTGTCAAAGAAGGAGCAGCACATGCTCCCGGCGATGCCCATGTCCTTAAGCACCTTGATGTCCTCCTTAAGATAGGCGCCGCTTCTGAAGGAACCGGAGTTTTCATCCACGCTGCCCACCCCCGCCAGAACCAGATCGGCATTTTTGCCTTCCTCCAGAATGTCCCGGATCATGGGATCCTGACACAGGAGGGTTCTCAGCTCGGGATTCTGCACCAGAAGAGGCGTATTTAACGTGGCGTAGGATCCCCCGGCCCTCACGGCCATCTCCCGGGCAATCTCATTGGCCTGAAATTCCTGGCCCCGGCTTCCGGATACTCCTGCCAGCGGCACAAAGGAATTGCCGGTTTTGCCGGTATCGGAAAGGGAGCGGGAAATACCGGAAAGGGTTCTCCCGCTCATCACCGCAATGCGGGGGTATTTTCTGAAAGACGGCTTAAGATCCCGGGCGCTCTGCTCGTAAAAGCTTTTATCGGCTCCCACCTCCGGGGTTTTATACACAAAGGCGTTTCTGAGACCGAAGGCCGATTCCAGTCTTTCAGAAAGGAAGTCCTCGCTGCCGCCGGGAGCGGAAATGGTGATTTTGACAATGCCCTGCTCCCGGGCCTCCCGGAGCATGCGGCAGACCTGAGGCCGGGAAATCCCCAGCTTTGCGGAAATCTCCTTCTGACTCAGGGATTTTAAGTAAAAAAGGCGGCTGACCTTTACCAGATCTCTGGTATCTGACATCTCTTCTGCCCTCCGAAGCCGAAACTCTCAGGATTTCATCCGGTTTTCCGTCTTAGCTTACGCTGCCGGAAAATCTTTCTCAGCTTAGCATTTTTGAAATTAATTTCAATAACAAAATTAATTTCAAAAATTTCTTCCGGTGTTTTTGCGGTGTAGTAGAATAGCAGCATCAGGATGGTTCGTGCCTGAGTGTCATGAATGCGGATACGGATTCAGACCAGGACAGCATCAGGAATTTGGACAAGTACTTAGACAAAGGACTTAATTATGAGAAACAAAATGTACGGGGAATTCGGAGGACAGTATGTTGCTGAATCTCTGATGCCTACCCTTATTGAGCTTGACAAGGCTTATCACGAGGTTATCAAGGATCCGAAGTTCTGGGAAGAATATCGTTACTACATGAAGGATTATGTAGGCCGCGAGTCTCCGCTGTATTTTGCCAAAACCCTTTCTGCCAAGTACGGCCCCCGGATCTACCTGAAGCGCGAGGATCTGAACCACACCGGCGCTCACAAGATCAATAACTCCATCGGACAGATCATGCTGGCCAAGCGAATGGGCAAAACCAAGGTGATTGCCGAGACCGGAGCCGGCCAGCACGGCGTGGCCACCGCTACCGCAGCCGCTCTTTTCGGCATGAAGTGCCGGGTGTTCATGGGCGCCGAGGACATGAGAAGACAGGCCCTCAACGTCATGAGAATGAGAATGCTGGGCGCCGAGGTCGTTGAGGTTCATTCCGGCACTGACACCCTTAAGGATGCCACCAATGAGGCTATCAGAACCTGGGCCAAGGATGCCGAAGACACCTTCTACGTCATCGGTTCCGCCGTGGGCCCTGCTCCGTATCCGGAAATGGTGAAGGCCTTCCAGAGGATTATCAGCGAGGAAGCCAAGAAGCAGATCCTGGAAAAGGAAGGACGTCTGCCCACTGCCATTGTGGCCTGCGTCGGCGGCGGCTCCAATGCCATTGGCGTTTTTGCAGACTTCCTGGATGACAAGGAAGTGAAGCTCTACGGCGTGGAAGCCGCCGGCAAGGGCCTCAGCACCGGCGAGCACGCCGCTGCCATGTCTGCCAAGAATGTGGGCATTATCCACGGCATGCGCACCTACCTCCTGCAGAATCCGGACGGCAACATCAAGACTGCCTACTCCATTTCCGCAGGTCTGGACTATCCCGGAGTAGGCCCTGAGCATGCGCACCTCTGCCAGACCGGCCGGGTTACCTACGATTCCGTAACGGATACCGAGGCCATGGAAGCGCTTCTGGAGCTCTGCAAACTGGAGGGCATTATTCCGGCTATCGAAAGCTCTCACGCTCTTGCCTATCTGCCGAAGCTCTGCAAGGATCTTACCAAGGACGATATTGTAATTGTTAACCTGTCAGGACGCGGTGACAAGGACGTAAACACCATCGCTAACTACATTAACGAAAGAGGCGGGCTTTAATCATGAACAGAATCGAAGAAAGAATGAATGCCCTTAAAAGCAAGGGCGAAAAGGCTTTTATTACCTATGTAACCGCCGGACTTCCCAGCCTTAAGGACACCATTTCCATCATTAAGGCTCAGGACGAGGCCGGGGTGGATGTCATTGAGCTGGGTGTGCCCTTCTCCGACCCCATTGCCGACGGTCCGGTTATTCAGGCAGCTTCTCTGGAGGCCATCAATAACGGCACCAACATCGACAAAATTTTTGAAATGATGAAGGAGCTCAGAAAGGACTGTCAGGTGCCGGTGGTATTCATGCTGTACTACAATACCGTTAACCACTTCGGCATTAAGAGATTTGTGGAAACCTGCGCGGAATGCGGCGTTGACGGCATCATTGTTCCGGATCTGCCCTACGAGGAAAGCTTTGAACTGAGAGAATTCCTGGATCTGCCGGGAGCTCCGTTCCTGCTGCCCCTTATCGCTCCTATCTCCGGAGATCGCATCCCCATGCTTTTGGAAAATGCCCGCGGCTTTGCCTACTGCATCTCTTCCATGGGCGTAACCGGTCAGGATGCCCATGAGTTCTACAAGAACACCACCGCCTATCTGGACAATGTCAGAAAGATCTCCCAGATTCCGGTAATGATGGGCTTCGGCATCAAGGAGTTCAAGGACGTGGAGCCTTATATTGACCATGTGGACGGCTGCATTGTCGGTACTCATCTCATCAACATCATGAGAGAAACCAACTACAGCCTTGACGCCATCAAGGACTATGTCTCCGGCTTTAAGAAGGCTCTTAATCCTGCAAAATAGAACCTGAACTTTCAGTAAATGCCTGTGATAGCTCCCTGCCATGTTTTACTTGGCCGGGAGTTTTTTTTTGTTTTAGCAGCAATGACGGGCGATGTTAACTGGTGTCCGATTATTGCCGCGGCAAGTACCAGACTCGTCCCCATGTCAGGGAGAGCGGCATGACTGTTGGCGAGCAAGCCGGTAAACTGCTCCCGAAAATCGCAGAATGTCCCATGATTTGTTAATACACCCCGGTGAAACCATTTCTGAATTGCTGGAGGAACGCCGGATCACAGAAATGGATCTGGCTCAGAAGACAGGTATTTCTGAAGAGCTTTTAAGCGATGTCATACATGGAAGGAAGGCTATATCCGAAAATCTGGCTATGGGACTTGAATATGCCTTTGGCGTATCCAAATCCTTCTGGCTGAATTTACAGGCTAACTACGATGCTGAATATCTGAAGTCTTTATGACAGCAGGTTCCCGAGGAACCCGCGCAGGCATTAGCGCATGATGGCAAGCCCGCCCGGATGCCATCCGACCTGTATTTCCGGCATGACAAGGCTTGAAAATCCCCGCAAAACGGAGCCTGACCATTAATTGCAGACTCCCGGTTTTGCCCCTGCTTGTCCCCCGGATCAGTCCGGGATTTTTTTGTTCCCGGCATCCCTAAACACTCCCCTCTTTTTTCCGGAAATCCACATGTTCTCAAGTCCACAGAACCTGTGAATAATTCTGTTAGCAACTGGAAAAACGGGACTTTTTTGCAAACTTGTCCTTGATTTTTCCTCTCACAGCAAAAATTGTGCAAATTTTGCTCAATTTTGTAAATTTTTTGTAAGAAACACCGGATCTAGTTCTCATAATCACAAAAAAACACAATTTATGGGTTATCCTATGCTCAAAGATACTATTTATGCGTTTTCAGACAGGATTCTCTTCCGGTTCCTGCCCCCTCTCCCGCAAAAAACCGTAAAAAAACTGCTCTGTGATGCAAGTATCCGGTTTTTGTCATGTTTCCGAACCACCTCCTCCGCCCCTCCTTCAAAACAAAACACTTCCAAACAAAAAAGCCACTCCGGAGAGTGACTTCTGAAACTGGCAGCAAGCCTGCTGTCTAACTTCCCCCGCCTTGCTGCAAATGAGCCCTTTATGGCAAATGAACGGCGGAAGAGACAGGAACCGGAAATAAATCAGCTGCCCTGCTTCTTAATGAGAGCCTTGCCGTCCTGGAACGCATGGCCGACCTTTTCAGCGCAAAGCACATAGTAATGGCCGTCCGGAGCGTAGGAAACCGCTTTAAGCTTAGCGGGATCAATAACGCCGTTTTCATCGAGAACAGATTCATCCACAGAGGCATTCACCACCTCCCCCACTACCCGGAAATCGTCCTTCTTCTCGTTCTGATACATGGTGAGCACCTTGCATTCCAGAGTCAGGGGAAGCTCCCGGAACAGGGGCGCATATACATGAACTGCCGGCTCGTCATGAAAACCCGCCTGCTCGATCTTGTCGACGACCTTCTTGCCGCTCACCAGTCCCACATAGTCTGCAGCGGTAATAACGTCCTGGGTGGCCATGCTCAAGGTAAAGGCCTTGTGGAGACGGATATTCTGCGATGTTTTGTGATCTATGGAAAGATTGATCTCCACCTCCTTGAAACCCCAGACGCAGCCCCAGGCTGCGGTCATAAGATTCGGTACACCGTCCGCATCATAGGTTCCCACCAGAAGAACCGGCTGCGGATAAATAAGAGGCTTCTCGCCCAGATCCTTGCGCATTTAAATACTCCTTAACTTCGCTCTTCAGGCATCCGGTCAGAGGAAGCGGAATTTCCAGAGGAACCGATATCCTCTGTCCCGCCTCTGTCCGAATAACCCCACATATCCCGATTCTAAGCCTATCCGCGGGAATCGGCAAAGAAAACAGGTCTTAAGATTCCTAAACTGTCGCCGCCCTCAGGTTGCGCCTGCGGGCGCCGGTAGACCCCCCGCCATAAAAAAGGGAACCCGCTTTCCAAGCTGATCCCCTGTTTTTATGCTATGCCATGCTGTCAGAAAAAAGCGTTACTTCTTTTTGCCGCACTTGCTCCGGATAAGATTCTTCTTCCGGAAGGCAAAGCTCTTTCTGGCATGACTGAACTTATGAGCGTTTACGGACTTCCGGGACGGCACCTTGCTGCTGTACAGAAGAACCTCTTCCTTCTCAGCGGCAAGCGGATTCTCCGGAATCTCGTCTGCGGCCTCCCCGGCTGCGGGAACAATCTCGGTGGCCGGCTCGGCATCGCTTTCCATTCTTTCAATGATGCTGGCTACCCGCTTGCCGTCATCCGGAATCTCCTTAAGAAGCTTCACGGAGGAGGAGCAGCACACCGGATAAAGACCGGTTTCATCGCTGAAGCGGCGGGGGAAGCCGTCAGCCTCGCAGGTATCCATAACAGCGCTCCAGCGCTTCCCCGGAGAGTTTTCCGGAAGATGGAAGCAGATGTCGTAGCCGCTGGCATTAAACATGATCACGAAGCGTTCGCCGTCAGCAGCGCTGGAGCCGATGTCCAGCATGAATACCTGAGCCACCGGAGAATGCCAGTCATTGTCCATCAGAGCAAAACCGCTGGGATGGTACCAGTTGACCTCATGGTGCGGCTTTCCGGTAACTCGGAAGCCGTCATCCTTAAGCTGGAGCTCGGTGAACACCCGGGAGCTCAGCCGAATGCCGGTAAGGAGCTTTACAAAGCTGTAAAGATCCTTCTTGTCCTTATCCAGATCCCAGTGCACCCAGCTGATTTCATTATCCTGGCAGTAGGCATTATTGTTGCCATGCTGCGTCCGGGAAATCTCATCGCCGGCCACAATATGCGGAATACCCTGAGACAGCATTACCGTCGCCAGCATGTTTCTCTTGATCTGGGCGCGCTTCTTCAGGATCCGCGGGTTTTTGGTGGGGCCTTCCTCGCCGTAGTTGCAGGAAACGTTGTTGCTGGTGCCGTCCTTGTTGTCTTCCTTATTGGCCTCGTTGTGGCGGTTGTTATAGCTCACCACATCCTCCAGGGTAAAGCCGTCGTGATAGGAGACAAAGTTTACAGAGGAGTTAATGGAACGGAATTCCTTGGGATAAATATCCCGGGAACCCAGAAGTCTTGTGGCGAACTCGCCCATGCAGCCGGGATCGCCTCTCCAGAAGGAACGCACGGTATCGCGGTAGCGGTCATTCTGCTCGCTCCATTTGGGAGGGAACTGTCCCAAACGATAGCCGAAGCCCCCGATATCCCAGGGTTCCCCGATAAGGAGCGCCCGGCCCACCACGGGATCGGCGTTCACGGCCTTAAAGAAGGTGCCATGAGGTTCAAAGGAATTGAATACATAGGGCGTGGTTTCCCGGGCCACGGTTACCGCGAGGTCGAAGCGGAAGCCGTCCACCTGCATTTCGGTCAGCCAGTAGCGCAAAGAATCCATGATAATCCGGAGGCCGGATTCGGAGGAGGAATTAAAGCTGTTGCCGCATCCGGTGACGTTTGTGGTGGCCTCGTAATTAAAGCCCTTGCCGTCCTGGGAGTGCTCGTAGACGTAGTAATTCCTGTTGTCAAAGCCCCGGAAGGAAACATTCGGCCCGCCGTAGCCGCCCTCGGCGGTATGGTTGTACACCACATCCAGAATCACGGCAATGCCGGCCCGGTGGAATTCCCGGATCATGGTCTTGAATTCGGTTACCGCATCATCCTTGGCATAGGAAGGCTCGGGAGCCATAAAGGAAATCGGGTTATAGCCCCAGTAATTGGTAAGTCCCATGTCCACCAGACGGGATTCGCTCATCTTGGCATATACCGGCATGAGCTGCACCACGGTAACCCCGAGCTCCTTGATGTAATTTATCACCTCCGGCTGACAGAGCCCCAGATAGGTGCCCCGAAGATCCGGCGGCACGAGTTCGTTCAGCTTGGTGAAACCCCTGACATGAGTTTCATAAAGAATAGCCCGGCCGCGGGTGATATTAGGCTTCGTCACCCCCTGCCAGTCAAAGGAATCATCCACTACCACCGATTTGCTGATAAAGGCCCGGGAGTCATGGAGATATTTATCGTAATTCCAGATCTGCGGACGGTTAAGCTTTTTGGCATAGGGATCGATGAGAAGCTTTTTCGGGTCAAAGGCCACGCCCTCACGGGGAGCGTATCTCCCGTCAACGCTGTAGGCATAGAGCTGCCCGGCGCGGACTCCTTCCACAAAGCCATACCAAGTGCCGTTATTTTTATCCGGCAGGTCAAAACGACATATTTCCTGCTCATCATTGGTGTAAAGCACCAGCGTCACCTTTGCGGCTTCCGGCGCCCAGACACTGAAATTACAGCCCTTATCACACAAAGAGGCCCCTAATGGGGCCTCTCTACCTGATACGAGCGTGAAATTTTCACTGCTCATATTAGTTTACTAATCTCCGATACGTTTCAAGAAAACAGTAGCCAGCGGAGGGAGATTCAGAGTAATTGAATGGTACTGACCATGCCACGAAACATCACTGGCCTTGAAAGTCAGACCGCCTACATCGAAATCGCTGCCCCAGTAATGTCTGCTGTCAGTGTTCAACAATACCTTGTAAGTGCCCTTCTTCGGTACGCCAAGACGGTAATTCTGATGTGGAGTCGGAGTGAAATTACTTACAGCAATGATCTCATTTTCCTGATTCTCATCGCGTCTGATCAGCGCAAAGATGCTGTTCTGATAGTCGCTGTGATCAAGCCACATGAATCCGCACTTGTCATAGTCTGCATTATATAATGCCGGCTCTGAAACGTACAATTTATTAAGATCCTTCACCAGCTGTTTCTGCCCTCTGTGCTTGTCGAAGTCCAGGAGCCACCACTGCAGCTGACTGTCATGGTTCCACTCGGCAGTCTGAGCAAATTCGCTGCCCATGAAGTTCAGCTTCTTGCCCGGATGAGCGTACATGTAGCCCATGTAGGCGCGGAGGTTTGCGGCCTGCTGCCATTCGTCGCCCGGCATCTTGTAGAGCAGGGACTGCTTGCCGTGAACCACTTCGTCATGAGAGAGCGGGAGGATGAAGTTTTCATCATAAGCGTAAATCATGGAGAAGGTCATTTCGCTGTGATGATACTTGCGGTAGATAGGATCCTTCTTCATGTATTCCAGAGTATCGTGCATCCAGCCCATGTTCCACTTGAAGCCGAAGCCCAGACCGCCGTTGAAGGTCGGACGGGAAACAGCCGGGAAGGCGGTGGACTCTTCTGCCACGGTCATGCAGTGCGGATAGTTCTTGTAAACCTCTTCGTTGAACCACTTGAGCAGGCTGATAGCCTCGTAGTTGTGATTGCCGCCGTCAACATTCGGAATCCATTCGCCGGCCTTTCTGGAGTAATCCCAGTACAGCATGGAAGCCACGGCGTCAACGCGGAGACCGTCAATATGATAATGGTCAAGCCAGAAGAGAGCGGAAGCCACCAGGAACTGTCTTACGGTATCGCGGCCGAAGTCGTAGATATAGGAGTTCCAGTCCGGATGCCAGCCTCTTCTCGGATCCTCGTATTCATAAAGCGGAGTGCCGTCGAATCTGGCGAGACCGTGAGAGTCTGAAGGGAAGTGAGCCGGTACCCAGTCCAGAATCACGCCGATGCCGGCAGCATGGCACTGGTCAACGAAGAACTTGAAATCATCAGCGGTGCCGAAACGGCTGGTAGGAGCAAAAAGGCCTACCGGCTGATAGCCCCAGGATCCGGAGAAAGGATGCTCCATAATCGGCATCAGTTCGATATGAGTGTAGCCCATATCCTTGACATAAGGAATAAGCTGTTCGGCCATCTCGCGGTAAGACAGGGAGGAACCGTCCTCATGACGCTTCCAGGAGCCGAAATGAAGCTCATAGATAGACATGGGCTGCTTCAGCTTGTTGTTTTCCTGGCTCTTGATCCAGTCGCTGTCATGCCATTCGTAGCAGGTCTGATCGTAAACCACGGAAGCGAAGGAAGGATACTGCTCGGAATAGAAGCCCACCGGGTCGGACTTATGAGGAAGTCTGTTGCCCATAGGATCCTTGAGCTCATACTTATAGCGGTCGCCTACCTTGATGCCCGGAACAAAGAGCACCCAGTGCCCCAGGAGGCTCTTTTCCATGGGATGACGGCGGCCGTCCCAGAAATTGAAATCGCCGATTACGCTGACATTGCTGGCGGAAGGAGCATATACAGCAAAACGCACGCCCTTGACCTTAACGCCGTCTACCTCGATTTCAGTAAGCTGAGCGCCCAGAGTGCGGTAAAGGTTGGCAGCTTCGTTGCGCATGGTGGAAAGACCGGCAAAGGCTTCATTCCTGAACTGATAGGGATCTATTACCGGAACGCTGGAATCCTGATAATGCACATCGAATGAATAATGGAATTCCTTGTCAGCATTGGGGAACTCGAGCTCGAAAAGACCGTCTTCGTTTACGCGGTTCATCTTGCCCAGTTTCTTTTTGCCGTCAAGGGACTTTACATCAACCTCAAGAGCGCCCGGAAGCCAGGTTCTGAGAAGAAAGCCCTTCTTCCCTTCAACCTTCTGCAAACCAAAGGTTTCAAAAGGCTTTGCCAAAGCGGCATTATTCAAATCATCAATCAGCATCTAAATTTTCCTTAACAAAAGTTTTCAGAAGAAGCCTCTCCGGAGGCATGCAAAGAAAAACCTTTAACAAAAACAACACATAACTGGTTCAGAAGAACGTATCAGATCCCCATTGCCCCATTTATGAATTTTTATAACATTACGGGATTTTTTTCCAAAAATAATTTCCATAACTTGAGCAAGATCTTGAAAATTAAGGCCATGCAGGCAAAAGAGCGAGCCGGATAAGAAAACACAAGGAGCAAGACCCGGAGAAAGCCCGCCCCGCCCAAAGCCGCTTTTTTTTCCGGAAGCTGTCTCAAAACGCAAAAAAACCGGCACTCCCTGGGACGAACCCTCGCAGGAATGCCGGTCTGTCAGAAAATACCCCTGTTAGTAGTGGGTGGAAACGCTGTTTCTGGCTTCGGTCATCTCATGAAGCAGCTTGAGCACATCAGGATCGGAGAAGATTTCATCCAGATTCTTGGTGATCTTGCGCCGCCAGTTAGGATACTCGGAGGAAGTGCCCGGAACATTTACCGGCTTCTCCATTCTGAGCCAGTCCTCGATCTGAGTGCTGAACAGCGCGCAGCTGCCGCGGCACATATGGATCTGGAGGCCCTCCAGAAGCTCAGGGCTCATCGGGCAGTTACGGCCGTCGGAAGGCACCTTGTCGCCCACGGAACCCAGACCGTGCAGGCTGTCCAGAATTCTCTGCTGATCCTGATAACGGCCCTCGCCGATATCGTGAGCCTGCTGCTCATTGTAGAGACCCAGCTTGAGGCCCAGCTTGAGATCCTCATGATTCCACCAGCCGAGAATAGTAGGCATATCATGGGTGGAAAGAGCGCTCATGGCCTGTTCCGGATAATCCTTGGGAGCCAGATAGCCGCCGTCATGCGCCTTCTCCCAGAAGAAGATGCGATAGGAGTGAATGCCGGCGTCCTTCAGAATAGTGCGCATCTCGTCAGGAACGGTACCCAGATCCTCGCCGATGATGAGACACTTGTTGCGATGAGACTCCAGCGCCAGAATGCCCACCAGCTCCTTGACTCTGTAGTACACGTACACGCCTTCGCTGGCCGGAGCTGCCGGCGGAACCCACCACAGTCTGTAGAGAGACATGGCATGGTCGATTCTCAGAGAGCCGCAGTGTCTCATGTTGGATCTGAAAAGATCAATCATCGGCTGATACTTTTCATCCAGAAGCTTCTGCGGATCCATGGGAGGAAGTCCCCAGTTCTGTCCCAAAGGTCCCAGAGGATCAGGAGGAGCGCCTACGGAGGCCTTGGTGCAGTAGATGTTGCCGTTGGCCCAAAGCTCTTCGGAACCGCTGGAAACGCCCACGGCCAAATCGCGGTAAATGCCTACGGCCATGCCTCTGTCCTGAGCAACCTTATTGGCTTTTTCCAGCTGCTCGTCAGCCAGGAACTGCAGGAACATGTAGAACTTGATGTCCGCTTCGTGCTTTTCCTGCCAGTTCTTTACAGAAGTATTGGTGTACTTCTGATAGATTGCCGGCCATACCGGCCAGCCCCAGGCCTGCTTGCCCTGATTGTACAGGTATTCCTGAAGAGCGTCATAGGTGGCCATCTGGTAAAGGGCCAGGCCGCCTTCGTTGCAGAATCTGGTAAAGGCCTTGCCTCTTCTGGATCTGCCGTCGGAAATGGTGGAACCGGCGAAAAGCTCCCGGAGGGTCTCGAGCTTGAGCTTCATAACACCGGCATAATCAACATATTCGGCGGTTCTGAGCTGATTGAGCTTCTTCTGGAACTCAATGGAGCATACCTTGCGGCGCACATCCTCGTTCTCGTTATATTCCTGAGTATCCTCAACGTTAATGTAGATAACATTGAGCCAGCGGCGGGAGGAAGGGCTGTACGGAGAAGCCGATTCAGGATTGGAGGGATAAGCGGCATGAATCGGATTAATGCCTACGAAGCCGGCTCCGTTGTCAGCCAGATACTTGATGAGCTCTGCCAGATCGGAAAAATCGCCGATACCCCAGTTTCTGGCGCTGCGGAGAGCATAGAGCTGCACGCTGGGGCCCCATACCTTTAAGCCTTCCTGAATTCTGGGAGGCTTGTAGCATGACTTAGGACAAACGATAAGTCTGATCCCGGAAATTGTGCGCTTTCTGGTCTTGAAGGCAATTTCATGATAGCCGAAGGGCAAATCAATGGGCACCTTGGCGTCATAAGCGGTATAGGTGAGGCCGTGAACTGTTCTCTTCTCGCTGGCGGCGCTGGGAGTCATCAGCACCGGTCCCTGACACTTGGTGCCGTCCTCCTTGGTAACCTCGAAGGAAAGCGGATCCTTGGCTTCGTCATCGGTAAGTCTTATCTTGAATGAAAGACCTTCATTCTCAAAGGCGACAATTACCGGTTCCACACCCTTGTCATAGAGTTCGTCCTCCTGAGAGTTGAACTGCTTGAGCAGCGATGCGTCATCGTCAACGTCATAGCCCAGAGCGCGGAGACAATCCTTCTTGCTCTCGCGGGAAATAACCTTCCTGCTGCCGTCGGCGGCAACGTACTCGTCTGCAATGCCTCTGGCTTTGGCAATTTGTTCAATTAAATCTGTCATATATCAACCATAATCCGGATTACGTGTAATCAACCGGATACCATTTTATAGCAAAAAGCGGCGTTGCGGTAGTGTGAATGAAAGATGAAAATCTTTTCTCTTAAAAATTATCATTACCGAAGTTAGCATCAGTAGACAAAATATGACGGTAAGAACCCCATTCAGCCGGAGCGACATCATCACGATTAAGTATACGCATAATTTTGAACTGTATTGACAATCGCTGCCCATACAAAAAAGTCACATTATCCTTCCTTACATTAAAGGCGCTCCGGATACAAGGGACGCTCCCCGGCAAAAGGATGTCAGCCCGGGCTCCGTCTCCGGAAAAACGTGTTCGCCCCCCCTTGCTCATACTGCGCCGCAAACTCTTTTCAGGGGCTCTTTTGCTCCGCAAACCCCGCATCACGACTCCGAATACTGTTCTTCGGCCCGCATTGCTCCCGGACTTGCAGTTTCCTTCATGATACTGCATTTTCGGCGATCAGCGGTATGCCGCAGCAAATGATGATAAAACAGCTTGCATCACCCCGTGATTTTATGTAAATTATGCCTTGGTGAATTTCTAGTAACTGCTTAGTCATTAAGTGTTTAGGTAATAATTATGGTTGATAAGATCAAAGTTGGTATTAATGGTTTCGGCCGCATCGGCCGTTTTGTTTTCCGCGCTTCCGTTGAAAACCGCGACGACATCGAAGTTGTAGGCATCAACGACCTCTGCCCGGTTGATTATCTTGCTTACATGCTCAAGTTCGACACCATGCACGGCAAGTTCAATCACGAAGTTTCCGCTGACGTTGAAAACAGCCAGCTTATCGTTGACGGCCGCCGCATCCGCGTTACCGCTGTAAAGAATCCTGCTGAACTCAAGTGGGATGAAGTAGGCGCTGAGTACGTAGTTGAATCCACCGGTCTCTTCCTCACCAAGGAAAAGGCTCAGGCTCACATTGATGCCGGCGCTAAGTACGTTGTTATGTCCGCTCCTTCCAAGGACGACACCCCGATGTTCGTTTGCGGCGTAAACTTCGACAAGTATGAAAAGGGCACCCAGTTTGTTTCCAATGCTTCCTGCACCACCAACTGTCTTGCTCCTATCGCCAAGGTTCTTAACGACAAGTTCGGCATTGCCGACGGCCTCATGACCACTGTTCACTCCACCACCGCCACCCAGAAGACCGTTGACGGTCCTTCTCTCAAGGACTGGCGCGGCGGCCGTGCAGCATCTGGCAACATCATTCCTTCCTCCACCGGCGCTGCCAAGGCTGTAGGCAAGGTTATTCCTGAGCTCAACGGCAAGCTCACCGGCATGTCCATGCGCGTTCCTACCCTTGACGTTTCTGTAGTTGACCTTACTGTAAACCTCAAGACCCCGGCTACCTACCAGCAGATCTGCGACGCCATGAAGGCAGCTTCTGAGGGCGAGCTCAAGGGTGTTCTCGGCTACACCGATGAAGCAGTTGTATCTTCTGACTTCCTGGGCAACACCAACACCTCCATCTTCGATGCCAAGGCTGGTATTGCTCTTACCGACACCTTTGTTAAGGTTGTTTCCTGGTATGACAACGAAATCGGCTACTCTAACAAGGTACTCGAACTCATTGCTCACATGAAGAAGGTTAACGGCTAACAGTTCCTTAAGCTGATAGCTTAATCCTTACAAGGAAAAGAAGACCCGGAATTTACTTCCGGGTTTTTTTATGGGTTTCCCCCTCATCCTCTCCATACTTCCTCAATCTCTCGCGCTCTCTTCACTCCCCTGCTCCTGTCCCTGCCCCTCCCGGGATAGCCGGTTTCGTAAAAACCAAACGAACTTGGGCTTTCCCAGTCTGACCCCGCCCTTCATTATCATGCTCCCGCATATTGCTTCCGGCGGGCACAAAAAAAGCAGGGGAACCCCTGCCTTTCTCTTTTCGGAACTGCTGATTGCGCTATTCAGCCAGTACTGGAAATTCTACCCCTCTGTGACCA
>DFFT01000097.1 GCA_002372325.1 Succinivibrionaceae bacterium UBA3769 | reverse complement strand
TAGATTATCAGTATATTTTGTCAATTGTTTCCGTTTCGGTAATGGTTAAGGTCTCATTTTTCAGGGTTTTGAGGGTAAAAAACCGCTAAAAACGGCCATTTTCTAAAAATGACATGTCGAAATACTCCCGTGAGAAATTCTCAGAATAAGAGAACCGTGTTTGCAAATGGTCAAATTTTCACCAAGATCTTTTCCGAAATTCAGCGGAAAACCGCAAGTGCCGAAAAAGCCGGCCAAAAGGTGCTGATCGCCCGCCCAAAACCAATCGGCGGTGATTACTGGCAATGGCAACTGAAATTACGGTTAAACAGGCAGGGGGTTACCAATGCAGCGCGGGAGACATTTCGGCGGGAAACATTTCGGCATGGCAGGAAGTTAAGGATGATACCGATCGATTGCCGTGATCCCCCCGCTTTCCGATGCCGGACAATGTCCTGGATCGGTTTAAAGACCGATCCCGGTCTCGCTGAATCTCCAGGAGAGAGCCTAAGCCATAAAAAGCGGAAATTCAGTGAGGCCTGACCAGTCCCTGAGGTAATTCATGACTCCCCTTTCCGA
This sequence comes from Succinivibrionaceae bacterium UBA3769, assembly GCA_002372325.1. Taxonomy (GTDB): domain Bacteria; phylum Pseudomonadota; class Gammaproteobacteria; order Enterobacterales; family Succinivibrionaceae; genus Succinimonas. Next base: position 13,901 of record DFFT01000097.1, on the reverse strand, counting down.
TGAATCCTGATTCCCTGCCCGGGCGCGGACGAAATGTCCGCCTCTCCCCCGGCGAACCGCGGAAGGCTTGGGATAAGCCGCATTCAATCAATGCAGGCAGAAACAGAATATTACAGTTCCGAAGAATAATAATTAAGAAGGGAAGACGCCTGCGGCGCTTCCCGGTTAATGATTAAAGGAGCTCCGCCCCTTTACCCTATGTGAAACTGCCCCGTATTGCAAAAACTGAAGCGCGTGACAGTCTCTTAAGGCCGGATTTGCCGGCAATCCGGGACTTTGGGGACAGTACCATGCGGTACCGCTTATGATTTACCGGATTCGGAATACGGCGCCGGGGGATCAGGAATTTGGAGAACAAACAGTCAGGATTGCATAGAAAGGGGCGGCGCTAAATGTCAGCGGAGGCAGGCACCCCGGGGTGAAATTTTCAGCGTCTGCCATAAAAGGAGCCTTCAGCCATAAAAGAGCCTTCAGCAATAAAAGGAGCCTTCAGCAATAAAAAAAGCCCTCCCTGAGGAGAGCTCATTAAGGACTTCAGGCTAAATCCCCGGTTCCGGGAAAAGCCTTCCGGCCCGGTTAATCATCCGCGGCTTCGGATTCATCATCAGAGCCGTCATCATTTTCATCGTCTTCATCATCTTCTGAAGAATCATCACCGTCATTATCTTCGTCCGGGGAATCATCGTCAGCATCATCGCTGTCATCAGCGTCGCCGTCATCATCCGGAACCTGATATCCCGTCTCCTCCAGGAGATCCTCCAGCGTCTGGTAAATAAGCTCGTTCTTGTCATTCATGGTAATGGCCACGATCTCCGACATGGCGCTGTTCCCGAAGGAATCCTTGAAGGTAAAGGCAAAAAGCAGCCGGCCCTGCCCCAGATCCTGATCCGCAATTTTGCTTTCCTTGCGGTAAACAAAGGTATCCGTATCAAAATCAGCGCTGTTTTTGCCGTCCAGGGTGGAAATGCTGAACACCGGAGTGATTTTGTCGCCGGGCTTAAGCTTGCTTCCCACGCGATCCGGAATCCCGTTTTCATTTATCCTCTGGGTGCCGATAATGTCGTACTCTTCCTTTTTGTTGTCGTACACAATCACCAGATTGTGGAGCGCCCCGTTGATTTTAACCTCGCTGGTGTAATTGATGAATTCATCAGAGGCGCTGACCACCGTCATGGAGAGAAGATGGCCGTCCAGAGCCGGCCAGCTGCCGTCAATGTCATCGGTGAAGACGCCGGTGTCCCAGTCCTCCTCCAGAGTCACGTCAGAACCCAGGGGAACCAGATAACCCTCGACCTTGCCGTCGTTCTTTTTCTCAAAATCCACCAGAAACATGGTAAGTTCCGCGGAGCTCACTGATTTCAAAAGCTTCTGGGGCACGGTTACAAAGGCGTTGTTGTCCTTGTCGTACCGGATCTTTAAATCCTCCAGCCTGGCAATATCCTTCTTCTGAGAGCTCTCCAGAGTGCTGGCGCTGACCACGATATTGCTGCCGGCGGCGCCCTGCAGTCCCGAGAGAAAGACCGCGGTGTTTTCAGAAGGAGCCGGGGCCGTAGTTTCCGGAGCGCCGGTCTCTTCCGGCTCGGCAATCTGATAGTCATCAAGATAGGTGGCATAGCGCTCATTGAAATCACTGGCTTCCATCATCTCGTCTTCCGCATCCGCAATCCTTTTGGCCAGCCTTTGCACGCCGTCCTTGTCCAGGTAATTCACCATCAGGCCGTACATGATATTGAGCGGGAGCGGAGCGCCGTGCCGGTAAACATGCTCGTAATTGGACTTCTGTTTGCCCACGGGGTAGTAAACGGAGAGCCCCTTGCCCTTCACCACCTGCCCCTTGCTGGTGTGGATCACCGCGCGGTCAATGGCCTTTAAGGTTTCCCGGGCCTCCTTGGGCGCGAAGGAGGTCAGGCCGGACACAAACTGCCGGAGATCGATCACGTCGGAAAAGTCATTCCGGGACTTGTCCCGGGATCCGTAGCTCTCGGTTTTGCCGGCGATGCGGTCAATAGCGGAAATCTGGGAATTATTATCCAGCACAGCATCCATCACCGCGGCGGAAAAGTCCGTAAAGGCCAGCATCAGATCCGGAAAATCGTCCAGGGAGATCAGAGAAAGAATGCTCTTCCGGCCCTTGTTGTACTTGTTGAGATCCTCCATGTAGGTGTCCGTAATGCGGGTGCCCAGCTTCCTGATGCTCATCCGGGGATTCTTTTCCAGCTCGTCCAGCCAGGGGGTGTAAAACCAGCCCAGAGCCGGTTCGGTTTCCGCGGAGGCGATCATGGCATGCCCCCACTTGTTCATGCTGTAGGCGGCGCTGACGCTGGACATCAGACAGGCATCAAAGCCGATGATCTCAAAGGGCTTGTTTTCCTTGCCGTAAACCGCTCCGAAGGCCGCGGTGATTTCGCTGAGCTCGAGATAGTCATCGTTGAAGAGCTCGTCATAGCCGACACCGCCGGTGGGGCCGGCCCCGTGATCCCAGAAAATGATCATGCGGTGCTCCGGATCGTAGCGGCTCTCTCCCACCTCCAGAAAATGCTTCAGGGTGGCGGAATTGCCCATGCTTTTGGCGGGCCCGCTGTCTATCAGCTTCAGCTTCTCATCCCCCTGATATTCAAAGATCTGAAGCTTTTTGCTGTTCACAAAGTCGTTGTGCCACTTGCGGGAGCCGCCGGTCTGAATAAGCACCCTGACGTTTTTGCCGGCATCGCTGTCCGTAATCTCCCCGATATCCAGAGAGGCATTGCCGCCGCTGTCGGGATCATCGTCGTCTCCGGATTCCAGATCCGACCCCACAAAATAAACATAAATAAGCCACGGCACCTGTTCTTTGGCGGCAGCGGTTCCGGAGAAAAACATCAGAAAAAGAGCCGCCAGAAGCAAAGGCGCTCTCATAAAACGCATTGCAAACATAGTGAATTCACGAAACGGATACTGAAAAACCCCGGAACCGGGGCAAAAAAAAGAGCGCCCGGAGGCACTCCTTTTAGACAGGGAAAGGTTCAGGCCAATCCCCAGGCAAAAATCTTCGGATTACTTAGCGGAAAGCTTGGTAATCAGAGAGTCGATGGAAGCGCACTGCTCTTCGCTCTCGCACTTGCCAATGATCATGGTAACGTTGCCGTCATCATCAAGGATAATTCCCTGTACCGCATCAGGGCAAACAAAATGATAGCCCTTGTGGCCGGCAATGGCGGTCTCGGTAGGAGCCTGGCATCCCTTGTCACTGGCGAGCTTGGCTGCGATCTGATCTACAGGAACTCCCTCGCTGGCGCCAAGATTTGCGGCTACCATGCGAATGCCAAGATCGCTTTCTTCAAACACATAGCTATCATCAGTCTGCTCAACAACAGCCCAGTCAGCCATAGCAGAAGCAGACATCAGGAGAGCTGCAGCTGCAATAATCAGTTTCTTCATAATAATTCCTTTCTTATAAGGGTTTGTAATCAAAAGCGCCAGATAAGGCCGAAACCCGCTTTTTGCAACCACCGCAGATTTCTTGATTGTGATAATAGCACACTGCTGAATAACAGAGGTCAAATAATATATTGATGCTGGTCACGTTGTTTTTGATTATGTTTTCATAAAAGTAACCAGAAGAGCGGCGGATCGTTATCCTGCCTTGTTCCGTTTTTTTCTTCCTGTCTTGAGGCTTCCTTCCGTTCTTGGGAAAATCCTTCCCGGCTGTTACAATCTCCGGAGGAGCCTGCCATGACCGAAATAATCTTTGCCTACCGCCCGCCCGCCGGGGAGCCGGAAATCATCTATGAGAACCGGAATCTTATCGCCGCCGTTAAGCCCGCCGGTCTCCTTACCGTTCCGGGGCAGCGGGAACGGGATTCCCTCACCTCCCGCATCAAGAACCGGTATCCCGGGGCCAACCCGGCGCACCGGCTGGACATGGCCACCTCCGGGATTGTGCTTTTTGCCAGAAACCGGGAAACCGCCGCCGCCTTTGTCTGGGACTTCAAAACCAGACATCCCCTGAAAATCTACGCGGCCTGGGTTTCCGGCATCGTCCGGCATGACAGCGGAGCCATAAACTATCCCCTGGCCAAGGACATGGAAAGATCCCGGCTTCTTTCCGCTCCGGTTCAGAAAACCGACTACGTCTCCGGAAAGCCCGCCCTCACCTTCTACCGGGTGCTTAAAAGGGAAGAAACGGCAGGATCGGGACGCACCCTGCTCCTCCTGTATCCGGAAACCGGAAGAACCCATCAGCTCCGGGCGCATCTTGCGGAAAGAGGCCATCCCATTATCGGAGACGGCATTTACCGGAATCCGGGAGATGACAGGCTTCGGGAGGCTTCCCGGGGTTTTCCGGAAAGGCTTCTGCTCCACGCCGCCTTTCTCCGCTTCCGGGATCCCGAAAGCGGCTCTCCCATAAGCGTTTATGCGGCCCCGGATTTTCCGGTGATTCCGGATTTTCAGGAACGCCTGCTCCGGGATCTCCCGCGGGCCCGCTGACAGGGCGGGAGATCCGGGACTGAACAAGTCCCCGGGCCGCGCCGGAAAAATTCAGAAAAAACGGCCGCTTAACGAAAAAGCCCCGGGATCCTCCTCTGCTTTTCGTCAAAATTGCACGCGTCACAGCAAAATCGCAACGAAATATCAGTTTAGGCTCATAAATCCCCGGTAATTTCTGCTATCTTTTTCTTATGACTAACAGGAGCAGCAAGAGGCCGCTCTCGTAAAACGGCCGGGAATTTCACGAGGAAAGCCCGCCCGAAGCATCATCTATGAACAGATCAGATATTCCGGACAGACTGATAAAACTGACCCGCATGGTGTGGCCGGACGGCTATGAGATCCATCGCGAGATCTACCGGCTGTATGAACAAAGCTATGTCCTCTCCCTGCAAACGGGAGTGCTCTGCGAACACCGTCTCTCCGACTTTCAGAATCTGGCGGATCACATCCGCTCCTACCGGGAGCAAATGCTCTCAGTCAGCATGAACGAGGTGATAGTGTCGCTGGTCTGTCTGGCCGTCAAGGCCGAAACCAACGAGCTCGACCATGACGACGATCTCAAGCGCTTTATCCATGACGAGCTCCGCCGCACCTTCGGATTTCTGGGATCCTTCGGGGACGGGCCGCTGTTCTGTCTCACGGAAATCGTTAACAGCTTCCTGAAGCAGGGCTACCCCATGATCCGGGATGAAGATGACGAAGAGGATGAAGCGGACGATACCGGATCGGGTTTTGCAAATATTTCAGATCAGGCTCTGAAGGCCATAGAAAAGCTCCGTGAATGGGGCAATAACCTGATTATCAACGTGGGCACGGATGTCAGCGCCTATCAGGCGGAATCCGTGTACTACGGCATTATGACTCTCACCTTCTCCGAAGAGGAATAAAACAGCGCATTGCCGGACTCTGCTCCGGCAGTCGGCACAGCGCCGCGGGGAACGGCCCCGCTCTCCGCGGCATCAGAAAATAGTAAGAAGAGGTAACGGTATGGCTCATAAAACGGTGATTATCGGCGGTTCCGCCGCCGGCGCGGCAGCAGCGGCCCGGCTGAGACGGCTTTCCGAACAGGAGGAGATTATCATTCTCGAAAAGGGCAAGGACATCTCCTACGCTTCCTGCGGTCTTGCCTATTATCTCGGCGGCGAGGTGCCCCTCCGGCAGAATCTGGTCATTATTCCCCCTGAGGTGTTCTCCGAAAGATACCGCGCCGAGGTCAAAACCCAGTGCGAAGCCATCCACATCTCTCCCGAAAAGAAAACCGTGGCGGTGCTGAACCATCAGAACGGCGAAACCGAGGAGCTCAGCTATGACAGCCTGCTCATCGCCTCCGGAGCCGCGGCTCTCCGTCCGGAAAAGATCACCGGCATCACCCTGCCCCACATCTACAACCTGAGAACTCTGCCGGACGTGGACAGCATTCACGAGGAGCTTCCCAAGGAGCAGTCCCCCTCCGAGATCGCCGACGTGCTGGTAGCCGGCGGCGGCTTTATCGGCATCGAGGCGGCGGAAAACCTCACCAGAAAGGGCTTCCGGGTAACCCTTATCGAGCTTCGGCAGCAGCTTCTGCAGAATCTGGATCCGGAATTCTCCGGACTTCTGGTGCGGAATCTCCTGAGGCACGGCGTCAACGTTAAGCTGGGGCGGGGAGTCAAGAGCTTTTCTCTGACTCTGGAGGACACCGTGGAAGCGGTATTCTCCGACAACTCCAAAAAGAAGTTCCGCTTTGCGGTGCTGGCTCTGGGCATCCGGCCGGCTACGGACTTTCTGGAGGGCTCCGGCATCGAGAAGGCTGCCAACGGGGCCGTTATTACAAACTGCCGCATGGAAACCAGCGTTCCCGACATCTATGCCGCCGGCGACAATGCGGTAATTCTCAAGAACTACTCCAATGAGCTTACCTGGAGCCCCCTGGCCGGCCCGGCCGCCCGGGGCGGCCGCAGAGCGGCGGACAGCATCGCCCGCTCTCTGGGGATTCTGCCGGACAATGCCGCTGAATTCACCGGCACCTCCGGATCAGCCATTATCAGGGTCTTTGATGAAACCTACGCCTTCTCCGGCACCTCCGAATACGAGCTTAAGCAGAAGGGACTCCAGCCCGGTCAGGACTACTTCACCTCCTTTGTGATTCAGAGCTCTCACGTCAGCTGGTATCCGGGCTCTCAGGAGATCTTCATCCGGGGCATTTTTGACAAGAAGCGCGGCACCCTCATCGGAGCCGAAGCCTCCGGACGGAAAGGCGTGCACGAGGTCATTAACACCCTGGCCACGGTGATTGCGCTCCGGGGCACCTTCAGCGACCTTGCCAACATCGATTTGGCCTACTCCCCGCAGTACGGCAGTGCCAAGAGCAACATCAACATGCTGGGCTTCACTGCGGAAAACCAGGTGCTGGGACTGGGAGAATACCTCTCCCTCACCGCCTACAAGGCGCTGGACAAGAAGGATTACTATGTGCTGGACGTGCGGAACCGGGAGGAGGTGCTGAAGTACCGCATTCCCGAGGCGGTGAACATTCCTCTGGCTCAGCTCCGGGAACGCATGAAGGAGATCCCGAAGGATCGTCCGGTCATCGTGATCTGCGCCGTGGGCGTCCGGGCCTGGAATGCCGCCGGCATCCTGAGAGGTAACGGCTATCACAGCATCGTGCTTGAAGGCGGCGCCACTCTGCATTCCATGCTGCAGGGAAGCTAAGAAGGATATATAATAACAAGGAGGCGTTTTCCGGAAGAGAACTGCGCAATACCAGGAATCACCGGAACAGCCGGAAATCAGGTGAGAAACCGAAAACACGGAATGAACGGGACATAAATAACTCATATGACTGCCTGAAGGCGCAAGCCAGCCGGCAGTAAAAAATGACCCCAATGAGAAAAAGCTGAAGACAAAATCTTCAGCTTTTTTATTTTGCGAGGCAGCGGAAAAGGAAACGGAATCAGCGGCGGCAGATCGGGATTCCCTCTCGGATCCGCCGCCGTGGCGCCGGCCCCCGAAGCTCAGTCTTCCAAAGCGGTCATTTTCTCGTTATAAAGCTTCACGAGGCTCTCCCGGGGCTTTATTTTCTCCTTGTCCCGGAATTCCTCGTAAATCTCCGTCCACGTCCGGTCATCACCGCCGAAGCAATGCTCATTTTGCAGCATGTAGTAGAAAATGACTTCCTTATCACTGCAATGCGTCCGGTGCTTTACGGATTCATCAAAGAAAAGCCGGGCTCCCTTCTTAAGCTCCCCGAGTCTGGTGTAAAGCCCCTGCAGCATCTCGCAGAGATGCGCAAGTCTGCTGCTGGCAAGACTTTTTTCGATGGTAATAAAAAAGCTGGGGCCTCCATCGGGAGGAAGGGCATGCAAAAGATCGGAAACTATTTCAGCGGAGAGCCTGAGGAGATCGGCGTCATCCCGCAGATGGTCAAGGTAAGAAAGAATAAGGGAGGTGTGGAGAGAGGTTCTGTCAATGGATACATTGGTGGCCAGATCGATCATGTCGGCCAGGGTTTCGCGATCGGGCTTAACCTCCGGCAGAAAAACCCGGTCGCACAGCATGGCATAAAACTCTTCCTGATTGATACCGATGGACGCAAAGGGATCATCGGATCTGAAAAGATAAACGCCGCACCCTTCAGTAAGCACCTGATAGATGTCCTTGAGACAATCCAGAGAGTTCTGGTAATCCTCATCCGCCGGCGCAAACTGCTTAAGATCCTTCACGAAGCGCTGCGCCTCAAAGCGCCATTTGCTCCGTCTGTCCTTGGAAATGATTCTGTTAGGTCTCAGATAGAGTCCCTCCCGGGCATTATCGACAAAAGCGCTGATCTGGTCTCTGAGAGCGGCCATATCCGGAAGCGTCTTTTTGGGCTTCACCGGCTTTGCGGCTTTCTTGCTGCTGTCCTTGCCCTGAGACAGGAGATCGGTGATGCCGGTATCGATATCCTCCTTGCGATCCTTGGGAAGAGACTTGTAAACAATGTCGATGATCCCCAGAAGCTGCTTCTTGTCGGCAGTCTTGAGGAGGTCTCGCAATTCGCCAATCTTCATGTATGGTTACCTCCGGTATCGGCGCTGCCGGAAAATAAAAACAAAGGATGATAAAACCAAGAATGAGCTGTCCCTTGACAGCGGATCCGGAGCGCTGCCGCCATTATCCCCGAAAGAGCGGTCTCCTGCATCTAAACCCGGCATAAAATCCCGCAAAGCAGGGGCTGCCCCGCATAATTCCCGGAAACCGAATGAAATGCCATGCCGGCCGGGAGGAATATCCTGCTGCTGTCCTGCTACCCCGGCGGCAAAAACACACCTGAAAAACGGAAACTCATATCTGTCAGCGGGTTTTTATGTTATAACGCCTTGCAAATTGCGCTTATGAAAACTGTCTTTTTTTCACAGTGTTTCCGGCGTCTGTTCACTTTTATTCATGTTTATTCACCTGTTATCAAGCAACGGCTTTTAAGGAGTCAGCTATGCAATTTAAAGGTCTGACGGAACAGGAGGTCCAGGAATCCCGGGCCCGTTACGGCAGAAACACCATTTCGGAAAAGCATCCCCTCTCGTTCTGGGAAATGCTGTGGGAGAACTTTAACGATCCCATTATAAAAATCCTTCTGGTGGCATTGGTTATCAACGTAGTTTTCTATTTCTTCGGACAGTCCGAGTGGTATGAATCAGTGGGCATCCTCATTGCCGTGCTTCTGGCTGCCTTTATCTCCACCATGTCCGAGTACAAAAACGATACCGCCTTCCAGAAGCTGCAGGAGGAAGCCTCCAAGATCCGCAACAAGACCTACCGCGACGGCGTGGTGAAGGAAATTCCCATTGACGATCTGGTGCAGGGGGACGAGGTGCTCCTCCAGACCGGCGACCGGGTGCCCGCTGACGGCTATCTTCTGTACGGCAATGTGGACACCGACCAGTCCCAGCTGAACGGCGAATCCGAAGAGGCTCACAAGATCGCCAATCCGGAACAGCCTTTCCCGGAAAATCCCAAGGATCTTTTTGATGCGAGACTGGTATTCCGGGGATCCAGCGTGGGCTCCGGCGAAGCGGTTATGAAGATCACCAGCGTGGGCGACAAGACCGTATACGGTTCCATTGCCGAGGGACTGAGCTCCGGCGTGGAAAGAGACACCCCGCTCAAGGTCAAGCTCCGCAAGCTGGCCGAGCAGATCAGCATCTTCGGTTATGCCGGCGGCATTCTCGTGATGGTGGCCTACATGGTGCATGCCTTCATGGGCGTGGACATTCCCTGGGGCGATTACTTCAGTGCTCCCTGGAGCGCCGCCGAGGGCGCGGTCAACTTCTGGACCGATATCCTGCACTCCATCATGTTTGCGGTAATCATTATCGTTATGGCCGTTCCTGAAGGTCTCCCCCTCATGATCGCCATCGTAACCGCGCTCAACATGGGCAAGATGCTGAAGAGCAACGTGCTGGCCCGCAAGGTAAGCGGCATTGAAACCGCCGGCTCCCTCAACATGCTGTTCTCCGACAAGACCGGCACCATCACCCGCGGCAAGCCCGTGGTTACCGGCATCTGGGACGGCCAGCTCCATGAGTATAAGAGTCTTGATGAACTCCCTGAGGCCTATAAGAAGCTGACCGCTGAAGGCCTGATGCTTAACAACCAGGCGGTATTCACCACCGGCTCCGACAAGGTGGTCAGAGCCACCGGCGGCAATATCACCGACCGCGCTCTCCTGGAAGCCGGCATCTCTCTCAAGGATCACGTCTTTGAGGAAAAGGTCGCCCGGAGAATCCCCTTCTCCAGCTCCAAGAAATTCTCCGGCATCATTCTGGAAAGCGGCCGCTGCCTTATCAAGGGCGCTCCGGAAATGCTCCTGGATCGCTGCCGTCAGGCCTGCGATGCCAGCGGAAACCGCGTTCCCTGCGACACCGCTCCCATTAAGGATCTCTTAAACGGTCTCGCTGAAAAGGCCGTGCGGGTGCTCCTCCTGGCAGAAACCGCTGATCGTTCTCCGGACGGCGAAACCATTCCGGACGGCGATCTGGTATTTACCGCCGTGCTGGGCATCAGAGACGATGTGCGTCCGGAAGCCCGTGATGCCATCAAGGAAGTAACCGCCGCCGGCATTTCCGTGGTAATGATCACCGGCGACCGCCGCGAAACCGCCGTGGCCATTGCCAAGGAAGCCGGTCTTGTTACCTCTGACAAGGATATCGTGCTCACCTCCGGCGAACTCTCTCAGATGTCCGATGATGACGTTATCAAGGCTCTGCCCAACCTTAAGGTAATTTCCCGCGCCCTCCCCGAAGACAAGTCCCGTCTCGTGGAAGCCGCCAAGAGTCTGGATCTCGTTGCCGGCATGACCGGAGACGGCGTAAACGACTCCCCGGCCCTCAAGAAGGCCGACGTGGGCTTTGCCATGGGTTCCGGCACCGAGGTGGCCAAGGAAGCCTCCGAAATTGTTATCCTTGATGACAACTTCGCTTCCATCAGATCCTCCATCCTTTACGGCAGAACCATCTTCAACAGCATCCGGAAATTCATCGTGTTCCAGCTTACCGTTAACGTGGCTGCGGTGTTTATCTCCGTGTTCATGCCGCTGACCGGTCATGAGGTGCCGCTGAACATCGTGCAGATCCTCTGGATCAACCTGATCATGGACACTCTGGCCGCTCTGGCTCTGGGCGGCGAGCCGGCTCTGGATCGCTACCTCAAGGCCAAGCCCAGAAAGCGTCAGGGCAAGCTTATTAATGGCTACATGCTCTCCTCTATTCTGACGGCCGCTATCTGGATCTGCTTGCTGGGTATCCTGCTTTTGTACGTTCCGTCCTTTGCCGAAATGCTGGGCTTCTCGAATCCTCAGGATCTGGCCACCGGGTTCTTCACCTTCTTCATTTTCGGCACCGTGTTCAATGCCTTCAACGCCCGTACCGACGGCATGAATCTGGGCGAGCATATCGCTGACAACCGGCTGTTCCTCATCGTGATGAGCATCATCGCCATTACTCAGGTGATCATGACTCAGAGCGGCACCTTCAGCGAGACTTTCGGCAACATCATGCACTGTCATGGTCTCTCCGTAAGCCAGTGGATAGTGATCCTTCTGCTCTCCGCCACCGTTATTCCGGTGGATCTGTGCAAGAAAGCCATCACGAAGGCAATTGGCATGGATCCTGAGGTCTGATGCCGAGGAGCATATGAAGCAATGAATGCAAGCTTTAACAGAGCTTAGCTTCTAAGAGAGTTCCCCCGGGGAAAGGATAAGCGGATGACGCTGCCAAACCCGGGGGAATTTTTTTGTCTCCTGAAGCTTTGGAGGTTTTCCGCGCGCTGCGCGGAAAATGTCTGACACGGCATTCCCTGAGGACTGGTTTTCGGGACGCATCTAAGGGAAGGACGTTTTTGCGGGTGACAGACGATAAGACCGGAGCAGGATTTGCGAGCCCTTCCTGAGGTCATAAAGGAGCAGTATCCGGAGATGATCTCCGGAGCGCCGCCGGATCAAAGGATCCCAGGTAACTCAGGGGAACGGGACTCTGTTCGGCAAGTCTCTGATAGCTTCTGAAGGGGCCGGAGCATTCCATAAAAAAGCGGTACGAGCCGAGATCCGTTTTTAAGGGCTCCTGATAAAAGGCGATGAGAGTAAGACCGGACTCTCTCATAGCGCTCATTAAGGCCGGAAGATCTCTGATATTTCCAGACCCGGTAAAAAAATGCCTGAGTTCTGCCTTGCCGTCCCCGGGCGCTTTAGCGGGAGTTTCCGGGGGAGTAACGCCGGTCTTCCGGGTCAGAGCATAAAAACGGGTTTTATTGCGGTCATTGCCCTGAATCCCCGCGGCGGCGATGCGAAGACCGTAAACCGCGGCGGCTCCGGCGGAGGCAATGGCGGCGCTGTCCTTTTCGTGATTTTTAAGAATTTTTTCCGCCCCGGCGGCAGTGCTGGCTACCTCCGTAAGCTCGGCCTCCGGAAGATGCTGCTTGAGCCAGGACTCGCTCTGGACGAGCCCCTGTTTGTGGGAGTAAACCCGTTTAACAGCGGAAAGAGATGTTCCCGGAAGCGTCAGAAGGTGCTGAGTTATGGGAAGTTCCGCGGCCCCGGCAATGGCAATGTCAGGAGTGTTCATAAGCAGGGTGACATAAGAGGTCGGGCCTCCGAGAGTGTTTTCCGCCGGGATTACGGCGTAGGAGACCTCACCCCGGAGGAGAGCCTCCGCGGCCTCCCGGACTCCGGGATACGGCGCGCAGCGTTCCTCCTTTCTGAAAAGAGCATGGCAGGCCTCCTGGGAATAGGTACCCCGGGGGCCGAGGTAACCCGCCCTGCCGGATCCGGCTAAACCGGGCGCGAAAAACTCATCTCCGGCGGGGGCGGCAGGAGTGCCGGCGCAGCCGGAAAGAGCCAGAGCCATAAGTCCGGCCAAAAGCGCTGCCGCCGGAAGAGGCAGCGGATTCCGGCTCCGGTTCCTGATCCCCGAGGCTCCCTTCAGCTTTGGGGTTCTTCCTGCTGTTCTGTCTCGCATGTCTTAAAGTAGTCCTCAACCAGCATGGCAAAAATATGGGCAATCAGAAGGGAGCTGTATTCTGTATCAGACTGCCCCCAGAAATGCTCCAGATAATACTCGGTAACCTGAATTCTGTTTCTGATTCTTTCCGTCCCGGCCATAACGATCAGCGCTATTTTGTCATAGTTATCAAAACGGAACTGGATTGCCATGGTTAAGCCGCCCCGGGAAATACAGGCGTCATGATACTTATCCAGATGGGAAATTCCGGCGCGGGAATAGAGTTCTGAAATTAACTCCATATCGAATCTCATGAGTTTAAGAGCCTCCCCTTCCTGCTTGCGTCATAACAAAGCCGCCCGTCCGGCAGGATTGCGCCGGAAATAAAGTTATCCGTGATTGCCCTGCCGCCGTTTCTTCTGACGGCCGCATCCGGAATCTTCATAAGCAGGCTGACATTGGGGGTTATCGGCGCGCCCGGAGCTTTTCCCGCCGGAATTACGGCGCTGGCGTTCTCGCCCCGGGGGAGCGCCGGATTCCGGCCCGGGATCCCTGATGATGTCTTTATCCGGTTCTTCCTGCTGTTCTGTTTCGCAGGTCTTAATGTAGTCTTCAACCAGCATGGCAAAAATATGGGCAATAAGAAGGGAGCTGTATTCCGTATCAGGCTTCCCCCAGAAATGCTCCAGATAATACTCGGTAATCTGCCGGAGATTTTTTGTGGTAAGCTCTCCTGCCGTCACGAACAGCCGCAGTCTTGTTTCCCGTTTGAAGCGGAACTGGATAGCCATGGTTAAGCCGCTCCCGGAAATCGTGGCATCATGATACTTTTCCGGATGGGAAATTCCGGCACGGGAATAGAGTTCGGAAATTAACTCCAAAGTCAGTCTCATAAGCTTAAAGAGTCCCTCGCTTACGCCATAACAAAGCCGCCCTTCCTGCAGGATTGCGCCGGGAAAAAGTTATCCGTGATTACCTTTG
>DFFT01000129.1 GCA_002372325.1 Succinivibrionaceae bacterium UBA3769 | reverse complement strand
TCTTGCATCTTCATATTCATGTCATAAATCTTCGTATTCATGTCATCAAGCTTTTTCTGCATCTCCTGCTGCATTTCTTTCCGGCCCTGTGCCAGACCTTGCTCCCGGCTTTCGTTCATGATGGCTCTGCTCATACTGTCCATGCTTTCCATCTCCTCTGAGATTTCTTTGGTCATTGGAATACTGAATTCATGTTCCAATATTTTCCGGCGGTATTCAAGTGTTTTGTCATCAATTAGCAGCGCAGATAAAAATTCAATAATTTTTTCCCGGTTCTCGGGGTCATTATTGCTGAAGGTAATTATGGCAAACCTTATTTTGTCGTAGTATGGCCGCAGGTCTTCGCTGAGTTCCCGGGCCGGCCCGAAACTTCTTAATACCCCAAAACCAAATTCCACCAGCGAGTTTTTACAGTCCAGAGACGGTCGCAGCCAGAGACAATAGACCTTTCTTATGGAATCGTAATCCTGATTGAAGAATACGAGATCTTTCTGCCGGGAAATCATCCGGCTCCCGTAGTAGACGCAGCGCGAAAGGAGCTCATACTCGAGTATGTCGCCCAGGGGCTGAACCTCAATATTTATCGTCAGCATGACCCTTTCCTTATCGCCGGGATGCCTGATGTTAAAGAGGATGTCAAAACGTATCACACCTTCTCCGGGAACCGAGTCTTCGGAATCGGAACCCTCAATTTTACTGTCAGCATTCGGGCTGACCGGGTCAACAGCGATGGAGTTAATCTCCTGCACATCTTCAATGCAATTCTGAAGCTCCGCAATTTCGTACTGGCTGAATTCCTCGATGCCGTATTTGAGGACGTTGGCCAGAATAACTGAGCGCTTCAGGAGATTCTTTGCCACGGAATCGTAAGATAGCTTGCCATCACCGGCTGGCTTCGGGGTTTTCTTCGGAGGCGCCGGCTTTTTGGAAAAAGTCCCTGATTCTGATTTGGCTTCCTTTCCCGCGCCCGTTCCGGTATTTTCATTCATCTTAAAAGTTTTTCTTTTGACAAGTCCCTTGCCCTGGGTTGCCTTTATGGCATTGGCAAAATCGGTATTTGCTGTATCGTTCACCTGTGAACTCCTTACGCTGTCTGAAACAAAAACCGCTGTCCGGAGGCCAATCTCCCAGTCCTGACACTGCTATATAACGCATTGATATTGCATCTCTGGTACTTTATTGATCATATAAAATAACATCATAGTACAGCAGAGCTATATAGCAGCTCAGATGCAGGCATAATAAAGCCTGATTAAGATCATAACCTCCGAACAGTTCGGCGAAGGCAAATACTATCACAATTCCTGAGATATGCAAAACATTTTTAGCATAAAATTTAATTGTCTATATTTTGACCAGAATACAGCAAACTTTCACCATGCTTTCGGGTATAACTAAGGTGGCAAGAGACTTTGACGATATGAAAAACAGGTGGCCAACCAGAAAAAGTTCTGCATGCCAGAGGGCAGATAAACACCTAACAGGTTCATGTGTCTAAATTTCCAGGGGCATGTATGATGGAACAGGCTCTTTCGCCTGCGATCGGAGGAAAAGCGGTCTCAGCAAGGACTTAAGCAGAGGCAGTCAAAAAGCGAAGATTGATCCCTCCGTTTCAGTTAAAGCTTCCTCCGCCGTCTCCGCCGCTTACAAAAACGACTTTATGAGTCCCCCTGCCCCTTTGAGGAAGCGGTGAGCTCCGCGAGCCTCTCCATTTCATCACGGGTTAACGGATTTGCCGTGAGCCCCTGCTTAAGCCACATGCCGCATTCCCGGATTATTTCTTCCGGGCTGCCGCGGCCCAGCCAGGCGGGGCTTGCCTTAAAATCATCCGCCCGGTTGAGGGCAGCTATGATAGCAGCCTCCAGCCGCAGCCGTTCCTCTATGTTTTCCACCGGTAAAACGCAGAAGGTGAAGGCTTCCCGCATGTAAGCGCTGACCCGATGCTCGATCTCAGCCTCCTTGCTCTTGTCCGCTTTTCCGGCATTCTCGGCCTTCGAGGTATCAAGAGTCCAGATTGCGAGGTAGGGGTCATGATCCTGATTCAGGATAACCTTTCCGATGTTCTTGCGAAAGATGCTGCTGTTATGGTGCTCGCTTAGAAAATGACTCCTGAGGCGCTGCTTAAGCCGGCCCGGAGACGTATGGGTGCCCACCCGGACAATGCGCGGCAGACCTTTGTAGGTTTCCCCCTTCTCAAAGACGATGTAAATGCCGTCCTTAAATGGGATGTCCTTAATCGTCTGCCAGCTGTAGACCGGAAGGCTGTTAAAAATCTGATGAAGCTGATCTGCGGCAGCCGAGTCTCCGGTCATGGTTTCCGGAAGAACTGCCGAGGGGGCTTTGTTAGTTGTCATGGTGTTGGTGGTTTTCTGATTCATGAGTTACTCCTTGACGCTTTCGGTTATTGCTTTCAGAAACTTGATGCGCTCGCCAAACCGCAGTTTGCCGAGAGGAAGGGATTTATGAGGAAGCTCCGGACACAGGTATTCGTGGTAACGCTGCCCGGCGAGAATGATAAATTCAGTCTTCCGGACATCGCAGACCTGACTTAGCTGATTCAAAACCCTCTGCGCCCATGCTCGCCGCTCTGCCGCGGGTTTAGCGTTCAGAGTTTCATCGTAAGGCTCCAAAATTTCATTCTCGGCAACAAGACCGTGTTTGGCGGAAATGATATACACCCGATCCGCATTGGCTTTAGCGTACTTGTACAGGAGCGAAAACAGCAGACTTGCTGAATAAAGCTCACTGGCCGGGCATGGGCTAGACTTCTTGCGCTTGGAACAGGAGATCAGGGCAATTCTCTCGCTGGCGGCATTCGGAAAAACATCATCTTTCATATGGCACCTGTCATGCTTATCTGCATCTTCATGGTCTTAATAATCTGGCAGCAGCTATTATGACCATAATTCGTTAGCTATTTGATTCATTTCTAGGCCGGTAAACATTTACCGCCTAACAACGAACTAAGAATACCTTTATTTTAGTAAAATAAGTCTTATAAGTCAAGTAATTACTCTAATCACAGATTCTATTTGTGATCTGTCAATAAAATATCCCGCTTCTCAGATCAGCGGCGCCTCACCTTTTCCTGCTCGGTTTTCCCCTGCCGTCCCTGGGTTCATCTGCCTTTTATGGCTTTCTTTATGACGGCGCAATGTCATTAAGAGAGCTCTAGGAAGGGATTCCGCTCTGCGGCCTTCTTCTTCCGGGAAAAAGAGAAAATTTTCAGGAAAGCTTATTGCAGCATTATGAAGCTATGGGACTTCGGAAAATCGAGGCTGGATCTAAGCCCTCCGGGATTACGGATATCCGGCGCCGGAAGAAATCGGAGAATGCCGGCAACAATGATGATGCGGAATTGACGTGTAAAAACCCCATCGTTAAGATCAGGCTGAATGGCAGCGAAAATGCGGCAGAAGCAAAGAAGAGAAGATCTGGCAGTACCGGAAGGGATTTGCGGATCTGGTGTTTGTGCCAAAAACCAGACCGGATCTCCCGATCATGATTATTGAGTTCAAGCGGGATTACACCGCAGAGGATGCCCTGAACCAGATAAAGGAACAGGACTATGCCGCAAGATACCGCAAAGACGGAGACGAGAGAGAAGTTCTGCTTATCGGGCTTAACTACATCTCCGAAACCAAAGAGCATCATTGCCTTATTGAGAAGATGTGAGGAGATATTATCCGAATTGCCGGAATAATGAAAAAAAATTTAAGCTCTCTCTCCTGCCGGATAAAAGGAGAGCCCATGGCCGCTGCCGTCCTGAGATAACAGGTTAGTTTGGTTTGGAGAAAAGACCTGCCTGACGTTAAGTCCTTTCAAGCCCGGAACACCAGGAACAGGCATCGGTTTTACCGGGTGAAATGCTTTAAACCTGATACGGCTGCTTCAAAGTCCGCACCGCCGCCGAGCAGCTTTTTTTGCAGAAGGA
>DFFT01000119.1:7250-26802 GCA_002372325.1 Succinivibrionaceae bacterium UBA3769 | reverse complement strand
ATTGCCCCATGTGGCCATGATATATTCCAGAAAACGGTAGGGCATATTGGGATTCCAGGTGCTCTGAGCCTCCACCAGAACTATTAACTCGTCTTCGTCATCTTCGTGTCTGACATAAAGTCCCAGATCATTGCTGACCTTAGTTTTGTAGGACTCTCTCTCATTCAGGGTAATCACTTTAATGCGATCAGAAGCGACATCCCTCTGGGAGAATTCCCGGTAAAATCTCCTCAAATATTCAGGATCCCTGAAGAAGTTGTTAAAACTGACATCAAAAAAATTGACCTCGCCAAACAGTTTGATATTTTTAGCTTCTTCGTTGGTTTCCGCTTTGTTTTTCTCGAAAATTTCCTGAAGATCTTTCGGTGCTTGTTTAACCAGCCTTTCGTCAAGTTTTGTCATGATTTCTCCTGTTAACAATTGACGGTGCCTATTATAAAAAGAGCGGCAACACTGAAAACAGATAATCGTCACAGAATTTTAATTAGTATTTTTTAAACATATTCAATAGAGTAAGTATAGTAATGCCTGACGGATGCAGTTAAATTTCTATACCTGTCCGAAACGGACTCATTAAAATTTTGCTACTCATGTCAAAATTTATATTTTTCTCGATAACTAATCGCTATTATATGCTCAATACCAGACAAACCCTTATACAACAAGCTGTTATGAAGGTGATTTTTCAGAAGCAAAATTTCCGAAAAACAGACTCCGCCGTGCCGCAGCCCTTATAAATTAACGATTCTCATTTTGAACCTCTGCCGGAACGCGAGACAGCTGTTTTTAAGAGGCAGGAATCCCCGGTTTTGCTTCAGGGAAAAATTTTTTCGGAAGGCGGGATTTTTGTTCAGGAAAGAGCGTAACTGGTCTGTCTCAGGTGCCGGGAGGGCTGAATTTTCACAGCGAGGGGCTGGAATATGCAGTTTTCATGGGATCCCGGCAATCCGGGAATCTAAGCGGAAGCGGAGTCGTTAAGAACGGAAATGCCGGGGGAATACCCTCTTCAGGATATGGATACAGTCTCCGGACAGCATGCGGGATTAGCCCGCTTCCGGCTCTGATCCCCCTGATAAAATATCACCGGCGGCGCTTCCAGTCTTTACAACCGCGCTGATCAATAGGACAATAGCTTGAAAGGAAAAGCTGCGGCTTTTCCGCATCTTTAAGTTTCAGCAGCAAGGATCCCCCGTTATGCAATGCAGTTCCTGCAACAAGGAATTACCGGATCGGGCGCTGTTCTGCCCCTGGTGCGGCTTTCAGCTCCTGAAATCCAAATCCGGGGGAACGGCAGAACAGGAAACAGAGCCTCAGGAAACCAAAAACATTTTTGAAATTCACCGGTCGGATCTGGGAGCGGAGCCGGTGTTTTCCGAAAGATCCTCCCGGCTGGCCGCCAACGACCTGACCCTGTTCAGCAGAATATTCGATCTCCGGCTGGATGCCCTGGCCGAAGCCGTGGCCGCGCGCTTCACCAGCCCGGAGATCCTGAAGAATCTTCTGGGTCCACGGGGACTCAGAGTGCTCCGGCTCCTTAAAAGCTTCTACAAAAGAGGCCGCCTGACCCCGGAAATGCTGGATGCGAATCTCCGGGAGACCGCGGAGGATGCCGCCGGGACTCCGGATTTTGATACCGCCCTCCAAAGCTTTAAGAAGCTGATTCAGGATGCCACCGGTCTTCCGGAGGCTGTTCTCATGGTCCAGGAAATAAGCTTCCTTAAAAACCTTTCCGAACACGACACCGCCGGAATCCGGGCGGCTTCCGAAAGACTCCGGGCCCTCCAGGACAGGATCTCCGCCCTTATGATCCCGGCGGATCCTGCTCCCCCGAAACCTTCGGAAACAGCAAAGTCCGATTCCCCTTTTAACTGCTCCCGCCTGGCGGAGAACCGGGAGCGCCTGAAATTCAGCTCGGACACGGGAAATGCCGCAGAGGAAGAACTCAAGGAGCGCCGGAGAGCGAAAGAACTTCGGAATTTCCGGGGACTTAACGGTCTCTACTCCGACATCAAATCCGCCCCCCTGAGAAAACCCGTCCCCGCTCCTAAACCTGACGATTCCCCGGAACCGGATCTTTCCGGCGCCGTAACGGATCCCCGGAGCTATCAGGGACTCCGGGGGGTTTTCCGGGGCATTTCAGAAACCATGCCGCCGGCATCCCGCAAGGATATTACCGCAGAAGCGGCAAAAACCGCTCCCGCCGCCAGGACTCCCGAAACTCCGCCTCCCCGGCAGCCGGAACCGGATATCTCCGCCGCTCCAAAAACTCAGGACTCCCCGCAAAACCATCTCCCTGAAGAACAGTTTAAAAAGCTGGCCCGGATTTTTCACGGCATGAATCTGGCTCTGTCGCTGGATCTCCTGTTTCGCTTTGTTCCGGGGCTTAATGCGCTTTCCTTCCTCATTCATGCCGGCATTCTCTGGCAGTCCCGGTCGCTGTCCCTGCATCTCGCGGACTTTTTTGCCGCGGATTACCGCCTCGAAACGCAGCATCTCTGTCATGAAGTGTCAGATGATCTCCCGGTGCTGTGGGGCATGTTCATTCTCAACATCTTCTTCGGGGGCGCCGTTGTCTGGCTGCTGGCGGATCCGGGCTGGGCCGGCCTCCTCCCTTACGAGCAGGAAGCGTCCCCGGTGTTCTGGGCGCAGATCGCCGGACTTCTCCTGGTATGGGGACTCTGCAATATTCCGGACTATCTGGCGCTCCGGAACTACCTTGCGGTAAAAAGAGCCTTCTTCGAACTTCTGGGAGAAAAAACCGTAAGACTGCCGGGAAGCATGCCCGGAAAAAGGGAACGGGAACAATAGAGAAACGATAAGGAAGCCGGAAAAACTGCGACAGGCGCATTAAAAAAGGCAAATCCCGGGAAATTCTCGGACTCTGCCTTTTTAATCTGCCTCTAATCCGCCGTCTTCATCCCGGACTCCGCAAAGACTTCTAGCGGTTGGACTCCACAATCATGTTGTCTGCCTCGTGGGTCATCTTCTCGAAGTTGAGCACCCGGCCCTTGCCGGTGCGCTTAACCTCATAGAGAGCCTCGTCGGCATGGGTCAGGAGGTCGCCCTCGGTGAAGGGCCGCGGCAGGGAACTGCTGTCCATGACGCCGATGGAGCAGGAGAGATAGTAGCGTTCCGGCAGGTTGTCCACCGGCTTCCCCAGGAACTCCTCAATCTCCTTCTTGTAGCCGTGCTGAGCCTTAAGGGTATCCAGCACCTTCTGCATTCTGCGGGAGGCCTCGTCTGCCGAGCAGTCCTGCATCAGGAGCAGGAATTCGTCGCCGCCCCAGCGGCAGGCAATATCCCCGGGCACCTTGATTTCGTTAAGCAGCTGCGCAAACCACACCAGAAGCTTGTCGCCCACGTCGTGTCCCAGATTGTCGTTGTAGTATTTGAAGTTATCAAGGTCGATAAAGCCCAGAGCAATATCGCTGGAGGGAGACAGTCTTCTGATAACCCCGGAAATCTGGTTGTGGAACTCCATGCGGTTGTAAAGGCCGGTAAGCATATCCGTGGTGCTGACGCGAATGAGCTGCGCGCGCTGAATCATGAGAATCAGCTGACTGCCAAGCTGCTGGGCGATAAAGCCGATGGAATCCACCTTCTCGCTTTCGCCGTCGGTCTTCTTCTGGAACTTGAACAGCAGCATCATGCCGAACACCCGATCCTGATCCACCAGCGGATACACGGTCAGCCGGTGCACCAGCGTGCCGGCAATATCCTCATCCTCAAGATTAAGAACGTCCTGCTCGCTGAGATGGGAGTTAATGAACTTCTGGATCCTCCGGAAGGTGAAGCCCTGATAATCCTTGGAGGTATTAAACTCGTAGATAAGCTCGGAGGTGCCCTTTTCGCTGTCCACAAAGTAGATCATGCCGCCGTTGATGCTGAAGTGCGAGGCCAGAAGCCGCAGGGTTTCCTGAGCCAGCTTGTCATAGGTCTTCACGCT
Source organism: Succinivibrionaceae bacterium UBA3769 (assembly GCA_002372325.1). Taxonomy (GTDB): domain Bacteria; phylum Pseudomonadota; class Gammaproteobacteria; order Enterobacterales; family Succinivibrionaceae; genus Succinimonas. The sequence goes on along the minus strand of DFFT01000119.1, from coordinate 22,856 downwards.
CATGCTGAACTTGTGGAGCATGGTCACCAGGCGCATCTCATGAACCTGCTGCCAGAGGATGTTAACCTTGCGCTCCTGCTTGACCAGAGGGATTATCTGGTTGAGCTCGTTCATGGGGGTAACAATGGTGCTGTACCCCTTGTAGATATTGCAGTTGTCGTTGCTCCAGGCAGTCTTCATCAGCTTCATGCTGTTAAAGAGCTGATGATCCCGAATATATGTCACACCTTCCCGGAAATAGCGATAACGCTCCTCAAAGGTGCCGAAGACATTCAGAATGCGCATGCCCAGAATGTAGAACATGACATGCTCTTCCTGAGTCAGTGTCTGCTCCTTCTGCCGGGAACGGGCCTGATAGAAGCAGCCCAGAGCCTTCTCCCGGTTCTTGTTCATGGTATAAACCACTGCTTCCAGAAGGTTCAGAACGGTCTGCTCGCTGCCCTTGGTGGGGAAGGTCTTCATAAGACCGCGGCTCCGCTTCAGCATCTGATCCGCAAAGCTGGCCTCGCCGAGATCGATATAAACCCGGGCCTTCTGCAGAATGATATGGTGAATATTGTGGAGAGGCAGCTTATAGGTGCCGCGGATGGCCATGACGTCCTGCAGAATATCCAGGGTATGCAGGGCCTCCTTCGGCATGCCGCTCAGCTGATAGAGCTGGGCCAGGTTGTAAAGGGTTACGGAAATTTCCGAATAGTCATTCAGCTTGATGGAGTTTCTGAGGGACTGCAGGTAGTACTCATGAGCGTTGGGGTAATCCTCGGTGCCCTGCAGGAGGAAGCCGATGGAGTTATACACATGGGTAAGCTCAATAGGCACGTCAATCATGCTGTAAAGAGCTTCGCTCAGGCGGTAGGCATGCAGAGCCTCCTGAATTCTGTCCATCTGGAACAGCACAATGCCCCGGCAGTGGTTGGCCGCGGCGGACTCATGACGGATCCCCAGCCGCTGCGCGATGTTCACCGCCTGATTGCAGTAGTCCAGGGACATCTTGAGGGTTACGTTGGGATCCAGAGACGCCTGGGCGAAAATATTCCGGAGCACATAGGTCTGTTCCTTGTGCAGGTTATGGCGCTCCAGATTGGACAGCAGCGAAACGATATTGTGGTAGCCGTACTTGATGCTGGCCCGGTCGTAGGCCACAAAGAGACAGAAATTGGCAATGGTCACCAGCCGGAGGTTCATGCTCACCTCCCCCAGATGAGCCGCCATCTCGGCAAAATGCAGCACCGATTCGAAATCCGAGCGGAAGATATGGGTATAGGCCAGCTCTATATAGGCCCGGCAGGCATTGTCATTGTTGTTGGTGTACTGCGCCTTCTCGTACATCATGTCAAAGGACAGCAGGGCATCCTCGTAATTGTGGTTGTAAAGATGAGCCCGTCCCAGGAAATGATACAGCTTCTCTTCGTAATCGTTGAATTCGTCCTCCCGGTTGAGAATGCGAATGTACTGGAGAGTTCTCTGGGCCAGCTCCACCACCTCGTGGCTGCAGAAATAGTTAAGCAGGATGCCGCAGCGGTTGATGGCCTCCTGAATGGTAGAGATCTGCCGGGCCTGATAGTTCTGCACCGGCCAGACCAGACGGTTTTCATCAATTTCCAGACCGGTTTCGGAATCCTCCGGACGCACCATCTGGATCACCCTTTCAAAGCGATCCTCCCAGTCCAGCCATTCCTGGGATCTCTTGCCGTCCGAGAAGCTGGAATTCACCCCCAGCACCACAATGCAGTTCGGGTCGTCCAGAAGATCGCTGCCCTCTTTCTCGTCATCGGCGGTTTTAAGGCGCTTGAGAGCAGTGGAGCTCCGCATGGAAAACCGATAGTCCTCCTTCTCGGGGCTTATCAGGGTGAGCAGGAATTCCAGAGAAGAGGCTCCGGCATACTGCAGATTGGTAATGGAGATCATCAGGGGATCCCGGCCGTCAGTGATGCTGAGGAGATGTCTCACTATGGCGCGGATATGCCGGGTCATGCGGAATTTCACGTATTCCACATCCGACGGCATCATAAAATCCTGAATGGTACTGGTGTTCTTGAGCATGCAGAGGAGAATGGACTTCTCGTACTGCTCCAGCTTCAGCATGTCGGCCACCTGCTCCAGAGGAATGGAAAGCCGGCGGAGAAGCTCGTTCACCACATAGAGCACCGGGGACAGGGGCGAATAGACATCATCGGGGGTAAGCTGCAGCCTGACCGGATGATCAATGCCCTTCTGCTGGCAGAAAATGTCAAAGTCACGTCTTACCTCCGCCTGATCGGCAAAGGAAACCATTATTACCTGAGACTTGTGATGCTGGATATTGGCAGCGTAGCACTGCTCCATAACCCTTCTTACATGTAACGACACTTCTGCTCCCGGGGAACTTTTACACTGTACGGAGTTATATTACACGGTTATTTGCGTCCTGTATGTGAAATCTATTCACATATTGACAACTTTGTCGGCTATTTGAGCCTGCTTTTGAAAATAAGCCGGAGCGCCAATAAAATTCTCCGGCACCTGATAACGTCCGAGGCCGGAAAAAGTTACCGCCGAAGACGCAAAAACCGGCTCAATTATATACAAAACCCCTCCGGAGATAACCGTGAGGGAGCTAACAGACTCCTGAAAAACCTGCCCGGGGTCAGTCCGCAATGATATCCCCCTCCAGATCGTACTCGTCGCTGGCGGTAACCCGAGCCCGCAGAAGATCCCCCGGCCTGACCCGAAGGCCCCGGGGTGCATGAAGGTACATGACGCCGTCAATGTCCGGAGCATCGGCTTTGGTGCGGGAAATGATGCCCTTTTCATCAACGATATCCACCAGAACCTCCTGGACGGAGCCGACTTTTGCCTGCATCTTTGCGGCGGAAATCTTTTGCTGCACCTCCATAAAGCGTTCATAGCGTTCCTGCTTCACCTCCTCGGGGATCTGGCCGGGGAAGGAGCTGGCCGGAGCCTCCGGCATGGGACTATAGGTAAAACAGCCCACTCTGTCCAGGCGGATTTCCCGGATAAAGTCCAGAAGCTCCGTGAAATCTTCCTCGGTTTCTCCGGGGAAGCCCACGATAAAGGAGGATCTCACGGTGATGTCAGGACAGATATTTCTCCAGCGGGAGACGGTTTCCAGAATTCTGTCCGCATCCCCGGGCCGTTTCATAAGCTGAAGCATATGCCGGCTGGCGTGCTGAAAGGGCACATCCATGTAGGGCAGAACCTTCCCCTCCGCCATCATTTCAATAAGGCGGGTGACGTGGGGATAGGGGTAGGCGTAATGCACCCGGAGCCAGACCTTAAGCCGGGAGAGTTCCTCCATAAGAGCGTAAAGATCCCCTCTCTCATGCCCGGAAAACCCCGGATACCCTCGGTCAATGCCGTAGGCCGAGGTGTCCTGGGCCACCACCAGAAGCTCCTTAACCCCGCGGGAAACGTAGTTCCGGGCCCGGGCAATAAGTTCCTCCCCCGGAAAGGATTCCAGAGGGCCCCGAAGATGCGGAATAATGCAGAAGGTGCATTTATTGGAGCAGCCCTCGGAGATTTTGAGGTATGCATAGTGCGGCGGAGTAAGCAGAATGCCGCCGGGAGGCACCCGGCCTGCCGGGGTTTCCGCGGGAAGCGCAAAAAGCCTTTCCATTTCCTGAAGCACTGCGGGAGCGCTGTGGGGGCCGGTAACGGCCTTCACTCCGGGCCAGGTATCCAGAATAAGCTTCCGGTTAGGGCCGAGGCAGCCCGTGACTATCACATTGGGACAATGCTCCAGAGCCTCGCCGATAACCTCCAGAGACTCTTTGACCGCATCCTCGATAAAGCCGCAGGTGTTTACAATCACCGCATCCGCGCCCTCATAGGTGGAGCTGACCTGATACCCCTTCTTCATCAGAAGAGTGATGATGTTCTGGGAATCCACCAGATTCTTGCAGCAGCCCAGAGAAATAAATCCGACACGACAAGCGCCCATAAACACCTCGCAAAAAACGGTTTCCGCTATTCCTGTATTTCCAGCTATTCCGGCATTCCAGCTGTTCCGGCTATTGTAATGGAATCAGCCCTGCCGCGAAACCATTTCTCGCCTGGGGAGTCCCGGGAAGAAAAGAAGTCCCCGGAGCCTTTGCCTGAGGAGCGGTTCATAAGCGGCTTTGAAGCGGATTAAAAACAGCGTCAGGAGCGGAACTGAGAGGAAGGCTGCATAAGGAAGCCCCGACTCCGGAGATTTCCGGCGGTTTTCCGGGAGAGGTGTATACTATTGCCGGTCACTTTTATCTATGAAGGTAATGCATCATGTTAAACCAGAAAATGTATGAACTGGGTTCCCGGAGAAGCGTGATCCGGGAGCTTTTCGAATACGGCAAAAAGAGAATCGCCGAAGTCGGCCCGGAAAACGTTTATGACTTCAGCATCGGAAACCCCAGCGTGGAAACTCCGGAAGCGGTAAAGGACACCGCAGTTTCCCTGCTGGAAACCGTGAAGCCCACCACGAGACTGCACGGCTACACCTCCGCTCAGGGAGATCCTGCCGCCCGGAATGCCATCGCCCAGGATCTTAACCAGCGCTTCGGCTCCTCCTATACCGGAAACAACCTGTACCTGACCTGCGGCGCCGCAGCCTCCCTGACCATCTGTCTTCAGGCCGTCATCGACAGTCACAGTCAGAACGTTCTGGTGCTGGCTCCGTTCTTCACCGAATACCGGGTATTCATCGAATCCCGCGGCGCCGAATGCCGGGTAGTGCCTCCGGCTCTGCCCTCCTTCGGCATCAATCTTCCGGCTTTGGAGAAGTGTCTGGACGCCAATACCGCCGCAATAATTCTGAACTCTCCCAATAACCCCTCCGGCGTCATCTATCCGGAAGAGGAGATTAAGGCCCTCGCCGCTCTCCTTAAGAGCAAGAGTCAGGAGTTCGGACATCCGATTTACCTCATTTCCGACGAGCCCTACCGCGAAATCGCCTACAACGGCAAAAAAACTCCCTTCACCGCCAGCTTCTATCCGGATACCCTGGTCTGCTATTCCTACAGCAAGGGCCTCTCTCTCCCGGGAGAGCGTATCGGCTATGTGCTGGTGCCCGACACCATGCCGGAATGGGAAAAGATGTACGCGGCCATCTGCGGCGCCGGAAGATCCCTGGGCTTTATCTGCGCTCCGGCCCTGTGGCAGCACGTCATCACCAAATGCGCTCCCCTGACCTCGGATCTCAGCATTTATGCCAAAAACCGGGATCTCCTTCTTAACGGCCTTACGGAAATCGGCTACACCTGCGTGCCTCCCGATGGTGCCTTCTACCTCTTTGTGAAAGCGCTGGAGGAGGATGCCGTAAGCTTCTGCGAAAGAGCTAAACAGTTTGACCTCCTTCTGGTGCCCAGCGATGACTTCGGCTGCCCGGGCTATGTCCGCATTGCCTACTGCGTGTCCGGAGACATGATTACCCGCTCCATGCCGGCCTTCAGAAAGCTTTTTGAGAGCTATAAGTAAGGCAGAAAGAAGCAGGCAGAGGAAAAATCAGCGCCCGCGCGGTGCTGTTTTGCCGGCCTCTGAAAGAGTACCGCCGGAACAGGATTCCCCTGTCCGGCGGTATTTTTTTGCCCTGCTGAGAGAACTGAGTCAGGCCGGGGCTCAGCCCTCCAGAGCCTTTTTGACGCCCCGGGCCAGCTGATCGGCGCAGGAGGTGCCTTTGTTGCGGCAGAGATTGCCGGAGCATTTGGCCACAATCTCCTCGCCCCGCATGCCCTCCACCAGCTTGGAGATCATCTTAAGATTGCCATCGCAGCCCCCGAAAAACTTCACATTGGTAACGACATGATCGTCATCCATATCAAACGAAATCACCCGGGCGCAGGTGCCCTGAGTTTCATAATCAAAATGAGCCATTTCTTCTCTCCTTTTTTCCCTTATCCTCTTATTCCCTTTCCCTCTTTTTCCCATATCTGAAAGCAATCTCCCCCGGAAAAACAGGTTTTTTCCCGGGGGAGATTCTAACACGATTGCCCTTCGGCCGGCATTATCCTCAGTAGCCGTATACCGTTACCCGGGCCGTGCGACTGAGATCCTCGGCCTTAAGGCGGCACTGGGAGCGGATGGTTACGGTAAAGACCGTATCTCCGGAGACCTTTTCGAGATAGAAGTCAGCGGCGGGGATTTCCAGAGGGTTGTCCTCCGGGGCCACGTCCCTCCAGGCATTGACGCCGTAGTAGTCCCAGGCGGCATAGTAGGGCTTCAGCATGGACTTCGCCTGAGTGGCGGAATGGGTCATGAAACTCTGGGTTACGTTATTGGCATTAACCACCCCCTTCCGGAATTCCCGGGAGGATTCCTCTTCGTTAAGCCCGACGCAGGCCGGAGCGGTCTGTTCCTCCAGGGCAAAGCCGTAGCCCGCCAGGTTGACGGTGAGAGCATCCACCTCCAGTTCATTGGTCAGCGGAGATCCCGCGCTGTCCTTAAGGCCGGACACGGAGCAGATCACTCCCTTCCGGGTTTCCGGATCCTCATAGGAGCAGGAGACCTCCTCCGCGATATACTGCTTCGGAAGAGCGGCTCTCTTCAGACACCCCTCGTCATCAGCGCAGCCGAAGGCCAGCTGCACCGCGCCCGCCGCATCCGCAAGACCGAAGCCGTAGAAGGATGAATGTCTCATGCCGGCGCCGTTGGTCTGCCAGCCAAAATTGGCGTTTTCGCCGATTTCCGCAATAAAGGTTTCCTGAGAGGGAACTGTCAGGGTGGGGAGAACCTCATCGTTCCGGGCCGTCCGGGCCAGGACATAGCGCATCTGCGGCACCGTGATGTCCGGCTTGGCGCTGACCACCAGAGCGGCAACACCGGAAATCGTCGGGGTGGCTGCCGAGGTGCCGTTCATCTTGGCGGTGTAATATGCGGTGCCAGGCATATTTCTGAAGGGAGTGCCCTCATCCAGATCATCGTAGAGACTGGGATCGTAGCTGGAAAGAGTGGATACCAGAGCGGCGGAGTCAGTAACGGAGCCGGTGTAGCCCTCTTCTCCCCCCAGACCGGCAATCCAGAGACCGGCGGAGCAGGAGCTGTAGCTGCTCTTGGCGCCCAGAGCGTTTACCGCTCCCACGGTAATCACGTAGGGATGCCGTTCCAAGGGGCTGTTCATGTTGAACTGTCTTTCCAGACCGGTATATTTGTCGTATTCCTCGTCAATGATATTGCTTTCGGTATCTTCATATTCGTTGCCCATGGCCTTGAATAAGGAGATGCCTTTATCCCTGAGGCCGTCAAGAAGAGACCAGGTTTCCGGGCTGTTATAGGTAAGATAGTCAAAGCCAAGACTCATGTTGATGATATCGGTGTCCTTCCGGTCTCCGCTGAGCCGGAACATTTCCGTCATATTGGCATCAAGCGCCTGCTTGATCCTATAGGTCTCCTCCGGATCCTCGTCCACAAAGGAGAAGCTGTCAAAATCCGGATCAATGTCCTTGTCATCATCGTCATCATCCCCGTCATCGTCGTTATCGCCGTAAACAGGAAATTCATCATCATCGCCATAATACCCCTGAATTCCTTTATGGAAGCTTTTATCTCCCATAATCTCATCCTCGTTCAGAAGATAGGAAGTAATGGCGGCGCCGAAGGCAATGCCGGTACCGCCGGCGCCGTTATTGCCGTCAGCGGCAATAAGGCCGGCCACGGCGGTACCGTGAATGTCCTCGCAGTCTTCCTCAAGCTCTTCGAGAGCCGGCCCCGGCTGGTTGCGGATATTCCCGGGATCCGCTACCGCGGTGTTTTCATATTTCCGGGATGCCAGATCCTCATGCCGGAAATCCACCTGAGTGTCGAACACCGCCACATGAACTCCCGCTCCGGGAACCTTTACGTTGCCCGCAGTCAGAAGATGCCAGGCTTCGATGACCCGAAGATCAATGCCGGCCAGGGGAGGCAGAGGCACGCCGAACTTTTCTTCGCCGTTGTTATAGATATGCCATTGAAACAGTACCAGAGGATCAACGCCGGCAGCATTCCCCCCGGGCTCGCCGATAAGCATTGTTTCAGTGACGGTCTTGCTGCCGTTCTTTAAGATGAACTCCTCCTCCAGAGGAAATTTCAGAGAGCGATCCTGAAATACCTCGGCCGGAAGAACATAATGCCAGGCAACGGGAGCAGGAAGCGAGTCCTGTCCCTGAGCCTCGGCAGGAACAGCGAGAAGATCCCCGAAAACCGGGGTAAGCTGTCCGTATTTGGCAGTGATGTCAGTGGCATAGAACGTATAGACGGTCACCGGATCCCCGGTCAGCACATTGCCGTCAGTTCCCACCCCCATGGAGGGATCCGGAAGCGGGGGTTCAGAATCATGATGGCTGCCGTGATGACAGCCCGTCATGGCAAAAGCCGCCAGAAATACGCCCAGAGCCCCGGCTGTCATGCTGAATCTTTTCTTCATAAATCACTCCTTAAACATCACCGTTCCCGGATCCGCAAAACCACGGCCAGTCCTGACAGCGCCGAAAATGCAGGACTGCCGCATAAGGCACGGCAGGCCGGAAACAATTTTGCCAAGCCCGCGGAATTTTTAGTACACTAGGAAGGGGGCATCGCCTTTATAGTACCCCCTTTTGCAGCATTTCCCTAAGCTTTAAAGTACCGCCTTGTGAGGGATGCATAATCTTTAAACGCATTTTAACCGGCGCGGCTTCGCTAAGAGCGCTGCGAAGTCGGAAACCATGAGACTGGCGGCGCCAGGGATCTGTTTTCAGATTCAGACTTATAGTAAACGAATTTAATTTCTGAGTTATAGCGGTGAGACATGGTATGATGGTCATGGAGGTAGATACAATGCGTACAAGACAATTCATCCATGATCCCCAAGAACTTCTTTCCCAGGGCAAAGCTTTAGTTAAGGATAACTCTGATATTAAGTTCGCATACCGTGTGACTATGGTAAACCTTCTTCTTGGTGGCATGTCCGCCAGGGAACTTGCTGAACATTGCGGTGATGGTGAAACAACGCTCATGTCATGGGTCAAGAAGGCAGATGAAAACGGCTGGGATTCTTTGCGGGCAAAGAAACAGACCGGCCAGCCTCGCAGATTGACTGATGAACAGATTGCCAAACTTAAGGAGAACGTGAGCAGCAATCCTAACAACTTTGGCTTCAACGTTTGGGATGGGCCTTCGTTATCAAAACACATCAAAGACACGTTCGATGTTGAACTTGGGGTCAGAGCATGCCAGAAGCTGTTTCATAAGATGGGGTTTGCCCTTATCAGACCGCAAACATACCCGTCTCCTGAGAATCCTGACGACGAGGCTCGTGACGCCTTTAAAAAAAACAGTGCGAATTGAGTAAGAATCCTTCCTTCAAGGTTGTATTTCAGGATGAGGTTCATTTTCAAGTTCAGACAAGTATCACTTCCAGGTGGGCGGAGAAAGGCTCCAAACCGAAGGTGATGTCTAAGCCAGGCAAAGAGAGCATTGCTTATAGTGGTTACCTGATTCCGGAGACAGGAGAACTGATTGTTACGAAACCAGGGTGGTTCAACTATGAGACTGTCATTGAATCGTTCAGAGGTTTCCTGTCTGCTGTACCTGCAGAGGATGGGAAGATGTACTGCATGGTATTGGATAATGCTCCCTGGCATAAGAAGGCGATCAGGCTGATTTGGGAAGAGGAACTTCCTGAATACCAGGACATCCGGGATAAAATGACCTACATCAGCATGCCACCGTATTCTCCGGATCTGAATCCGATTGAGAAGTGTGGAGAATTACACGCAGAGAAATGACTCACAATCGATACTTCCCAAGTAGAATAGCCCTCGAAGAAAAACTGGATGCTTACTATTCTAAGTACAGAAAACCTAATGCGAAACTGGCAAGTCTCTGTAGTTTCAAGTGCTTTCGAGATGAACAGGTTCCGGTACCTGTATAACTCAGATATTAAATTCGTTTACTATAAAAGAGTCCGGCAGGCTTGTTTCCGATTCCGGGCCATTTCGTAATAATGGCCCGCCTTTCTGATTTCAGAGTATGACGTCATAAGACTTTGCCTCTTAAAACGATTCATCCCGAAAAATTGCGTTATTTTGGCAATTTGTGTAACATTTGGCACATGAATACGTTTTCATAAATAGAGTGTGCCATGCTCGCATGAAGCGGCTATGGAAACACCAAACGTAACAGAGGATCCAAAAAATGACAGATCTTACCCTGAGAGATTTCAATGCAATAGCCAGCGGCAAATACAACGCCGGTATCGTTGATTACCAGACGAAGGAAAACGGCGATCTGAAGCTGGTAAAACTGAACAATTTTGTATTCCGTACCAGCAAGAATAACAAGACCCTCCCTACGGATAAGATTTTGGACATCAAGGAGAAATTCATCAGCGCTCTCCAGAAAGGCGGCGTCCCAGAAGAGAATCTTAACAAGATCAGAGACCAAATCGGCATTCCCCGATCATTATCTGCCGACGGCAGCGCAGATAAGAACCAGGCAAATCTCAAAAACAGATTTCTGCCCCTGACCCGTAATGAAATTCGCACCATTTTGGACAAGTATGCCAACAAAGGCATCGGTTTCAACCCTTATTCCAAGGCAGTGCAGCTTACCGCAAAAGAACTGAAAGCTGCCGACAATACGGCAAAAATGAGCAAAAGCAGACAAAAGACCAGACAGAGCATTGACAACGCTACTATGAAGATGCATTACCAGGCCAAGGAGAACTCAGTGCTCAATGCCGTATCTCTTCTCTCGCCGAACCGCAATATCGGGGAAACGGCCAAATCAACTGCCCAGGCCCATATAAGCTTTAATCAGAAGGATCAGAACTCCAGCTATATTGAGAACAATACCGCTAAAATCAAAAACCAGTACCTTAACATGTGCCGGATTGCCCTGAAAATGGCCAGCTCAGACATCAATAAATCTGAGTCCTTCAAGCTTTGCGATGAACAGGTAAAGCTTGTCAAGGATACGCAGGGAAAGCTGTCAGCATTTGTCGGCAAAGAACCGAACGCCATCAAAATCAACATGGAAATTGATCCTCAGCAGATGATGAAGGATTTGTTCCAGGAAGCTGTCAGAAGCAGAGACGTCATCGGCAAAGGCGATGTGCGGATGCTCCTGGACAGCGTTTTTGAAAATGATCTGAACGGCTCTCTTACCGGAAATGACCGTAAGAGCTTAAGCCGCCAGTTTGCCACGATAATCTGCGCGCAAATATCCAAAGAAGATTTTTCCGAGGTAATGGCAGGGGATTATAATACCATGTACCTGCTGGATGTTGCCGAGTATACGCTTGACGGAAAAGCCGTTACCAAAGAGCAGATGATGAACCATCTGAACAAAATCGTAAAGGATAACTCCGGTCTTTCCGACGAAATGAAGGATCTGCTGAAGCAGTCGGCAAACATTCCTTTCAAAACGCCAAATAACGGTGAGTTTTACGTTGATCAAAACATGATCACCGAAAGCATCAATAAAGTTGCCGAAAAAAATGTCCCTGAGCCTCAGGAACTTAAGAAAAATGACCTAAGCGGCTCTGCGGAAAAGGAAAGTCTCCTCAGGCTGCAGTTTTCTGATAAGGCCGTGATCAATGATTTGCTGAATGATCCGCAAAAGCTCCGCAGCTTTGTGCTCAGCGAAAAGAATATTGTTTTATTCGGAAAACTGCTGTGTAACGACACCTCTTTGCTGACAGGAATGAACAACGGAAAAAATCTCGAAAAGAAATATCCCGAACAGTATAAAAAATTGTCAGCTGACATAGCGAATACCAGCCAGGAATTTGAAAATCTTTCCGTAAAAAACACCGGCTTAAAGCTTTCATCAAGCCTTGATGCGCCAGACTTTAAAAACAAGTTCACCGCCTTTATAAACGGGCTGACCGCGGAACAGCTGGCTCCGCTTAACACCATTATCAAGGATATAAGCACCATAAATGACTATCAGATCAAGGATTTTGTCGCAGATCTGGTATTTTCAGATGACACCATGGTGGCGGAAGCGCTGCAAAGCAACCCGGGAGAGGCCATGCGGCAGATGCTGGCAGCTCCGGAACACATTAATCTCTTTGCCTCCATAATGAAAAACCCCGAAGTCCTGAATACCATATCAGATGATGCAACAACCCAGGTCATTAAACAGAATTTCGCTGAAATACGAGAGATCGTGGATGCCGCCTTTAAGAAGGCTGAAGGAAAAAGTCTGGCTGAAGCAGCCCGTGCCCCGGATTTCGCAGAAAAGTTTCAGGCGTTTGTCTCAAATCCTGACAAGCTGCCCTCTTCCGAGCTCTTTAAATTCGGGTTCATCATCCAGAAAATGGCCAATAAGGGGTGCGAACATATTCAGGAGTTCATTAACCAGGTATTCAAGATAGACAACAAGGCTGTTAATGATCAGGGCGGTATCACCACCGACCCTTACAAGAATATGACGGCAGCGGAAATCAAGCAGGAGCTCGACGGAAAAACTCTTAAGGATATTATGAACAATGCCGCCACCGATGCCACTGCTCCCGGGCAGCTGGCGCTTTTTAAACAGGTGCTGGGCGATTATTTCGTCAATATGACCAAGGCAGATAAAAAGGCATCCTTTGCGGCCGCCTTGCGTTTCAGTCAGACCTTCGATTTTCATGATATCAAGGGACAGCCGTTACAGGGAGAGAGTTTTACCAGCTCCCGCAATAATGCCGAAGTCAAATTAACCGGAGCTATTCTCAAGGGAACCAGTCCGCTGATGCAGAAAATGCTGCAGGGACTGCCTCGCTCCGTGGTTGGCGAATATGCCGATGCGCTGGACGACATGAAATCAAAACTGGCTCCTATACCGCGCAGAATCGTCCAGTCTTATCTGACGAAGATGATTAAAGATTCTGAAAACACCGATCACCCCATAAAAAGCATCTCTCTTGAGAAATCCCTGGGAGCGGCATCTGTAGGCGAAGCCTTTGTCTGCGATTTTGAATATAAAAAGCCAGGTTCTGATAAACCAATACACGAACGCAAGCTTGTTAAAATCATGCGTCATGATGCTGAGGAACGGGTCAAAAAAGAAGCTGAAATCTTTACTGCTGCCGCTCAGAAAATCGGAAACTCCATGGCTAAAACCTGGCAGGGACAGCTCGATCAGTACATGAAGGAGTTCGATTTCAGAACTGAGGCGAAAAATATCAAAGAAGGTGTCGCTATATATGACATCAAGGGCAAAGAAAATCATCCGTCATATTCCATCGGATCTGACGTCACTACCATGAAGCTTGCCGATGATCTGGTGCCGCCGCAAAAGAACATTCTGGTAGGATCCTTGGGCAATGGCAATACGGTTGATTACACCATTAAAAAAGCAATTAAAGATTTATCCACCGAAGTGCGGGACATTTTCAAAACAGATCCCTCCACCGGCAAGATAATACTGAATACGGATAACGAGAACAAGCCGGTGCCTGTACCAAAGGATAGCATCGGCGCAAACTCGCTGAGCTCTGGCGCCGGTACCGTTATTGCAGTTATTGAAAAGATGGCAAAACAAGAAAAAAAGCTTCTTCAGGCAGCGCAGGTATGGTTTTCAGAAGCTTTTCTGGGCAGCGGCAAATTCCATGGCGATTTTCACTCAGGAAACATCATGACAGCCGCCGAAGAGGCCACATTCATTGATTTCGGCAATTTGTACGAATTCAAGAAAACCTATGAAACAGATAAAAACGGCAATGTAGTAACAGAGACTGTTCCGGTTAAAGATGAAAACGGCAATGTTACCGGAACCGAAGAAAGACCGAAGGTTATCCTTGATGAACGCGTTGAAATGCTCAGACTTATCCTAGGATGCGCTCTCCGCAATGGAAATGCCTTTACGAACGGCTTTGAGCATCTGCTGTCTCCGGACGGCAAAAAGGTTTTTCAAGCCAGTTCGGGAAAGGTTAACGCCATTGTTAACTCCATCATGGCAAAGGGAGATATCACTCATGACGTAGCAACGCGTCTTCAGTGCATTCTAAGCGAACTTCAAAAACTCGGTTTGGAGGTTCCCCCGCAAATCTACTGCTTTGTTCAGTCTATGAACCGTCTCCAGAATACCATAAACGAAATGAATAATACCATTATGCTGGGAAAGCTTCTGGTTGACACTCTGCAATACGGGAAGCTCTCCGGAAACAAAGAACCTCCTGTGCGTGATGACCTTGATGTCGTCAGTAAATTCATTGATTTCTACAAGAGCGACGAAGGGAGGAAGATGGTACCTTTAAACGAATCAGTTATTGATCCCGAAAACGACGATGATTTTGCAGATGGCTGTAATGACGATTTAAAAGATTTATTCGAGAAACGCGGCGTGCCAAAGTATCTTGACGAATTAATGGCCAAACATTTAAACTCTGATGATTACAACCCCGGCGGGCAATATTATGGAAACGTCCTGGCCAGAATAAACAATGCTCCCGATAAACTGAACGCAGCCACAGAGCTTTTCACTAAATGCCTTATTGATCCGCAGGATCCGCTTCATGAAAATCAGAACAATACAGTTGTGTTAGACAGAAAAAGACTGCTTAACAGTTTGACCGACAAGTATACCAGAGCCCAAAGCGATGCCGAACGCCAGAAAATACTGACATCATTTGCTGACACCATTTCCAGAGGTGTTTTGACTGATTTAGGTAATTTTAAAATTCAGATCTATAACACCCTTGGAAGCACTGTCAAACCGCCGGCAACCTTTGCCAGTGTGGTTATGAAAACACTGTTTAATGGTCATGATGCCGTGAACAAAATGATGAAAAGTTTAGACGGGGTAGAAAAAACGAGCTTATTTGCCAGTATGCTGACCGCAGGGAGCAAAGATCTGCATATGAATTCATGGTTCCCTAACCCAAATGACGTGGCTGATGAACTTCAGAAAAAAGCAGAGCAGGCAACCGCGCTGTCTTTGGATATGGAAATCGGCTTTTAAAACGGCCCCGCCCCCTTTCCATGCGCCGCTGCTTTGAAAGAGACCGCGGCTTTCCGGCCGGGAGTTATTGTCCCTGCAGGAAAAACGGCTGGAACTGTCCGGAGCCTGTCTGCCGGAACCGCCCGGTTCGGCAGCGGAGCAGTTCTGGATTTTTACCGCAGGATCTGCTGATTACACGCCGGCTTCAGGCGCTTTTTCTTAACGGCAGAACTGTTTTTACGGAGAAAACATGAATTTCAGGGAAGTAATCCAAAAACTCAGCAATCTCTTCGGATTTGAGCTGGAGAATCAGGAAAACTCCTGTCAGTTTGCCATTGGCGATGTTGACGTGCTGCTGCAGGAAGCCGGAGACAAGATGCTCATGATTGCGGATCTGGGAGCAGAATGTCCCGATGAGGCATTATTTACCCGGTTTCTGGCGGCGAATTACGCTTATCAGGAAACCAGCGGTTCCTCATTTGCGCGGAATCCGGAAACAGGTCATATGGCGCTGCAGCGCTATGACTGGATGGATCGCCTTGATGCGGACATGCTGGCAAAGTATCTGGAAGAGTTCGCCGAAGTCGCTCTGAAGTGGCGCGGGATTATCACCGGAAAAGACGCCTTGCAGCCCCAAGATGGGACAGCCGGCGAGGATGCCAGAGTCACAGATGACTTCGATTTTAAGTACTTATCTCTAATGGTATAACCCCTCCCGGATCGGAAACGGGAGGAGAGCTGCCTGAA
>DFFT01000119.1:0-7162 GCA_002372325.1 Succinivibrionaceae bacterium UBA3769 | reverse complement strand
AGCTGGTTAACAAATACGAGCCTTGTTATACTTGATTGGCGTGCCTGCCGGAATTGTTTTAGCTGAGGGCCGTTTAGTTGAGGGATTAGGTTTTATGGACTTTAATGAACTTATGCTTTCTCTTGGCAAGGAGATGGGAATAGAACTGGACGGCAGCGCCGGCGGATCAGGTTTTACAGTTCAGGATATGGATATCCTGATGCACAATGCCGGAGAAATGATCTTTATCCGCGTTGACCTGGGAAAACCCGCAGGCGGCAGCAAAAATGATTTTTTGAAACAGGCTCTTAATTCCTGTCACCTGTACCGCGATACCTGCGGTTCCGTGTTTGCGTTAAGTCCGGAGGGACATCTCCATTTGCAGCGCTACGAATGGATGGCCCGGCTTGACGGGAAAGCGCTTCACACCCTGCTCCGGGAGTTTATTAATGTTGCAGCAGCCTGGAAGAAGCTCCTGGAAGATTTCTGCGCTGTCAGGGGCGGCGATCCGGAGGATAGCGATCAGAACAGCGCCCCGGCAGCGGAATTTAAGATCTCGGACATTGCCTCTCAAGGCATGTACATGGTCTGACGGCCTCTGCCTTGAGACCTTCTCCGCTGACTTTTAAGTTCTTTATTTTTCCATCCGGCTGATTTATGCAATAATGAATCGGCTCGCTGCTCTGTTTGGGATTTCCCGCAATTTCATTATGCGGAAGCGCCGGCCTGCTGTCACATCAGACCTCAGATCATCAGGCACGGCTCCTCCAAAATATGTAAATGCATGATTTCCAATTTCAGAAAAAACTCAGAAATAAACCCGCAAAAATGAAATTCCATGATTATTTTCCGGACGATCGCATCAAAAGGCTTGCAGATGCCATAAACCGCAAGGCGAAGCCTCTGGGCTCCCTGGGTCTTCTGGAGGATCTGGCCCTCCAGACAGCTCTTGCGCTGGGAGCAGAACCCGAAGACGACCTTAAGCTTACCCCCCTTCATCTTATCTTTGCCGGGGATCACGGCGTAGCGGCCGCGCACCCCGTAAGCATTACGGGAAGCGACTTCACGGTAAAAATGGTAAATAACTTCATCCGGGGCGGCGCTGCCATCAACGCCTTTCTGGACACTGCGGGGATCCCCTTTGAAATCATTGACTCCGGCATCAGCCGCCCGGAAGAGATCCTGCCGGACGGCATATCCCGGGTCAGAAACTGCTCTCTGGGCCGGGGCACCCGGGATCTCAGCGAGGAAGACGCCCTCACGGAGGAACAGCTTAAAAAGGCGGAAGAGTTCGGCAAAAGCATTGCGGACAATGCCGTTTCCCGGGGCATCAACGCCCTCCTCTTCGGCGAAATGGGCATCGGAAACACCACCCCTGCCAGCGCCATTCTGGCCAGGGTGGCCGGACTCCCTGCGGAGGAATGCGCCGGCCGGGGTACCGGCATCGGAGATCAGGCGCTGGCTCTTAAAACGGAGCTCATTCGGAAGGCCGTGAACCGGGTTCCGGAAAATGCCGCTCCCGAGGTGATTCTGCGAGCTCTGGGCGGCTTTGAAATTGCGGAAATGGCTTATACCATGGCCCATGCCCGAAACCGGGGCATTCTCCTGATCATTGACGGCTTTATCGTTACCGCGGCCGCCCTTTTAGCCTGCCGCATAACACCGGAGATCCGGGGGCAAATGGTTTTTGCCACGGAAAGCGGGGAACCGGGACACCGCCGGATGCTGGAAATGCTTAAGGCCGAGCCCCTGATCCGGCTGGGCCTCAGACTGGGGGAAGGCACCGGAGCCGTCCTCTCATATTCACTTATCAGATCCGCCGCAGCGTTTTTCAGCAGGATGGCGGAATGGGACAGCAAAAGTGGCCGGATTATTTACCGTAATTAAGGGGGAAATCAATCTCTTCTGGCTGGCCCTGGCTTTCTTCACCAGAATTCCGGTGCCGGCGGTGCTTGATTTCTCTTCCGAAAAAATGAACCATGCCTCCCGCTGGTATGCTGCAGTCGGCACCCTCATCGGCTTTCTTCTTGCGGTCTTTCTGTATCCTCTGTGGTTCTTTCTTCCGGAAAACATCGCCGCCATTATTCTTACCGGAGCTTCCCTGCTCCTTACCGGCGCCTTTCACGAGGACGGCTTTGCCGACATGTGCGACGGATTCGGGGGCGGCTTTGATCCGGAAAAAAAGATCGCGATCATGAAGGATTCCCGGCTGGGCACCTTCGGCGGCGCGGGACTCTTTATGGAGCTTACTCTGGAATGGGCCCTTCTGGCCTATATTCTGGAACGGGGCTGGCTTGCCGCCGCCGCCCTTATCATCTCCCTGCATGCCCTGTCCCGGGGGATCTCGGGAGCCCTGATCTTCATCATGCCCTATCAGGCAGCCCTGGATCTCAAATCCAAGTCCAAGCCTCTGGCCACCGGCATGAGAAAAAGCGACCTTCTGATTCTCGTTGTCACCGCGCTGATCCCGGGCTGGCTTCTTTTGGATCCCGTCCTCATGACCGCGCTGTGCGTTACCGGGGGCGTCATGATGCTCTGGTTCCGGAGTTTTCTGATGCGGCACATCGGAGGCTTTACCGGAGACTGTCTGGGAGCTCTGCAAATTTTGGCCCTTATCACAGGACTCGTTATTGCCGCCGGTTTTCTGAAGGGAGATCTCCCGGTACTGTCGGCTATAATGGAGACAACTCCGTTATCCTGAATCCTGTCAGGGGATCCTATGAGCTACATCGAAACAGAACTGATTCTTTTAAGGCACTGCCGGATTGACGGCCCCACGGCTTTTTACGGATCCGGCACCGATGCCGGCTGCCTCCGGGAGGAGCTGGCAAACATGGTCAATATCTCCGGAGAAAGCTTTCAGGAAATATATGTCTCACCCATGAAGCGCTGCCGGGAAACCCTGGAGGCCGCCGGGATCTCCCTTGCGGATCCCAAGGTCGCAGAAGCTCCGGAGATCCGGGAAATCAGCTTTGGATCCATTGACGGCAAGGCCTTTCAGGACTTTACCCCGGAGGAAAAACAGATCCTGGAGCAGCTGAACCGGGGGGAAAATGCCGCCTTTCCGGGCGGTGAGCATGCCGGAGATCTCAGAAAACGCGTCTTTGGTTTTCTGGAAAGGATTTTGGCGCGGGAGCACGAGCTCCGGGAAAACCGCCGCATTCTGGCAGTCACCCACAGCGGGGTTATCAGCACGCTGCTTCAGGGGATCCTGGAGTGTCCGGTGCTTAACATTCTGCAAAGGGCATCCCCCGCCTATGGCAAATTCACCGGGATAAAATACTTTCAGAATGCAGAGCAGGAGTTCAGCATGGAGTTCAGCATGGAAAGAGTGTTTCCCCGAATTATGTTTCTGAATTCCAAAACCCCTGGGAACTAACGGAAACTCGGCGAAAATACACAGGGATGCAAAAGGCGCCGAAGCATTTTGTTATCGGGTTTGGCCCGTTTTCATTATCGAATTTGGCTCGTTTTCACTATCGCAGCTAGAACCGTGCAGCCAGGAACCCGTCAAACGCAAAAGTCGTCAGACTGTATCCGGCGGCCGGTGTCTAATAAGTTCTACTGCCGCTTTCGTTTTCGGGTTTCACCCTGATTGTCCCCCGCTGTCTGAAAATATTGCCGTTTTTGTTCAAAATACGGCATTTTCAGAATTGAGCACGTCCATAAGCGCCGTTTACAATGACTATGCGGACGTGATCATTGTTTAAGTATTCTCTTGACGCTTCTGTCTTTTCTTTGCTTCCTTTTCCATTTGTTTTCTTTTTCGTGACGGTATTGATTGAAATGCGCTTTCTCCAAAATGTCCCTGGCGATTCTGCTTTCCATGGGACTTACAGCCTGCGGCGGCGGTGGCAGCAGCGGAAATAACAGCAGCAATGCTGATGATACGGCGGCTTCTCTTCAACTGGGACTTCAGGTTATTGACGGCTATGTTGAAGGAGCAATCTGCTTCGGAGATGTAAACCGGAACGGCTCCCGGGATGCCGCTGAGGCCTGGAAAACCACAGATGCTTCAGGCAAGGCCGTTTTAGAAATTCCGGAAAGCGATCTTAAGGATTCCTCCGGGAATCTCGCTGACCATGTCCGGGTTATCTGCGAGGCTGCCAGTTCTCAGGCCACGGATCATATCTACGGCGCCAGCACCAGTCTGACTCAGAATACGGTGTTTTCCCGGGAGGTGTTTTTTGACCGGAACAATCCTGATGCCATTTATACCATTACTCCATTCAGCACTCTGGCAGATCTGACCATTGCGGCCGGAGAGCATGGATCTCTGACATCTGATGTGTACACGGCATCCCTGGAAAGCGTGACTGCCGCCGCCGGGGTTTCCAGAGCCGTTACCGATATTGATTACAACAGCGACATCACCAATGCTGACGGACTCCGGGCTTTGGTGGCCGGAGAGCTTCTGGCGCGGAATAACGTTCTTCCGGAAAGCGCGGCAGCTCTTGAGACCAGACTGGAAAGCGCCAGTACGGGCACTGACAGCGTAACTGCCGAGATTGCCAAATACAAATCCCTGATTGATTCCGTATATGACGGTCTGGCAAGTCAGGAAAGCATTACCGGAAATGATGTGATTACTGCTTTGAACAATGCATCACCAGATAATCCTGCCAACCCCGGAGAAAATACTGATGACCCTGACAATCCGGGGGGCAGCACTGACAATCCTGATAACCCCGGCGGCAGCACCGATGACCCGGATAACCCGGGGGGCAATACCGATAACCCTGACAATCCCGGCGGCAGCACTGATGATCCGGTCGTTCCTCTGGGCCCCGGCGGTAACGATAATCCTTCCGGGCCGGACAATCCTCAGGGGGAGGATGAAACCGAAGAACCTTCCGATGGAACAGCTGTTACCAAGCACGATCTTTTCAGCAGCTATACCGGAGAGTATGGTGAAAACCTGGCCGAGCCGGAAGCTCCGCCGTTTAATGCCGTAATTTATGTAAACATTACGGATGCTTCTGTTTCACTGGATGGCGTTAATTACCAGAGGCTTAATGACGGAGATTCCTTCTTCGGCGCTACCGTTAACGGCTCGCTGGATGACAATGGTCACAGCTATGTTACCGTGGATCTTTCCGGCCTGGAAATTCCCGGTCTTGATGAGGTGATTCCCCAGATTGTCCTTTCCGGAAAAGCAGAGAATGCCACCATCGAATTTGCCGGGAAGAAGAATGCCGCAATCGGCCTTACTCTTAAGATAAGAGAAAGGGCCGGACGTTCCGTCCTTTTTTGCTTTAAGGCGGCGGATCAGAGCGTATCAGCCCCGCCGGAAAATATCCCCAAAAATACCGTCGTCAATATCGTTATCCGGACGGTATTTTTCAGAATTTTTGCGGTGAGTTTTTGGGAGTCAGAAATTCATGCGCTGAAGGAACCCGGCAAACACGCATATCACAAGGTTTTCTGATTGGCGGAGGAGCTTGTCAAAGAGATCGTCTTTTCCGGATGTAGATACAAATATCCCCGGGAAGAAATGATAACTTACAAGAAGTGGTCTGAGAATGAGGTGGATCTGAGCATAAGGCGGATCTGAGCATAAGGCGGATCTGAGAATAAGGAATAGGCAAAGAGGTGAGAAATGAAGAAGAATGGGAAAGCAAAGAAGGAGAAAACTGGCTGGTTCAATAATTACCGATCCGAAAAAAGGAAGGGGGCTCATCATGAACCCCCACAGCTCTCCGGAACGTCCCTGTTCCGGTCTTTATCAGCGGCGCTTATTTCATCCTTGAAAACCGCTTCGGAACGTCCCTGTTCCATCCGCCGATATTTTCATTTTAGACGATTCCGTTTTATAAACAACCGGGAAAAAGAAGCTTCCGGATTCCGGCTTACATGAGAAAACTGAAAATTCCGGAGTAAATCCCTGTTTTAAAGGCTTTCCGGGATTTTTGGCTTACCCGGCGATGGGATATTTTCCGAAAAAGTCCCATTGAGATATGGCAAATGTCTCACAAGAATCGGGGCAATCTGTGAGAGTTTTGGGTTATGCTTCAGCCCTGCCGGAAAATGCCATCGTTAATATCGTTACGCGGCTGGTATTTTTCGAGCTTTATTTTTCAGAATTTCTGCTTTCAGTTTTTGGGACTCAGAAAATCATGTGAAGAAGGAACCCCGGCAAACACGCATGTCACAAGGTTTTTAGCTTAGCGGAGAGCTTGTCAAAGAGATCGTCTATGCCGGATGCAGATACAAACATCCCCGGGAAGAAATGATAACTTACATGAGGTGGATCTGAGTATGAGGCGGACCTGAGAATAGGGAAGAGGCAAAAAGGTGAAGTGAGAAAGGAGAGAAAGGGTAAGCAAAGAAGGAGAAAACTGGCTGGTTCAATAATGCCGGTTCGAAAAAAGGAAGGGGGCTCATCATGAACCCCCACAGCTCTCCGGAACGTCCCTGTTCCGGTTCTTTATCGGCGGCGCTTATTTCATCCTTGAAAACCGCTTCGGAACGTCCCTGTTCCATCCGCCGATATTTTCATTTTAGACGATTCCGTTTTATAAACAATCGGGGGAAACGCGCTTCCGGATTCCGGCTTACATGAGAAAACAGTGAATCCCGGCGGAAACGCCTGTTTTAAAGGCTTTCCGGGATTTCCGGCTTACCCGGAGATGGGATATTTTCCGAAAAAGTCCCATTGAGACATGGCAAATATCTCACAAAGATATGGGCAATCTGTAAGACTTTTTGGTCAGGGAATCAGCTGCAATGCACATGAATAGCTGAGTGAATCCTGGAATGAGGTGAAGCGATGGGAATTGGAGATAAAAAAACCGGACAAATACGTTTTTGTATCAGATTTAAAGTGCTGAGCTCATTACTGATCGACCTCAGATCTGATATTATGCTTTACTTGAAGGAGGCTGTCACATCAGGGCCTCGATCTCCGGAAGCGGATAAGTTTCGTGGCCCGCTTCGTGGAATACCGGAGATGCTTTATTCCGGGAAAACAGCATTATTGTGAATTTCATCATAAACCTGTTTTCAGTGCTGAATTCCAATAATCACATGAATAAGGACAAACATTATGGTTAAGCCTGTTAACATCGGTGTCGAGACGTTTCATGAGCTTATTGAGAGCAACAGTTACTATGCGGATAAGACTTCGTTTATCAGAACTGTCTTTAAAGACATCACCTCAAAGGTGCTGCTTATAACCAGACCG
>DFFT01000098.1 GCA_002372325.1 Succinivibrionaceae bacterium UBA3769 | reverse complement strand
TGATTAAGACGCAGTTTGTTCCATGTCAGGAAAGGTGATTATTTATGAACAGCGCTAACAGAGTTAAGCGTTATTTTTTTCCGGCGCAGTTCCGGAACGCATGCAGATATTTCGCAGCCGGAAGCGCTGCTTTGCTGTCCGCTCTGGCGGTTCAGGGGTGCTCCTCCCCGCAGACCTACAGCATAAATGAGCCGGTTGCCCGGCTTTCAGGCGAGCAGGATCTCCGTATTTCAGTGCCCAATGACTATAGCTTCAGGTCAGCCGTGACTGATGTATATGAGCTCAGCTTTAACGACGATATTGATTACAGCTCGGTGATTCCCGGGCTGTTTGGCGCGGTAGGCGTCTGCACCGGATATGTTCAGCCTCAGACGGAGCTGACCTATGACGGAAAAGAAATCTTTGTAATCAGAATGGCAACCAGAGCGTCATATTATCAGGGAGCATGGAGTTGCCAGCCTTATGGAAAAGTTGAAAGCGAGAATGATCACCAGTACAAAATACTTGAAGTCTACAAGGCTGTTTTAAAAACAGAAGAGGGCAAGGGGTACCGCGATTACATCATACACCCCACGACTGCTGAACGGCTTTTCGAGTATAAGACCGGACTCATGACCGCCAGGGTTGACAGTAACTGGGTGGAAAATGCTTTGCAATACTTGAAGAATCATCCCGCAAATATGTTCAGCCTGATGAAATCCCATGAGAGATCCATAATCACCTCTTTTGTTCCGCGTACCGGCGAATTTGAGGCGCCCTACAATGTTGCCACCACTGTAAGCGGCCTCCAGAGAAACCCTTCGGTGCACCATGTTAATGCCAGTCAGGACAATCATTTCTGCTATACAGGATTTTTTGATGCCTATATGGGGTATGAAGGAAAGAAAATAACTAACGGCGCGCCGCAGACTCCGCATGTTTCATTTCGTTTTGAAGTATGCCCGTACAAAGGCTCTCAGGCCATCATAAGACTGACCAGCGGAGTGGAAGTGCTTTTCTCTCCGGACTCCGGACATGTCGATCTCAGACATCTGGATAAGACCATCAGATCTGTGGTTGCTTCTGCCTCAAAGTAAGTCCTGTTTCAGTTTTCTTTGGCCTCTGTGTTTTTCTTCACGGAAGGCCGCAGCTTTAATACCGGATGGATATGTATATGAAAAATGTGTTTGCCAGCACTGTCATAATGGTTTTGCTCCTGACAGGATGCTCCTATACCGCCAAAAACTTTACTGCGGATTACCCGATCAGCGGAAAAGGCGCGATTCTTAAGTTTTCTGCGGCTGATGAAAATAAGATTACGGTGCGGACAAAGTTCCCGCAGTCAGATATTCAGCTGTATGCCATTAAACACACTAAGACAGAGATGCTTGATTCGAAATATAACGGCTGTCTCTGCCTGGGAAGACCGCAGTGCGTTCTTTCTTCAGGACTTCTTTGCTCTCCGAAAACTGTAGTAACATACAGCGATGAAGCCTGTTATTCGCACCATGCGTTTAACAACACCTTCGACAACACGGAACAAAATTTCTTTGCCAGACGTCTTCACACTACAATTTTCAAGTACGACCCTCTGAATCCCACACTTCGGTGTCCAGCTAATCCTGACGTTCTTGATAATGGTGAATATTTTAAAGCTGATTTTATCAGGAATAAGAGCGGGAAGATATTAACCTATGAAATAAAGCCGACTAAAAGAACTGTTGTGGCAAACTGGGAAAGAATCACTACGTTTGATTTTATGTTAGGCGAAGGAGAAATGCCCAAAGACGAAAATGAACTGGCTGAATCTCGTTATCGGTTTCGGTACATTTTAAAACACCCTGTAGATATTGACGCTATTTTTTCTCAGGCGGTAGCTGTTGAATATGATTCAGGGATGGAAAGCCTTAAAATTAAATCCTCCCCTGATGCCCTGATAAAAAAGATGCAAAGCAATGGCAGAAACAGATACAAAACCAACATTGAGAACGACGGGCCGGAATGCCGTAACATAACATTTGTAAACGATGGCTATAATCTGAACTACTCCTATTCTGTTGATGTCTCGCTGTGCAGCATAGGCAGCAATATGACAAAAGTAACCGTAGGCAAAGCCAATATCGTTATTAAAAATGCCGGAGAAACTGATTTAACCAAATTTGGCAGTGTAATTAATGAAATTGCCGGATTTTTTAAATAATTCCTGAAAGGTAAACTCCGCAGTAAAAATCTCAGTTATTTATCGGGAAAGCGCGGCGCAGTGAAAAAGGCTTCTGATTTCACTGCTCCGCGCTTCTTCCCTTCCTGTCTCGTTCCTCACTGTTCTTTCCCAGTTGCTGCGCCGGGGTGCGGGGGCTGGCAGGTTCAAGAGCAGCGGAGGGGAGTTTTTTTGGTACGGCAAGTCACAACAATGCGGAAAAGTCAGCTGGTAATTTCAAGTCCGTCATAAGGTGAATATTATCCCGCCCGACAGCCTGCTCCGCCGAAATTTCGCGCCCTCCGTTTCCGTGTGAAATTCCCCCATGCAATCCTGACAGTTTGTCCGACGCTCTTTTTGTCTGCGCCCGCGGAGTTTTTTTCTTTCCCGAATCTCATGGGGGCAAAGCCAGTTGCTCCTGCAAACAGCTTCCAAAAAGGGGCTGACGGAGGCGGGGATAACAGAAACGGCGCTTTCCGGCCGAAAGAAAAAGAGACCTTGCTGTTTTAGCAAGGTCTCTTTGAAGAACATCAGGAAGTGACTCGCCGCTTAAAACGTCAATGTGCCAATGCCCCGTTTTTGCGGCTTTTCCCAGCAGAATTACCTGAGGTTACAGTATCGGCGTATTATCGAAATCAAAGTCCTTTACCAGCAGCTTGCCTTTCTTCGGATCGATGATTTTTTTGACGATAAGATACTTCCATATTTCATGCTTCAGCAGTCTGGCCTGCAGCTTGTCCTTATGAGACAGAACCAGGGGAACCGGAGTTTCCACATCGAAAAGCCACATTAGCACCAGAATGTTATGCTTGAGAGTCTGGCTGGCAAGGCTGGGAGCCGTTTTTCCTTTTATGAGATCCCTCATAACCTTGGGTTCGTCCACGAGAAACGCATAGGAAAAGATCAGGCTTACCAGAGCAAACCGCGAGGCCTGCAAATCTCCGTTCATTACGGCGTCCAGCTTTTCATGAAGAGTTTTGCGGTACTCGGCCTCATAGTCGTCCATGAATTCGCAGTCTTTGAGAACGGGGAATTTTCCGGATATGCCGTTTCCGAGGCAAAGCAGGTGTATGTAGTCCCCGCTTGAGAGCCTGGCGATCTTGCTTTTATCCCGCTCAGGATCCTTGAAGGTTGCATGGGTGCCGTCCCGCAGGCGTCTGTCATCGGTATCCAGATGAAGAACCGGATTCTTGTCATCCGAGGTGTCAATATTTTCAACCGTGCCTAACAGCATTATCGTCTTGCCCAGGTATTTGCTGTCGCTGTCAGCCGGATCCTGTTTGTAAAGGCTGTAATAATCGATGGAGGACAGTTTGATAAATTCGATTTTTTCCGCTAAGAACTGTTCAAAAACAGTTTTTCCGCTGGGAGATATCTTTTTCAGGTCGTCGGTGATTATGAAATCATAAAATTTCTTAATATCCTGTTCTCTTTCGGCAATTAATGCGAGTTCCTCGTCATTGATGGTATCAGTAATGATATCATCATCAGGAGTAAGCTTTTTTATGTATTCAGAGAGCGGTTTTGCCTGAACCAGCGATGTGAAAACAAGGTTAAAAAGCAAAACAAGACAGGCGTTATACAGGCTTTTATACATGAGTGATTCCTTGGTTGAGGTTGATCAGTCTTAATCAAAAGCATGCGGCAATATCAGCTGATCGTCTTTGCATGCTCTTCCGCAATGATTTTCCGGGCTTTGCGCAGGTGACGGCATTCGTCCTGCCATGGTGATCTTATCATGAACAAAAAAGGCGTAATAAGCCGCACTGCTCAAATTTGCCAATGCCGCTGATAATTTACGTTCGGGTTCGGGGATTCACTGCCCTTGCGTTCTTGTCATCCGCTGTCAGGAAGCAGGCTCCGGAGGGCCATCCATAAGCATAGCGGCTATTTCCTTGCTGTCGGCATCAAAATCTCCCCCCTGACGGCGAATTTGCCCTTTGCCGCGCCGATACGTCCGGATACCGGGGATTCATCGACGAGGGTAATTTTGACTGCGGGCTTGCCGTTTCGGGTAATGATAATGAAATCCTCTGTTTTCGTTTCCAGAAGCTGAATCAGTTCGGAGAGACTGGCTTCCGCTTCTGGGATGCTGACCTGTATCATGGCATTAACCTCCTTGTGCGGTACCCGGAAAAAGCGTTTTGATAAAACTGATCAGGAATGCCGTCGATCATTTTGATTACGGTATAGCTGAAAACAGCAGGAAAAGCAAGGGGCGGAGGCCGTCCAGCCGTCCGAGCGCAATCTGGCTGATTATGCCGGAGGCGTCTGTGATCAGAGATGCGGCAAGGGGGATTTTGCTACCGGAGTAATTATTTTTATGCTTAGGTTTTGACACGGTTATCAGGATCTTGTTTACTTTGTGCTGATACGTTGTTCGCAAAGTTGTTTTCCGGAGAGTTTTATGTCAGAAATTATTCTGATTGCTTCTCTGATCTGCGCTGAGACGCCTGCTGACATGACCAGATGAAATAACCGCAGACAAGAAAACAGAACAGCAGTCAGATACAGCAAACAGAACAGATTAGCCAGGCCGCAATCGGCATGAGATCCCGAGAGACCGACTGACCCCGGCATTTGTCTGGCAGGGAGCATTCGAGCATGGAGAACGGAAAAACCACCCGCACTGCATTAATCACAATTCTGGGATGCGTTCTTCTGGCGTTAATCCTCATTGGCGGAACGATCCAGACGGGAAGCAGCGCTCATAAGGATACGGCTGACGCCGTGCGGTCGGTAAGTCTGATGTACCTAGACGAACTGGCCGGGAGGCGGGAGCAGGTGGTCGAAGAGAAGCTGAATGGCAACATCAAGGTAATCAATATCGCTGTTGAGCTTATTGACAGCGAGGATTTGAGCGATCTTGACCATATGCGGGCCTACCAGCGGGATATGAAGAAGCTTTTCAAGCTGAAGCGCTTTGCCTTCGTTGATGAAGACAGCATGGTATACACTGCGGATGAAGGCATTCAGAATGATATCAAGGAATACTCCTTTGATCCCGTAACCATGGCCAGGCCGGAGATTTCCATTAAAAATGAAAAATCCCTTGATAAGCAGGTGGTAATTGCCGTGCCCATCCGCGATAAAAAGCTTTCCGTCAACGGAAAGCAGCTCGTGGCCTGTTTCATGGAAATTGACATGAATACCATGCTGCAGGGAGTTTCCATGACCCCGAAAAACTCCGCGACAACCTTCTCAAACCTCTACACCGCAGATGGCGTGGCTCTTACCAATACGGTGCTGGGCGGGCTTGCCGTGGAGGACAATCTGCTGGAGGCCCTGGAGAAGGCGCAGTTTGACGAAGGTTATACTGCAGCAGGAGTTATTCAGGATTTCAGATCCGGCAAAAGGGGCGCGGCCTCCTTTACCTACAACGGGATTCCGGAAACCATCGACTACGTTCCGGTAAATGGCACCAACTGGCAGCTTACCTATCTCATTCAGGAAAAGGTGATCAGCGGAAGAATCGACTCCATCTCCGACGGAATTATCCGGCGCAGCGTGCTCCAGTCGGTTTTGGCGATTCTGGTGCTGGGGGCTCTGTTTGCCTTCATCATCGCCCAGATCCGGAGCAATGCCAGGCTGGAACTGGAAAAAGAGACTCAGGATGCGGAGAACCGGGTTAAACAGCAGGAAATGGAGCAGCGTCTCTCTTTGCAGCAGCAATTGCTGGATCAGCAGGCTCACCAGGAGGAGCAGGGGAGAATGATCACCGCGCTGGCCTCCGACTTCCGCAGCGTTTATTACCTGGATCTGGATAAGGACAGCGGCGTTTGCTATCAGTCCCGCTCTGATATCAAAGGGCTTGGCGTCGGAGAGAAGTTCAGTTTTATGGAGGCGGTAACCGCCTACTGCAACCGCTATGTTCTGCCGGAGTACCGGGAGGAATTCATGCGGTTCATCCAGCCTGATGCGATCCGCCAGGGCCTCAGGGAGAGCAGGGTCATTTCCTATCGCTATATGATCAATTTGGACGGCAAAGTCTCCTACGAAGCGGTGCGCATAGCCGGTGTCCGGCATCCCGAGGATCGGGCGGATCATGCGGTGCACAGCGTCAGTGCCGGATTTGCGGATGTAGACGCGGAGACCAGAAAGGAAATCGAACAGCAGCATGCGTTAAGCGACGCCCTGGCTGCCGCGGAGCAGGCTAACAAGGCGAAGACGGCATTCCTGTCGAACATGAGTCACGAAATCCGCACCCCGATGAATGCCATTATCGGCCTTAACAGCATTGCCATGAACGACCCTACCGCCTCCGATACGGTGAAGGACTATCTGAAAAAGAGCGGCGCCTCCGCGCAGCACCTTCTGGGCATCATAAATGACATTCTGGACATGTCCCGCATTGAATCGGGCCGGATGGTCATTAAGAACGAGGAATTCTCGTTTTCCAAGTGCCTGGAGCAGGTAAATACCATCATCAGCGGTCAGTGCCGGAACAAAGGGCTGCGTTACGAATGCCGCACCATCGGGAAGATCGATGACTATTATGTCGGCGATGAGATGAAGCTCAAGCAGGTCATGATCAACATTCTGGGCAATGCGGTGAAGTTTACTCCCGAGGGAGGAACGGTGACCTTACTGATTGAGGAAGGCCAGCGTTTTGATAAGAAGGCGGCTCTGAAGATTACTATCAGCGATACCGGCATTGGCATGAGCAAGGAGTTTCTGCCGCGGCTGTTTGACGCCTTCAGCCAGGAAAATTCCTCCGCCACCAGCAAATACGGCAGCACCGGTTTGGGCATGCCGATAACCAAGAGCATTATCGAACTTATGAACGGCGCCATAGAAGTGGAAAGCGAAAAGGGCGTCGGCACGACCTTCAGGGTGCTTATTACTCTGGGCGAGTCAGATCACAAGGACGGGAGCGCCGCCGATGAGGGCTGCCTGAATCCTCATGAGATGAGCGTGCTGGTGATCGATGATGATGAGATTGCTCTGGAGCATGCCAAGCTTGTTCTCGGCAAGGTGGGCATAAGCTGCGACGTGGTGCTGTCCGGCGAAAAGGCCCTGGAGATGGTAAAGCTGCGCCATGCCCGCAACAATGATTACGATCTTCTTATTATCGACTGGAAGATGCCCGGGATGGACGGCGTGGAGACCACCAGGCAGATTCGGGCAATTATGGGCCGGGGGACGCCGATTATCATTCTGACATCCTACAACTTGGATGAAGTGGCGGACGAGGCCAAACGCGCCGGAGTGGATACCTTTGTGGCGAAACCCCTCTTTGCCGGCAGCGTGCTGGATCAGTTCCGGGAGGCTTTCCGGAAGAAAAATGCGGCTCTCTTGGCTCGCCGCGCGGATCTCAAGGGACGCCGGGTGCTTTTGGCGGAAGATGTCGAGGTGAACACGGAAATCATGGTCATGGTGCTCAGCCTGCGGGAAATCGAAGCCGATACGGCGGAGAACGGCAAAATTGCCGTGGAGAAATTCAAAAGCCATCCTGCCGGCTATTACGATGCCATTCTCATGGACATGCGCATGCCGGAGATGGACGGACTGGAGGCCACCAGAGTCATCCGGAGCCTGGATCGGGCTGATGCCAAAGAGATCCCGATTATCGCCTTGACGGCTAATGCCTTTGATGAAGATGTGCAGCGCAGCATGCAGGCCGGCCTGAATGCGCACCTCTCAAAGCCGGTGGAAGCAGATGCTCTCTTTGATACCCTGGAGAAGCTGATAAAGGCCTGATGAACAAATGCCGGACTGGCTGACAAATTTTCGATCAGGCCCTGAGGAAGCGGGACTTAAGACTGTCCCGGTTTTCAGTAGCGGAACCAGTAGCGGATGAGGTCTCTGACATCGTCGTAGGTAATGCCGAAGCCGGGATAGCTGTCTCCGTAAATTACCACTGAAAGCACAAAGCCATCTTCGTAATAGGGGATAAGGTGCAGCGTGTAGGGGGGCCGGTCAAGATTGTACTGGCAGTGGAAGCGGGGCCCGCCGATGGGAGTGGTGTCCTTCATTTTGGTGCAGGAGGAGGAACCGTTGGCTTCAGCCACCTCTCTGACTATTCTGGAAAAGTTCCGGCCATTCATGCGATATTCTTGCAGGATCACCGTCACGCGGCCGCGTTCGGTTTTGCGGAATTCCATGAAGTCATAGCCCTGATTTGCCACAAAAAAGCCATGCGGCAGCGCCTGAGCAGGCCCGGAAAATGCCGTCAAAGCGGTAAGAAGCAGGGCTGCCCCAAAGGATTTCAGTGCTCTTGTCATTTTCGTCATTACTGTCATTTTTTGCGCTCCTGCGGCTGTTACTGGAGAGGAAGTCAGGCGAAGGAAAGCCATCTCGGTGGATAAGCCCTGAAGATGTTCTCCTGCCGAAAGCCGGGGCATTATATACACGGACTGGCGGTAAAACCAAGAGCATTGTCAGAGTGGGATATTTTGTGAAAGAGGTCACTGAATGCGGCGTCTTTTCGGAGAGCGGCGCAGGTTCGGTCAGGAGCGAAAAGGCACGGGACATCTTCCTTAGACCAGTTGAGGAGCACGGTATTTGCGCCGGCTTAAGGAGATGACAGCATTGGAGGCGATGACGGAGTGATGAGCCGTATTTAAGAGGCCGCTCAAATTACGCCGACTGAGAAGCAGGCTAAAGTATGAGAGCCCGGGATTTTCGTTTATTATTTCAGGGAGCAGACTGAGAACGGATGTGCTTAACTTATGCGGTGAGAACTGCGTTGATGGTTTATCGGCCTGGTAATGACTGGGAGAGGATTCGAGAAACAGGATAAGACCAGATCCGGAATTCCTTGCTGCTCAGAATGTCTGTCAGAGCATGGCGCTGTTTTTAAGTTTCTTTTTCTGTCCGGAGCCCCTCCAGCGGGATAACATGCAGGAGAAAAAGCAAATGAAAGCTAAGATAAAGATTTATCCGAAAGGAAGAGGCCGGGAGGTTTACCGGGTTATTGCCGTGGATGCTGATGTAGCCACCTTCCGGGATCTTTGTAATTTTATTGTTTTTGATTTTGATCTGGATTCGATGTTTCATATGTACCGCTTTGTGTTCAGCAAAAACATCTGGGGCGGCGGACCGGAGATAGAGAAGGGTTCCCCGGATATGAATATTGTTCTCTCGAAGTATTCTTATCTCCCGAAGACTTTTTATTTCCACTACGATTACGGCGCCGACTTGCTGTTTGTCATCACCATTATGAGCGCTCCGTACAAGGGTGAGATTACCGCTGAAGACGGTATCGATCTCATTAAGTCCGTGGGGGACTTTCAGGAAGATCCTGATTATGACGAAGATGAGGATGATGACGAATAGCAAGACGTCGCAGTTTCGTGATCAGCCGGGATTTTAAGCGGCAGGATCCTGAGTGTTCCGGTTAATCCGGCGCAGCGCAGGCTCTCTTCGATTCTGATCAGGAGCCCGGTATCGCCAAAGCTCTGCAAGAATTCCTGCGGAAGAAAGCGCAAAGCATTTGCAAGATAAGGAGCGGCATGGGAAAAATACTGGGGGTGCGAATACGAAATTTCGGCCCCCTGAAAGATATAAAAATGGGACAGACTGTTACCGAAAGTAATGAAAAGCCTTTGGACAATATGGTTGCAGTCATTGGTTCCTGCGGAACCGGCAAAAGCTCCCTTGCCGATGTATTTGCCTTCATCACGGACTGTCTTGACTCTGATGCGGAAACGGCCTGCGATGCAAACGGGAGGGGCGGTTACTCTCAGCTGATTTCTCAGGGAACTCATGATGGGATGCATTTTGAGCTTTATTGCAGGGAAAGCAGCAATTCAAGCCCGATTTCATACGAACTGACTATCGGAGTGGATGAAAACGGCCGCCCCTGCGTGAAATCAGAGCGTCTGAGCCAGCAGGAAAATAAAACGGGGCGGATGCTGGTATTTATGAATCTTGCTTACGGGAAGGGATTTGCCTGTGAGGGAACGGACGGGGGCATAGATGAAATAACCGGAGAAGTCAGCGGAGAAAACGGAAAAGGTAAAAGGACGGACGTCGCGCTCAGCAACACAAGAAGGCTGGGAATTGCTGTTCTGGGGGCGATGAAACAGTATACCAGAATTGCAGGTTTTCTTGGTTTTATGCGGAGCTGTCATCTTTGCTGTTTTTCTCCGGACAGCGCCCGGCAGATTCAGATCGCAGCACCTTCGCCGTATTTAA
>DFFT01000185.1 GCA_002372325.1 Succinivibrionaceae bacterium UBA3769 | reverse complement strand
ATCAAAGGGATCATGTACAATTTGTTAGTGAGCTCCGGGAAGAGTGCGAGAAGAAACGATATGGACTGTTCGTGAAATTTATTGATGACCATAAAGCAGAAATGGAGTGTGAAATGGAACAGGTATTTAAATCTGAGCAAGAATACAGCGATTATATGGATGAGAGAGACAAGGAGAAAGAGAAGGAGGTGATTAAAAATATCACCCCGGAAATCGAAATGAACATGATTGTCAAGCTTTATAATAAGAAGCAAATCAGTTTGGAGAATGCTGCAAGCAATCTCAACATGACTGTTCCGGAATTTGAAGAACTGCTGAAAAAGCAGAGAAAGTCAGCCTGATCGTTGTTCTCATGGGTTTTCGGTAACCGGCATCAGGAATATCAGTCCTTAAGTTCGGGGGATCTAATCCCCCGATTTACCGGTGCTTCCATCCCTTAAATCTGGATGCTGCTTATTGCTCTAAATCTGCGCTAAGTGTCCAGGTATCACCGAAGTCCTGAATCCCCTCCTCTCCGCAAGGGCAAAAGCAGTTTCTCTGAGGCTTTTTATGACCTGTTCAGGACAGCCTGTTCCTTTCTCCGGGGAATGTCCTCTGGCCAATCTCCGCATACCCCCCGCATCTCCGCATACCGAAGGTTTCAGAAAGAGTGTTTCCTCTGCTTAAGTTCCGGAAGTTTCCCTCCCTGACTCTGGGTCTTGGGACGTCCGGGATCGCCTCTCCGCCCGGATGCGGCATACAGCAGGCTTCAGACATCACCGGCCCTTGTGCAATCAATACCGGGAGGAACAAAGGTTAAGGCTCCGCGGAATCATAATTAAAGCGGGAAGACGCCTTTGGCGCTTCCTGTTCAGTGATTAAAGGGGCGCTGCCCCTTTACCCCGGAAACAGCCTCGTGTTACCTGAAAATGAACGCATGACCGCCGCTAGAGGCCGGAATATGGGCGCATACATACAGGCACGAGCCGGATCCTGATGCATCTCTGATCAGATATGAGGCGCCGAGATCAGCGAGGGCGGCATTCACCTGAGCTTGCGCTGCGCCTGGAGTATGTCTCGTTCCCCGGCCAAAAGGCCCGGACTGACAGCCCGGGCCGCGCCTGAATTTGGGGTTAGGTTCGGGGCAGGGACGCTTTTCCGCCCGCTCAATCCCGGGATATCAAAAAAGCCCCTGAACAGGAGCGAGAAATGATTCCGCAAAGGTCAGGCTGACCGACCTCCGCGCTTTCAAAAAGGCATTTGAAATGGAGCCGCCTTAAGTCAGGCACAGCTCGCAAAAAAACGCCCTTCCGGCTTCTCCCGCAGTAATAAGGCCGTTTCTCCGACAGGCTTCTCCGGCTCCTTCCTGAGCTTTGCAAAGAAAAACCCGGCATCCTGTCAGCCGGGTTCTTTCCGATTTTCCAAATGGAGATCAGACCCTGATAATCATAATGGTGGTGTCATCCAGGGAACCGTTTTTCCGGGCCTCGGCAATTATCGCATCCGTCTTTTCCAGATCCGAGATATCATCCCGGCCCATGATCTCCTCCATAAAGTCGGCGCTGGTATATTCATGAATGCCGTCCGAAGAGAGCAGATATACTCCGGCCAGATCTCCGGCTTCCCGAAAACGCTTCGCATTGATCCGGGTAAGATACCGGGGAGAACCGGCCCCGAGACAGCTCTGGATCTCGCAGCGGTTGCAATGCTCCGCAGCCTCGAAGGCGCCGGAATCCATGAGCCACTGATAGGTGGTGTGATCCGAGGTGATCTGCTTTATAAAGATGCCGCTCATCACCTGAAGCCGGGTGTTTCCGGTATGGAGATACCAGGCGCCGCCCTCGTTCATGAAAAGCGCGGTAAAGGTGGTGGCCATGATCTCCTTGCCCGGGGTTTTCTGGGCCTGGGAAACAAGATCCCCGTTCAGAGTCCGGATGAGATCCTGGAGAGTCTTCTCCGCTTCCTTGTCATCAGAAGAAAGCTTAAGCTCCTTAGCCTTCTCCATGAGATCCCTGAGGACAAAGCCGGAGGCCTCATGGCCGCCGGGATTGCCGCCTACCCCGTCCGCCACGGCAAAAACGCCGGGGATTTCAGCCGTGAGTTCCCCCCGGAAGACGTTCAAAACCTGAGAACCGGCAGGATTTCCGGGCTGACATACCAGAGCATGATCCTCGCATTCCGCATGCTCCGGCCCCCGCACGATCTGACATGCAATCTTCATTTTTACGCCTCCCCTTTATCATGTCTGGTTAATTCGCATTTCAGTACGGCCGGAGTTTCGGCAATGCTCTTAATATCTCCCGCCACTACGGAAAGCACCTTAATATCGGCATTTTGCTCCACCCGGTTATCAAAAAGATAACGGGACAGCGGATTTATGAGATAGGACTCCACCACATTGCCGATGCCGCGGCCGCCGTTATCCAGGTTCCGGAGCGCCAGGGCATTGAGCTCCGCCACCGCCCTTTCGTCAAGAACAAGGCCGATCTTCTTGTTTCTCAGGAGATTCTCGCAGATGCGCTCCAGAAGAGAAGCCAGAATATCCGCGGCCACATCCGGTCTTATGAAATCAAAGACCACGATGTTTTCGCCGATGCGGTTCAGGATCTCCGGACGGTTCAGGGTAAACTTGAAGTGATTTTCAATAGCGGCCCGCACCTTCTTCTGGACGTCCTCGTAAGAATCCTCGGGAGTAACATTCTTCTTGCGGCCGCCCTCCCTGTCCGGAACATAGATGCCCAGATTGCTGGTGAAGATAATCACGCTTTCTGAAAAGTACACCGTATTCCCCTGCCCGTCGGTGAGGCGGCCGTCCTCCAGGATCTGCAGGAACTTGTCCAGAATGGTGGGATGCGCCTTTTCAATTTCATCAAAGAGCAGAATGGAGAACGGGTTATCCCGGACGGCGTTGGTAAGCTGACCGCCGGCTTCGTATCCCACGTATCCCGGAGGCGCGCCCAGAAGCCTCTGATCGCTGTGGGACTGCCCGAATTCGCTCATGTCAAACCGGATGCAGCGGCTTTCGTCCCCGAACAGCTTCTGCGCCAAGGTTTTGGCGGTTTCGGTCTTGCCGGTACCGGTGGGCCCCGCAAAAAACAGCACTCCCTTGGGCTTGGTATGAGAAGAGTGCTGGAGGCCGTCCATGCCCACAATGGCTCTCTTTATGACATCCAGAGTTCTGGTAAGGGCCAGATCCTGCCCCTTCACCCGTTTCCGGAAATCCGCCTCGGCATGGGCAAAATCATCATGCTTCAGAGTCTGCCAGGGATTGTCCGTAATGCCGAAGCGGTAAAGATCCACCACCTTGCAAAGATCCGGAACGCGGAACCGCTGCTTTCTGGACAGGAGGGAAAGGCCGTTAAGGGCCGTGTACGAAAACCCCGCGGTAAGACCGGTAAAGCGCTGCTTCAGCTTATAAATGGCATCCTGTCCGGACTCGCCCTGATAGGCCGCCATGTCTTCCTGGTAAATATCCGGAGCAAAGAAGGAGCGAAACTGCGTATCAATGAAATTAAAGCGTTCATCCTTGCCGGGAGTGCTGATGGTGATGGTCTTGGCGGAAGGATTATCCAGAAAAAGCCAGCTGGGAAGGTCATTAACCTTGTTCACCAGAAGCACCAGGGAATTCTTAAGACGGACGCCGTTTGCGACCTCCACGTCCTTGCCCCGGAGAGCGGACTCCTGGAGCTTGGTAAAGCTGAGCACGTCCGGCTGCTGCATGGAATTAGGGGCCACAATGTAGCGGGAAACGAAATCCATGATGATCACCGCCGATTCCACCTCCTGCTCCAGAGCCATGCTGACGACGTCCGGAGCGGAGGGAGATCTTCCGGTGAACTGAGCCGGAATAAATTTATTAAGGCCCTGAGTCTCCACATTCTGATTCACCAGCTTCCCGAATTCGTCCATGGCGTTTTCGCAGTCATTGGCGTCCGTGAAAAACCCCCGGATATGACTGTAAAAAATCACATGCTGATAGCCCAGGTTCTTGTAGAAGGCATAAAGATAGGAATTTAAGTCCAGAATCTCCCCCTTGGAGGCATAATCATTCTCTTCCGGGTAAACATACTTGTCCAGAATGTTCCCCTCCAGAATAATAAGGGGCTTGATGCGGTTAAAGATCCCGAGCTCCCGATGCCACTTAGGGCCGTCAAAAGTCTGTTTCGTGTTTTCCATGGCAAATTAGTCCTTAATGCTGATTCTGCGTGTGTTCCGGCGCGGTCAGATCCCCGCAGGTCTCCCCGCCGATGGTTACCCCTTTGGCCAGAAGAGCCTCCCGGAGCTCCCGGGGGTACTCCGGACGATGAATGCCCGCGGAGATAAAGCCGTCCCGGGTTCTGAAATTCTGCACCTCGTTGCGCCCGTTTTTAAGGTATTCCCGGTAACGTTCCTCAAGAGCGGCGTTCAGGATATGGATCTCCTGATTGTCCGATCCCCGGAGAAAGCAGTTGGTATTCCGGGACTCCACATAGGGGCCGTCAATAACCACGGCAAGCTGGTCAAGAATGTCCCGGCAGCCCCGGTTCCGGAGCTCCCGCAGCCGAAAGCCGCTGTAGGCCAAAATGTCCGCCGAGATCTCCCGGAGCCGGGGCAGAAGCTCCCTTAAGGCCTCCGGCTGCTCAAAGGGATCGCCTCCGGTAAGGGTAAAGCCGTCAATGCTCCCGGCGCCCCGGGTCTCTCTGATGGCGTTTATCATTTTGAGCACCGTGTCCCCGGAAACCAGATACCGGGGATCCTGCTTCCAGAGCTCGGGGTTGCTGCAGCCCGGGCAGCCCCGGCTGCAGCCGGCAAACCAGATGCCCACGCGCTTCCCGGGGCCCAGCACCCTGAGAGGATAGAGAAGCCGGGCTACATACATGGGTTCAGGCCCCGGTCTCATAGGCAACGATAAAGCAGCCCGCCTGGGACTTTGTCCAGTCATCCGGCCAGCGATCCCCC
The DNA here is from genome assembly GCA_002372325.1 of Succinivibrionaceae bacterium UBA3769. Classification (GTDB taxonomy): domain Bacteria; phylum Pseudomonadota; class Gammaproteobacteria; order Enterobacterales; family Succinivibrionaceae; genus Succinimonas. The sequence continues at coordinate 3,012 of DFFT01000185.1, read as the reverse complement.
ATGGATACCTTATCCCCGTCCTTCAGCACTTCGGTGGAACCGGGAGACATCCTCACATTATTGATATAGGTGCCGTTTCTGCCTTTATCAGCGAGAGCGAGACGGTCTCCCATGACATGGATCTCCGCATGAAAACGGCTGGTGTAATCCCGGGAAGCCAGATAGTCCGCCATGGCATGCTCCCGGCCGATAACGGTAATGGGATGCAGGGTGTCAATTTTAAGAATGCACCTCCCGTCCGGAGCGTTAAGAGAGGCGATAACCTTATTCACCGGCTTCGGGGCGGCGGGCTCCGGGGCAGGAGCTCCGGAAGCTCCCTGAAGCTGGCTTTTATCCACCAGAGTCTTCTTCAGAAACTTGATGTTCTCATGACAGGCAGCGCACTGCTTGATCATGGGGCCGTTAACGTGGCCGCACTTCGGGCAGATCCTCGCGTAAGCCATTCCCGGGGGGATAGCGTTATCCTCCGAAGGAGCATCCCCGGCGGGATTCTTCGGATCCGGGGCCGGCTTAGCCTCCTTGTCCACAGATTTAACGTTGGAAAGATCCCAGCCGCAGTTTTCGTTAATGCAAGAGGCGCTGCCGGGGGAATTCTCGGCGCCGCATTTGGGACAAATCTTTACTCTGGCCATGGATTATTGCATCTCCTTGTCACATTCATAATTCCTGCTTCGATTTACGCGTCATTTTTGCCCGGCTGCCGCATCATGCCCGTTCCGCTGCGAGAGCTTCAGTTGTCTTCCAGGGGGAAATGCATTTGCTCCTGAGCCGGGGCAGTTGTGGTGAGAGCCTCTCTGCGGATGTTCTCCACCTCCTGGATATCCTCCCGGGTGCATTCGTAATCATAGATATTGAACACCTGGGCATATTCCGCATCAGGAGGAAGCTCGCACCCGCGGCTCAGCACCAGGCCCTTTTCCGCCAGCTTCTCCCGGATCTTCCGGTAGCCGGAGCAGAAGCTTTCCATATCCTGCCGGAGTCTCTCGGATTCCGCGGGATCCGGATCCCGGGGCTCGGTGTCCAAAGCGCCCAGCTCCATGCACATGTCGCCGTTGGAATCGTAGGTGACGCTCACCGCCGCGCCTTCGTTAAAGCGGTAAAGGCCGCTTTTCACAATGCCGGCCGGCCGGTCTTTGAGCCCCCCGATAAGACGATAGCCCATCTCCGCCATAACCTCGTTAATGGCAGCGCTGATATACCTTTCGGCATCCCGCTTGGCCAGAGTCTGATGAATAACATCGATCTCCGCTTTCAGAAAAGTCAGGGAGGAACGGGTTACCGGGAAGGTCTTGGGAGGCACGCCGGCTTCCCGGCAGATGGCGAGATACTCATCGCTGAGAGCGCCGTATTCCTCCCGGAGGTTTTCGTAATCGGCAAGCTTGCGGTTGAGCTCCTTAAGCCGGGGCTCCAGACTGATAGCGGCAAAGCTCCTTAAGTACTCGGCATTATGATTGCCCTTCTCCGCGGCGTGAAGAGCGTTCTCCAGAGCATCGATCTCGTCCTGGATCTCCGAGGTGGGCACCCGGCCGCACACGGTTTTTCTGAAAGACTCCTCCATGCGGGCAATTTCCGCCTCGGCGGCCTTCCGGGCCTCATGAAGCTTTTCCTGCCGCTTCTGCTCCTCCTCCGCAGCCTTCCGGATCTTCTCCTGCTGTTCCTTATCCCGCCGCTGCCGTTCCTCTTCGGCCAGCTGCTTGGAAAGATCGGCGATCTCGGAGGTCAGCTTTTCGGTATAGGCAGCGGAAATGCTTTTAGCCACCCGGGGCACTCCGTCCATGACCACCCGGAAGCGATCGGCCACCTTCTGAAAATCCGCCAGAATATCCTTGAGGGTCTGTTCATTCTCCGTATTGCAATCCCGGGAGCGCGCGGCCACGATCTCCTGCGCCACGGCTTCCACGTCTCCGGTGAATTTCCGGTACTCCTGAGTGGGAGCAATGCCGAACTCGTCAATTTTTTCCTTAAGTCCCTGAATCTGTTCCCGGCCGCTGTTCAGAGCCACCTCCAGCCCCCGGGAACTGGAATTGATGCTGTCCTTGAGATCCCGCACTCGTTTTTTGCGGGCCTCCTCCATCAGGCGTTTTCTTTCCTCTTCGCGTCTCTTGCGCTCCAGCTCTTCCCGTCTCTTGCGCTCCAGCTCCCGCCGGCGTCTCTCCTCCAGGGAAATTCTGCTGTCCTTTGGTCCGCTCATATCATGTTCTCCTCTTGATACCGGCATCTCCTGATCTGCCGGTCTCCCGTAAGCTGTCGGTCTTCTCATAAGCCGCCGGAACCCCCGGCGCTCCCGGGAATTATCCGGTTAATCCTAATGGCAATTTTATTTACAAAGGCCCTGTACCGTAAAACAACTCATAGCTTTTTTGATACCGATGTCAATAATTTTGGAGATACCTTTCTATACAAATTCACTTTTTATATGAATTACGGCGATAGCGCGAAAGATAAGCTCCTGATTTTCCGGAGTTTTCCTGAGCGGAAAACTCCGGATGAACCGGAAAAGCGCCGAAAACGAAGATGAAGACACCGGATGAAAATTTCAGGAGATGGCGGGAGACAGCGGAAGGGACAAGATGGCGGCACTGCCGGAGATGGATGAATGATTTTTGCCGGGAAGAAAACGCCAGAGCCCCTGATAAAAATACCGCTTCAGTTTTTCAGGGACGAGGGGGCTGCGGGACATGCTGTCAAAACTCCTGATATCCCAGAGTTTGCTAAATCCCGCAACTCTCCGGGGAGCATCTTTAAGGCGCGTTTCCTCACCACGGCAGCAGGCGGGAAACAGATGTCAGAATAATGCCGCCGGACAGTGCAGAACTCTCCTCAGAATCCGGAACCAAGCCTATTCATCCAGAATCTGGTATTCCACCAGCTTTTTCTGCGCCGGGGATATCACCATGCCGACCTGAATAAGCTTGATGTCTTCCGGGGTTACTCCATAATCGTGAGTTCTGAGCTGATCCAGAGCCTTCTTCATGGCGGCCTTCTGTGAAAATCCCTTCCGCATCCTTTTGA
>DFFT01000109.1:11122-14618 GCA_002372325.1 Succinivibrionaceae bacterium UBA3769 | reverse complement strand
AGAGTAATCCTTTCAATGTCTTCAATCCTGGTCTCCCTGCTGGTCAGTGATTCATAAAGCTTTCTTACATTCTCATCGACCTTGAAAAAGAGTTTAAAAACAGTATCGTAAAAGTTTACTTTTGCGTACATTTTATACTCTTCGTGTCTCGATTTGATTACAAAGTCGCCTGACTTTTTAGGAGCAGCCTGCTTTTTCGGCTTTCTAGCCGACTTTCTTACTGTTTTCTTCACACTGTTACCTCTTGTGCTGTTAAAACCGAAGCTTGTTATATGGGAGCTTAAGCATTTGTAAAGAGAAAAATCGCCAAATTTAATACTTTCTTTGTTCTCAATATATGCATGACAGTAACTATGCCTATGCCGAACTGATGCGGCAGATTTTCTAGACCTGTGAAAACTGATTTGCAAAAAAGCGTTCTGACGAGAAAAGCGCAAAGGAACCTCTTCGGTTCTCAATTATGGCGCTGGCTGGGAGGCAGGGCATCTTCCCCGGAGTTTCCTTAAGGACGCGAAATAGCCGTATGAGAAGATCTTCCGGAGAACCTCTGGTTCTGCGGGATACCTAAGAATCTCAGCAAGAGTCCGGGAAAAGCCCGCCGCTGCCGTTTCCGGAACCGCAGGCGGGAGATCCGGAGCCCCTCTTTTCTGACAGCAGCGGCAGACTGAGAATTAAAGCGGGAATGCGGGAATTGACGGAACGAATGAGAATGGCTGATAAAGCTCAGGCGGGCAAAGGGAGACGGAGAACGGGAAAACCGGAACAGGCGATTTCCCGGAACGCGGAATTATCCTCGGGACAGCGGATTATTTTTCCGAAGCGGGGGCGGCGGACTTGCCTTCGTTATCCGCGGTATTAGCTGCCTGGGATTCCTTATGATCTTCTTCCGGGAGCGCGGGGAGAAGATTTTCAATGAGGGGAGCCTCGGGGCTTACTCCCAGAAGCTTTAAGATCAGGCGCCGGATGAGCCCGCGGTGACAGTAGCCGTTGAATTCCCGGGCGGCGTCATTGTACTGCCGGATATTGAAGTCGATTTTGCTGTCCTGAGCCTTGAGCTCCTCTGATATTTCCCGGTAGGAGGCGGTGTTCAGGAGGGCGGGATAACGTCTGAGACGATCCCGGAGGGCGGTCATGCGGAGAAAGATGGTGTTTTCCCGGTTCCGGAGCTCGCTGAAGGCTCCGGGGGCGCGGCAGTTTCTTTTCAGGTTCTCCGTCGCCACTCCTGCCAGGGTGGCTTCCTTGTCGATTTCCTTCAAAAGGTCGTTTTCTCCGGAGGCGTATTCCCGGATCTTTTCGTTGAGCCGGGGGATCATGGCGTATTTTCTTTTGAAGAGCGCGAAGATCTGGGACAGGAGACTCATGCATGCTGCTTCAAGTCCCTGAGACTTGCTTTTGACATGCTTGAGATAGCAGGTAAGGCACACAATCATGGTCAGGGTCAGCGGAACTGAAATATAGAAAATATGGGTCAGGGTCATTCTTGAGTCTCCTGTCCGGAGCAATCTGCTTCCGGGCGCTGCTTCAGAGAGCGGGGCCGCCGCTTTCGCAGCTTTGCCGTCTCAGGACATTATAGATTTTTTCAGCCGGTCTCCGGGGGACTCGCCTGATAAAATTCTGATGCTTTTCACAAAGAAGGGAATCCGGTCGGGGGACTTAAGGGAGTCTGGGCCGCCCGGATTCCTTGCGGGCCTTCGGCGCTTCCTAAAACCGGGCTCCCGTTTTCGTCTCAGCCGGTGAGACAGGTCTCGTCAAAGATGTAGCGGCCCCGGAAAAAGTCCCGGAGATCCCGGATAATCCCCGGAACTCCGGAAAGCTCCGGGGTTTTCCGGGCGAAGTTTTCCAGCTCATCGGCGGCAAACTCCTCCCGATCCCTGACGCTGAAGTCCGGGCATTCCCGGAGCATAAAGTCGGTAAATTCCGGAGAGGTTTCCCGGAGGAGGGCTTGTTTAAGGAGCCGGGTTTTGTCTTCTGCCGTTACAGGAGCCCGGGCCCGCAGGATCTCCGGAACAAGAGAGAGGGGGATCCGGGAGAGCCAGTGCTCCTTCATGGGATTTACCGCGATGCCCCGGGCTCCCTCCGGCAGGAATTCCCGGCTGTCCGGCGGGGCCAGATAAAGATGCCCCGAGGATTTCCGGCCGTCGTTTACCGGGTAGTTATCCCAGATAAAGGGCTTTCTCCCGATAATCTCCCGGGCCTTTTCGAGAGAAGCCAGAGGATATCCGGAGCTCATGACCCGATCCCCGGTCCAGAAGATATCCGCTCTTTCGGGGAGATCCCGGGCAAAGTCCTCGAAGTACCCCGGGGGCATTTCTCCGAAGATCTTTTCCAGAATGGGATCCAGACTGTAGAAGCTGGGGCAGGTGATAAGGCGCGTGCTTTCGGGAAGCTCGTCCAGAATGCATTTAAGGATGCGGTTCTGGGCTTTCCCGGCCGCACGGGAGTCAATCTTAAGGTCATCAAAAAGCACGGCCATGATATCAGGCTTTACCCGGTCTGTGAGATCCCTTACCCGGGCCGCCACCCTGTGAAGCATGGCCGCCTCTCCCTCCGGAAAATCCCCTCTGGGAGCATCCGCCCCCAGGGAAACGGCATTAAGAGGAGTGAAGCCGATGCCAAAGGAAAGTCCCTGCTTCCGGGCGGCCTCGGCCAGAACCGCCAGCCCCTCCAGATACTCTCCGGAGAATTCCCGGAACCAGAGACGGCGGAGACAGGCATCTCCCTTGGGAGCATAAATGTAGAAGTCATAGCCGCGGCTTTTCAGCCAGGGAATGAAGCTCAGGCGATCCTCCGGAGTCCAGAAGGCGCCGTACATGCCTTCAATGACTCCCAGAGGGAAGCTCTGATCCGGGGTGTCAGGGGTGTTCATGGGACGCTCCTCTCCTTGAGTCAGGTGTTTTCATCAATGCGGTACTTCCGGGACAGCTCCACGGAAACCCGGTGAAACATGTTGAATACCGCATTGGTCTTCGGGGTGGGGAGGCCCTCATCGTCCAGAAAGAATTCCCCCCGGAGCACAATGGCGGCGTCCCGCTGGATGGCGGAGGTAACCTCCATGCCGTCCATGTATTCCCAGTCCTTCTTTATCATTTCATTGGCCAGGCGGATGATTTCCTCCCTGGAGACGGTTTTGCGGGGAGCTTCCGCCGCCCCGAAGATGCCGGAAGAGCTCGCGCTCCCGAAAATGCCCCCGGCGTTATCCGCGCCGGTATCATCGTCGTCCATAATTCCCATAATCTGTTCTCTCCTGATATGATTCCGGCCCCGCCTGTCCCGGGAAATCACAGTTTCTCTGCCGGCGGGGTGATTCTTTAATGCGCAAAGGCAATCTCAAAGGAAGGCTTTATCCGGGAGTTGTCCGGAGTCCTGCCGCTATGATTCTATCACATTTGCGGGAGTCGGCATCCCGGGGCTCTCCGTGAAAACCGGAATTCCGGAGGCCGCAAGCCGGCGGCAGAGCCGGCTTGCGGGAGGATCTGAAGGAGAAAGAGAGAGAAGG
>DFFT01000109.1:0-11015 GCA_002372325.1 Succinivibrionaceae bacterium UBA3769 | reverse complement strand
AGCTTTCTCTCGATTTTCAGGAAGCGGAGCACATTGTCGCTGTAGGCATCGTCGATGCGGGGAAGCCCCTTTTCCTTGATATCAATAAGGAGATCCCGGTCATCGGGAGAGAGGGCGTTCCGGGCGGCGATGTACTGGGAGAGATAATGCCGGCCGAGATAGGTGTCATAGGGGAACACGGTGGCGATGGATCTCAGAATCAGCATGCCGGCCACGGGAAGGGGGATGAATTTCAGGGTGTTTTCCTCCAGAAGATCGCAGAAGCGATCCAGAAGCAGAGGATCCCGCCAGGTTTCCAGAATATCCTTCCCGGGGGTGTAAAGGGCGGGATCCCGCTTTTCCTCCCCCGCCGCAAAATGCCACAGGGCATAGGCCGGAGCCCCCCCTGACTCTCCGGAAGCCTCTTCCGCCGGAGCCAGAAGATGAATGCGGAGTCCGGAGTATTCCGGAGCGTGTTTTCTGACGGTTTCCGTAAATGCCGGATCCTCGCAGAACAGATAAAGGTACTGCTCGCTGGCGGCCAGCAGGGTTCCCAGCTCGGTGATGCCCGAAAAGGTCACGCTGTCCCGCATGCGCTGATCGACTATAAGCGGGAAACGGGCTTTGATGCTGATGATTTTGCGGGCCGGCTTAAAGCTGCCGTGGCTGCCGTCTTTGCAGCTGTGTTCTGTCATTTTCTGATTACCTGTCTTAATTAATTCCCTGCCGCATCGCAAAGATGATTCCCCGGCGCTGAGGGTGCTTCGGTTTCCGGGCGGCGGGGATCCTTTCCGGCAGTGATTCCGGCGTAAAATTCTATCATACTGCCGGCGCCGCAAAGCGCGGGGCTGTGACAATTGTTAAAAAATGCCGGGGCAGTTAACCCAATCAGGGATTTTATGGTATTATTTCACGCTGAACGGGAGGGGCTCGCATTTTAAGGAGTCCGGCTCCTGTATCCGGAACCCGCGGGTCTTCCGGTAAAGATATTATTGCAGAGCTGCCGCCGGCAGTTTTTAGACAGTTGATTACAGATTATGGAAAATACCGAGATAACCGATAAGGACAGCAACAACACCGTATCCCCGGTTCATACAGAGAATTCCGCCGCCCCGGCTGACAATGAGTCCGAGGCTGCCGAAGCCGCAGCTCCGGAAGCTGCCGGAGAAGCCGCTATTTCGGAGGAAGCGAATGCCAAAGCTCCGGAAACCCCGGAGGAGAAGGCCCGGCGGTTAGAGGCCGAAGCCAGGGTCAGAAAGGCTGAAAAGATTGCCAAGGTGCGCAGCGATGTTGATTTTCTGTGCGAGCATTTCCCGGTGAGCTTTATTAAGGAAGGCCGGGAGGATGCTTCTCCCCGTCCTCTCAGAATCGGCATCTTCAATGACCTGGTGGAAAGAATTGCCGCCATTGATCCGGAGTTTTCCAAAAGCAGGATCCGGGCCGCTCTCCGGGTTTACACCACCCGCTGGAGCTACCTGGAATGCGTGAAGGCCGGAGCTCCCCGCATCGATATTGACGGCAATGAAGTTGATGTGGTTTCCCAGGAGCATGCGGATTACGCAGCGAAGGAATATCAGGAATCCCGGGCCCGCTACGAGGCGGTGCTGGCGGAAAGAAAGAAGAACCGCCGCCCCTTCTTCCGGAAAAAGAGTGCCGAGAATGCTGAAAATGCCGCAGAGGGCGCCGGGGAGCAGAGCGGCGACGGCGAGCAGAATCGCATCCGCAGAAGAAATGACGGCGACAAGACCGGCGGCGAAAGAAGGTTCCGCAGCCGCGGCGATCGGAATGACCGTAATGACAGAAACGGCAGACACCCCAGAGGTGACCGAAACGACCGCAATTCCGGCGGCGATCGCGCTCCCAGAAAATCCTTCCGTCCGGAAGGGGCTCCCGCAAAGCCGGCAGATGATGAAAAGCCTTTGGGATCCCGGCCTCGGGAGGAGTTCGCTCCCCTGACTCAGGAGCAGATTGTTCCGGGTCTTGAGGTGCGGGTGCTCTGGGGAAGCGGTTCGGTGCCTGCCACGGTGAGAGAAGTAGTGCGGGACAAGGTTACCGTGGAGCTGTCCATGGGCATGGTAGTGAAGGTGTCCGGTGATCAGATCGGACAGAAGTAAGCCCCGGCTTCCGCTGTTTTAATTATTAATTGTGCGAAAATTCGATATGTGAAGATATGTACCGGGTTTTCGCATTTCATTATCTTAATGTCTCTGTTTGCAAAATAGAGGTTAGTATGTTGCTGAATAAAGTTGCTCTGGCCGTGATTCTGAGCGCCTCCCTGATGGGAACCGGCTATGCTCAGACCCGGATCCCCTCTGAAAGCGATATTCCGTCTCTGAAGCCGGAAGCCCGCCAGGACACCTCCTGTTCCCGGGTGCGCGGGTATTTTCTGCGTTCCCACTACAAGGGCGTGAGACTGGACGACAGCTTTGTGGATCAGGTCTATGACATGTATTTCTACAATCTGGATCGCTACCGCACTCTGTTCACCGAGTCCGAAATCCAGGGCTTCAAGAATGACCGGAAGCGCCTTTTCATGGCCTTGGACAGCTGCCGGCTGGACTATCCCTACGAGCTGTACAAGGCCTACATGAAGCGGCGCTTCGAGAAGTATTCCTACTATCTTGAGGTGCTGAAGACAGACAGCTTTGACTTTTCAGGCAATGAAACCGTCACGGTGGATACCAGCAAGCTCCCGTACCGCAAGAATATCGAGGAGCTCCGGAAGTACTGGCGGCAGGTGGTCAGAAGCGATTATCTCAATCTCCGGCTTTCGGGGTTTTCAGAAGAGCGCATCCGCAAGAACCTGACCAAGCGCTACACCAGCATTCTCAGAAACATCGTCAAGACCAAGAACGAGGATGCCTTCAGCGCCTTTGAAAATGCCTTTGCCAATGCCATTGATCCTCATACCAGCTATCTTTCTCCGGATGACACCGCCAGCTTTGACAGCTCCATGAGTCTGGAAATGGAAGGCATCGGCGCCGTGCTCACCAGCAAGGACGAGTACTGCGAAATCGTCTCCATTGTGCCGGGCTCTCCTTCGGAAAAGAGCGGCCGCCTGAAGCCCAAGGACAGGATCGTCGGAGTGCAGCAGCACGGCAAGAACGGCAAGCCCGAGGAAATGGTGGATGTGGTGGGCATGCTGCTTACCGACATTGTGCCCATGGTAAAGGGCCCCAAGGGATCCAAGGTCACTTTGCAGATCATGAGAGGGGACGGCGCCAGCGCTTCCTTCTTCACCGTGGACATTATCCGGGATCGCATTCATCTTGAGGACAGCGCGGCCAAGGGCGCGGTGAACACCATTGACGGTCATAAGGTGGGCGTGCTCACCGTGAAGAGCTTCTACATGGGCCTGGCCAAGGACATGAAGAAGGAAATCGAAAAGATGAAGAAGGACAATATCGAAGCTCTGGTGGTGGATCTCCGCTATAACGGCGGCGGCTCTCTTCCTGAAGCAATCGATTCCAGCGGCCTTTTCTTCAAGTCCGGCCCCGTGGTGCAGGTGCGGGATGCGGTGGGGTATGTTTCCCTGAACCGCGATGATGACAATGTGTCGGTATATGACGGCCCTCTGGTGGTGCTGACTAACCGTCTTTCCGCCTCTTCGTCGGAGATTTTTGCGGGAGTGCTTCAGGATACCGGCCGGGCGGTGATTGTGGGGGATACCACCTTCGGCAAGGGCACCGTGCAGCAGAGCCGGCCTCTGGATCGCATTTACGACTTCTACGAGAAGCCTCTGGGCAGCATTCACTACACCATTGCCAAGTTCTACCGCATCAGCGGACAGAGCACCCAGCTCCGGGGCGTGGTACCCGATATCGCCTTCCCGTCCTTCAGCGACTATGCTGATTTCGGCGAGAACAACGAGCCTAATGCTCTGCCCTGGGATCAGATAAAGCCGGCCAAGTACAGCAAGGTGGGAGATCTCGGCCCCTATATCCCGGATCTTAAAAAGAAGCATGATGCCCGGGTTAAAGACGATCCCTACTATGCCAAGCTGGCCAATGACTATGAGACCTATCGGAAGAAGCGCAAGGATAATTCCATCAGCCTTAATTACGATATCCGCAAGGCCGAGCAGGAGAAGGACAAGGCCGAAGCCCTGAAGGATACCAACGAGTATCTGGAATCTCTGGGGAAGCCGCCGGTAAAAAGCCTGGATGATCTGCCCTCAGATTTCAAGGGGCGGGATACCCTGCTTCTGGAGGCGCAGCACATTGCGCTGGATCTGGCTCAGGATCTCAGATCCTGAGATGAATTAAGAACTCGCTTTTTGAAAAGGGCTTTCCTTCGGGAGGGCTCTTTTTTTAGCTGATGAAATTTAAACTGCTTACTCACAAGTGTTAATCACCAAGTTAGTAATCACAGTGTGAAGATATCGCTCTGTTGTAAAGGATAGTTGGATCGATAAGGCTCTGATTTCGACAGATGTAAATGTTTCTAAAATCACTCAGAATGAATTTAAGCATCTTACGGATTGAATCTGATAATAACGGATCGGAGGACATCCCTAATCCACACCTATGAAATGAGCCCGTATCCCCTCATTTTACTTCCCAGTAACCATATCGCATGCCACCTTTACGGATTATTTTGCCTTTCTCTTTCAATTCATTCAACTTCCTTTGTAATGTACGGCGAGAAATATCAAACTGCTCGACTAATTCTTTCTGTGTGATTTTAGGATTCTTTTTCAGGGTTTCTGCTACTGTATCAGCCAAAACATCGTTTTGGCTTTTTGAAGTCTTAGACTCATTTATAAGAGCATTTTCCAGTGCCTTGAATCGAATCCGCAATGTCGTTCCTATCAGTTCATACACTGGAAGATCTGCTCCGATCCCCCTGCACTCATCACAGATCTTTTGGATACCTTGTCCCCAGTTCTCAATATAACCGGCAAGATAAAAAACTTTGGCGATATCCGGATTGTAAGGCTTGGATTCATGAGGTTGCATCAGCGTATTTACCGTCCATCCTTCCGGCAGAATGCAGCTGTTACTTATGGTAATAGCATCGTCCATGACTCGTATCTGGATCGGTGAGCCGTACATATAGCAGTTGTGCGCTATGGCATTGTAGACGGCTTCACGAATTGCCTCCCTGGCAAATGGATATTCCTCAACACGTATATCGTGCTCATAACTGATCTTCGCTTTCAGATACATCTGATAAATAAGATCGATTACCTTATTGGCATTGACAATCAGCGATTCTTCGAGATCAGTATGATAGACAACCCTGCCTCTCTCATCGAACTTCCCGACTTTTACAATACTTCCGTTCTGTATAACCTCAGGATCCCTGTAAAATAGCAACACAGCCGATCTCTTCAGTTTTCCATTCGTCATCAGATGCAACTTCTGAAGAAGTTCTTCGTTGGAGATATTCAATTCTGTTTCTGTCATGCGTTTTTTGCTTAATGCCTCTCTGCGGAAAATCTTGAAACTCTCATCATCCAGATCATCTACAGTAATATTATCCACAGTGACATCTTCCCATCTGACACCGGTTTTCTGCATGATAAACTCTGACAGCGCTATTCCTGTCAGCTGCTGTTTGGTCGCTCCGCTCCGATAATGGAATTCTCCGTGATAACTGATAGGGAAAGCACTTGGCTTTACCTTGACTGCCAAATAGTCTTTCCCGTCCTTGCTTAGTTTATTTACATCGGCGACAATACCGAGTCCTGATCGGATCTTATTCGGGATATCTTCCATCAGCTTTTTAACATTCTGCACACCGACAACTTTACCGGCATCATCAATGCCGACATATATGATTCCGCCTTGGGCATTGGCAAAGCCGCACACCCACTTTAGGTATTCATCCCGCCAGGATTCCTTATATTCGATGTTTTGATTTTCTGCCATAAAAACACTCTTAACAATATCTCATATAATTATCAATTAAATATGTAACTTTGGATTATCCCAATAAATGCGGTAACAAATCAAGCAATCAATGCAAATATTTCGACCTGTGCAGCCATAAAAAGACACCAATGCCATTGCTCTGTTGCGGAATTCCATTTTATGCCGCCTTTGGCAATTCTACATCATTAAATGGCACAATGGTGGCACAATGGTGGCACAATGGTGGCACAATGGTGGCACAATGGTGGCACAATGGTGGCACAATTGGTGGCACAATGGGTGGCACAATGGGTGGCACAATGGTGGCACAATGGAGGCCAATGGAGGCCAATGGAGGCACAATGCAATGGGCACAATGGAGGCACAATGCAATGGCACAATGGAGGCACAATGGAGGCACAATGGAGGCACAATGCAATGGCACAATGGGTGGCACTATGGAGGCACATCACAATGGCTCGATGGAGTCCCTGTTAGCTATTTACCGGATATTCTGTTCCTTGGCTCATCTCAGATTTTCCTGATACCCTGTCCCCGGCTTCCCCATAAAACCGGTGCAATTGCCCCCATCCTCTGGCAAAATCCGGATTGCGAGAGCTTAGAATCTGCGGCTCCATAAGCGTATCTATGGGAATCTAACTGCGGGGATCTCAGGCTGTTTAGCAATGTTTTTTACGGGAACTGGCGTTTTCCGGCGTTATCATGAACAATAAAGATCCCTCCGATCAGCTTCGGCTTTGATTGTCTTGCTCTTCTTACCAGGAAGCTATCGGCGATCAGGAAGCTATCGGCAAGACACTTGTCAGAAAAGGTAATTGTCAGCAAATTGTCAGGAAATCTGCTATGCGTATTCTGGTTATCATGAGAGGCCTTCCAGGCTCCGGCAAATCCAGCTGGATTCGGGAGAACGGCCTGGAACCCTTCACTCTGTCAACCGACAGTCTGCGTCTTCTTTATTCCGCTCCGGTTCTTAATCTCAGCGGTCAGTCCGTGATTTCCCAGCGGGTTAACAAGCTGGTGTTTGCCGCTCTGGACAAGCTTCTTGCCATACGGATGAAGAACGGGGATCTTACGGTGGTGGATGCCTGTCATGTCCGGGAGGAGGATTTTCTGCGCTACCGGGATCTCATAAGGGAATACCGTTACCGGGCGCTGGTGGCGGACTTTTCAGATGTGCCTCTGGAAGAATGCAAGAGAAGAAACCGGCTCCGGGATGAAATGCGGCTGGTGCCGGAGGCTGATATTGATCGCATGCACAGCATGCTTATCAAGGCAAAGCTCCCCGGCTGGGTTCAGGTATTCAGTCATAACGACAGGATTACCCTCTAGCGGAATTAGCAGCTATTTGGTCCTTCTGTCATCCGGCTCTTTCCTTTATTCGGTTTTTGGCTGCTGTCGGATCTGCCGTTATCGGAATTATTGTCATCGGATCTGTCAATCAGTCTGGTCATCAGGCTTTCATGGTTTTAAGGTGCTTTTATGAACAAAACCTGCGCTATTTCCCTCAATCCCGCGGATTACAGCCAGTACGAGAAAATTATTATCATCGGGGATATCCACGGCTGCTATACGGTCTTAAAGGAAGCTCTGGGAGAGATTAATCCCCGGTACCTCTATATTTTTCTCGGGGATTATCTGGATCGCGGTCTGGAAAACAGGGAGACCCTGGAGTTTTTCATTGCCCATACCGCCACCCCCAATTTCATTTTTATCGAGGGGAATCACGAACCCCGCCTCCGCAGCTATGCCGAGGATCAGGAATTCCGGGGCTGGGAGTTCACCTTTAAAACGGTGCCTCAAATAAAGGATCTTTCCAAAAAGGACATTCGCCAGTTCTGCCGCCGTCTCCGGCAGTGCGCGTACTTTTCCTACGGCGGGAGGGTGTTTCTGGTCTGTCACGGCGGGATTCCCAAAGTGCCGCCTCTGGGGCTTATTGCCGTTTCCGCCTCCGGCATGATAAACGGGGTGGGCGTCCATGATGACTACCAGAAGGTGGCAGAGGTCTGGCATGAAACCATGCCGGAGAACTTCGTGCAGGTCTTCGGACACCGCAATACCGGTAACTCTCCGGCCCGGATGTTTTCCAACGTGTTCTGTCTGGAGGGCCTGGTGGAAAAGGGCGGCTGTCTCCGTACCCTGGAGCTCTCTCAGAACGGCGTCATTACCCCGCGGGAATACCAGAACACCGTGTTTAATCCGGCCCTGGCCACGGGAGTTCCGGATCTCGTGCAGGATCTCCGGAGAAACCGCTACATTATCGAAAAGAATTTCGGCCATATCTCTTCCTTTAACTTTTCAGACAAGGCTTTTGAAAAGGGCATCTGGAACGAGCAGACTGTTACCGCCCGGGGGCTTTTTATTGACGTGGTCTCCGGAATTATCGCCGCCCGAGGTTACCGGAAGTTCTTCAATATCGGGGAACGCCCGGAAACCCGCCTGCCGGAGCTGGAAAAAAACATGAAATTTCCGGCGGAGGTTTATGTGAAGGAAAACGGCTTTCTGGGGCTGATGTCGTGGTATGACGGGAAGCTCTTCACCACCTCGAAGTCCAATCCCGAATCTGCCTTTGCCGGCTATTTCCGGGATCTTTTGCAGGAATGCTGTCCCCGTCCGGAGGTTCTCCGGGAATATCTGGAGCAGCACCAGGCGACGCTGCTTTTTGAGTGCATTGACGTGAAGCGGGATCCCCACATTATCCGCTATCCGGAAAACCGCCTGGTGCTTCTGGACATTATTGACAACAAGCTGGAGTTTGCCCGGCGTTCCTATCAGGAGGTCTGCGATCTGGCAGCCCGGGCCGGACTTCCGGCAAAGCGCCATGCCCTGACGCTTTCCAGCTTTGCGGAATTTCAGAGCTGGTACCGGAAGCAGCTTTCCGAAAGCCTTGATCCCGGAATCCCCCATATCGAAGGCTATGTCATTGAGGATGCCCGGAGCTTTATGCTGAAGCTCAAGCTTCCCTTCTATGCCAAGTGGAAGAACTTGAGAATTGTCGCCGGACTGGTGTATAACCGGAGGGAGCCCGCCCGGACTCTCAGCAAGCATGCCCAGCGTTTTTATGACTGGCTCACCCGGAAGGTTAGGGCCCAAAGTGCGAGCGGCGCCGAGTTTCCCCGGCATGGCATACCGGATCTCCGGGATATGTACGTGGCGGAAACCGGGGATCGCTTTCTTGATTAGCGCCTCCTGATAACCTCCTCCTGATTACCGCTCATAATGCGGCGCCAGGAACCTTTGAGGATGTTCAGCTTCCCTAGAGAGGGGGAGATTGGGGGTGAGAGTCTGCCGGAAGATGCATCCGGGGCGGGGCAGGAGAGTAATGCTTCAGAAGTGAGGAGGCTATGATGGAACTTGCGCTGTGGGGGTGCAGCAGCTATATCGCGCTGGCGTTTCTGGTGGTCGGGGTGTTTCTCCTGATGGCGGCTCTGGATGTCAGTCCGGCAGTGGGTCATTCCGTGCCGCTGATATTGCTGGTGGCGGGAGCTTTTGTGGTGCGGTACGTCAAAAAGCTGAAGAAGAACAGCACCTGGGTACCGGAGGAAAACTCTGCTCCCTCCGCGCCCCAAGCTTCCTCCGCATCCAAGCGGGATAATGAAGAACTGAAGGCGGTCATGGAGGCCGTGGTTATTCTGGTTCTTCTGGGCGTTGCAGCCTTCATATTCTGGCGGTAACAGCGTGTTCCGCATAAGGAATGCCTATGCGATTCCCGGGGATGCCGCTGCCCTTTTACAGGGGGATCTCTGATGCCGGAACAGAAAACCTGGCCGTTTCTTTCGTTTGTGGAGAACGGGTACTATGCCTGATGTTTTAGCTGATGCTGCGGTGACGGGCTGCGGCAGCTACATTCTGCTGGGGATTCTGGCGCTGGCGGTGTTAGGCATTCTGGCGTTTATTCTGATGTTATGCTTTGAATTTCACCCGCTGGCGGGTGGTTTCATGAGCCTGGTATTTCTGCTTTTGGCGGTTTCCGCCGTGCGGGATCATATGAAGAAGTCCGGCAAGGAAGAGGAATACTCTGATCCCGATGAATCCGAGCAGAAGAAAGAACTGGGTTGCGCTGCTCAGGCTGCGGTAATTCTTCTGGTGCTTTTGGTCGTTGGAGTTCTTACGTTTCTGGCATACTCCGGAAAGATCTTTTGAGAAAGCGCGGCATGCTCCCGGAACCTGAAGCCTGTCCGCATAGGGGGCCGGCCTTCTCGCCGGATCGAGAAACTTTGCCGCTTATTCAGCTTTCGGAGAACGGATACCGGGTGAGGATGCCGGAGCGCCTGACCGGATAAAGGATACAGGATGGAGATGCATGAGACATGTTGCCATTGATTGAATTATTGGATTATCTGCCTGGTGAAGAAGGCTGTGTCAAGATTGTCATGAAGGCTCTTTTTCTGGGCGCGGTGCTATATGTGCTCTGGTTTGTGACCAAGGATAACCCGCCCCTGGGCATTGCCCTGACTGTGACCGTGCTGCTCCTTATGGCAGTTGCGCGGCGTTATCGGAAAAGGATTCGCCTTATTGAAGCGGACAGCAGCGCTCCCCCGGGCTCCGTCCGCAAGGCGGCCCGCTGGGCCCTTTTGCAGGCCGCAGCGGTTATTCTGCTGTTTTTCGGGATGCGCTCTTTGCTGGAGACCTTGCTGTAGCAACCAAATGCGGGGGATTTTGCGGAAGGCAAGGCGGAAAATGCAAGGCGGAAGAGAGGAAGGCCGAAGGGAAAGGGAAGGCTGAAGGGAAAGCTGAAGAAGGGGGAGAGCACCGAACCCCGATTTCAGCTGTCCCGGAGGCTGATTTCCGAAGCCCAGCTCAGGACACAATACTCTTTCATCGGAAAATCCGGACTTATAAGCCGCCGCTCTTCTAAGCCTTCTTGCAAAACCGACATAAAAAAGCCCGGCCGGGAAGCTGTTTCCTGACCGGGCTCATTATTTCTGCCGTTCCTTACCCGAAAAACAGCATCCCCGCAATAATGGCGGCCACCATGGCGGTGAAGTCCGCAATGAGGCCGCAGGTCACCGCATGTCTGACTTTGGTGATGCCCACTGACCCGAAATACACCGCCAGCACGTAGAAGGTGGTTTCCGTGGATCCCTGCATTACCGCGGCGATACGCCCCGTCAGGGAATCCACGCCGAAGGTGTTAAAGGTGTCCAGCATGAGAGCCCGGGC
>DFFT01000150.1 GCA_002372325.1 Succinivibrionaceae bacterium UBA3769 | reverse complement strand
CCGAGCCCGAGCCTGAACCCGAGCCTGATAATCTGGCAGTTCAGATGCTTGCCGGTTACGTAGCAGGAGCGGATGTATGCGTTGATTTTAACGACAACCGCGCCTGCGATGACAATGAGCCTGCGGCGAAAACCGATGCAACGGGATATGCCGAAATCACCATTTCCGCTGATATGCTGGACAAGCTTAACGCAAAGAGCGGCATAAGGCTGATCGCCAGCGCAGGCAAGGGCGCGAAAAGTTATCTCCCCTGGTCAGCATCTGTTCTGACGCAGGATCTGATACTGACTTCCCGTATGTACAGTCCGAAGACCTACAAGAACAATGATAAGAGCGTCCTCTGCGAAACCGGGATCTGCGATGAATACATATCCCGGATAACACCTTTCTCAACCCTCGCCGACACAGCAGCGGGAGACGAGGAAATGACAAAGAACGCATACAGCGCGCTGATGGGTCAGATTGCCAAAAACCTTGGTATTGAAAAAGGCGTGCTCGAAAGTGATTATCTGGGAGGAGCAGATACTCCGGCGGCTCTTGGCAAAGATAAACTCAAGGCCCTGCTGGCAGACGAACTCATCATCAGCATGGGCATGACACCATCATCTGCCAAGGATCTGAAGAAAGGAAGCTCCGGGTTAAATGCTGACGGAGTCATGAAGGAACTGACGCTGAGCAATGAGCGCCTTGATGTGGCTGCTGATGAAATCATTGATAAAAGCCAGGAGGACGACAGCTTCAGTTTCAGCGATTACCAGGCCAATCTCAGCAGTGTAATGGAGAAATCCTTCGTGCAGCTGTCTTCAGGCCGGGGTGAAGACTTCAGATGCGGCGTTAATGAAAACCGCCGGGTGCTTTGCTGGGGCAACAACTCCTGGGGCAACCTGGGCGATCCGAAGTACTTTACGGATCCCGAAGGCAGTCTCTATGAAGACGGCGCATCTGTTAAGGATCTTTATAGCTGGAAGATGGTTACCGTCAGGAAAGAGGACGGCGCTCCGCTGAACAATGTTCTGTCCGTGGAGACCGGCAGCAAGTTTGCCTGCGCTGTGACCTTCGGCGGCGAAGTTTACTGCTGGGGATCTAACAAGTACGGGCAGCTGGGCAACGGCGAATTCTCAGGTGCTGAGCCAGTCGCAGTTCAGGTTCTGAATGCTAAAAACGGCAACGGCGACAGCGAATATCTGAACAATGCCGAATATCTGGCAATCTCCAATAACACGGTATGCGCTTCTGTATTGAGGGAGCCTCCGGTGGCCGGCAGCGGCAATGAATACAAGCAGGTTTCCAAGCTGCTCTGCTGGGGGGACAACACGTCCAAACAGCTGGGACAGGATCTTGACGATGATGAGACCTCTGCATTCGCTGCTATAACCGATCAGTTTGGCGACGCGCTTCCTATCACTCTGAAAGCTGTTCCTTATCCTGTGGAGGTTAAGTTCCCTGATACGGTTGAGTCAGTTACGAGTGTAACGGCCGGGGCCTGGGCTTTCTGCGCTACGACATCCTCGGAGGGTACGGATAACAGTACCATATACTGCTGGGGCAATGATTCTCACGGTCTGGTTACCCACAACTGGCGTCAGTATATGACTCCGGAAATCGCTGAGAAATATGCGAAATACTGGGTTCAGGACGGACATACTCTGAGTGATGGCTACCATAATGCAGGGCTGTTCCTGAAAGACCGCCATGTTCTGGACAGCGACGGCGATTACCATCCGCTGTTCAGCGCTCCGGTGACGGCATTGCAGGATGCGAAGTATCTGGAATTTGTCGGTACGCATACCTTTTTCAAAGGAGAAAATCCGGAAAGCTGCGTATTCTGGGATTCTGATCCGACCAAAACCGATGCCGGCGTAAATTGCTACAATTACCCGGTATATGTGGGAGACGAGAAGTCAGCCTACCAGAATTATCTCCCCGTTCCGTTTGTAAATCATGAAGATCTCCTGGAAAGACATGAAGCGTATGGTGATTTCCTGAATGAGTGCGCTTCCAATGGCAAATACACTGACTGCGTGGGAGTTATCAGCGAGGGCATTCCTGATGAGTACGGCACTGTGGGAAGTCAGTTCAGCGTGAATCTTTATGGTGTGGTTTCCCACAATCTGGTTTATCCCGGAAGCAAGATCAGCATCGATGCTTATGACTCGGCGCTGTTCGTTTCCCGCAATGTCACCGTGGGAGATTCTGTGGCTGAACAGTGGTACTGGGTAGGCAATCAGAATAACCAGATAGACAGCGGTTCGCGTTTTACTCCGGTATGGACTTCAGAAGGAACTGATTTGGCTTTCATTTCCCTCCCTCTGATTTCCGAAGGATCCTTCGAGGATGAGAAGTCTGCCAAAACCGGGATTGGAACTGACGGTTATGTCATATCAGACCCGAGCGCCGCAAGCCGGTATCATTTAGCTAATCCTTACGGATGGCTGTTTGAAATGAATTCCGGCAACAGCCGTTACGGATCCGCCTATCCCGGAGTCAGCGGCAGCTGGCTTGACCAGTCGGGTGATACGTACTACATGACCAATTACGAACGTCTGCCTGACTTTCTGTTCTCTCCTTCCATGGGCAAACACTCCAAGTGCATTGTCGCTCCGGCGGAAAAGGCAAGCGAGTCCGCTCGTCTGTACTGCTGGGGATCCGACATCTTCGGACAGAGGGGACGTGCTCCGGAGGATGACGCTCATAAAGGGGTTAGCTACAACGATGTTGTCGAGGCCTGGGCCTATATCTATGACGGGCACAGTTCATCCAAGACCGAATATGATGCGAACGGCTCTATTACCGCTGACCCGTATTACAGACGCTGGGAATGGGGGGCTAATGCCGGCGGATCTGCTAGCGGACCTTACAACAATCAGTACATCGGCAGGAGAGGCGCGTATTTCGGACCGGGTACAATACCTGAACTGGTAAACGCGGAACTTGCTGATTAGCAGCTGGCTGTCAGGCTTGTGACAGGAAAGAAAGTCTGACAGTACGAAAGAAGGGCCGAAACGGCCCTTTTTTTTGCGGCAGCCCCTCATTATTCAGGCTGAGCTGAATCGATTTTGCCAAGAGTGTTTTCGGCGTTTTTCTCCCGTTCTGAGTACGCCAGAGCTGACAAGGGGGATCAGGAATATGAAGAACAGACTGTCAGGGGTGCCGTAAGGAGGTGTCTCGAAATTTAGGCGGAGGCAGTCATTTTCAAAACCGGGAAAGAGCTATTCATGAAGAAAGCTGTAGATCTCCTGAGCCATTTTCCGGGAAATGCCCGGCACCTTGCTGATCTCCTCGGCGCTGGCCCCGAAGACCTCCTTCATGCCCCCGAGATGGGTCAGGAGGCTCTGCCGGCGCTTTTCTCCGATGCCCGGGATATCCTGAAGCCGGGAAACATTCCGGGCCTTTTCCCGTTTCCGGCGGTGGCCGGTAATGGCAAAGCGATGGGATTCATCCCTGATGTGGAGCACCAGCTGCAGAGCGGGATTGTCCAGGGTCAGGTGATACTCCTCCCGGCTGTAGCCCCGGATCAGGGTTTCCAGTCCGGGCTTCCGGCCCTCGCCCTTGGCCACCCCGATAAGGAGCGGGGGCTTAACATCATCACGATCCCGGAAGGCGGCGGTCACCGCCTCCTCCGCCTGAGAAAGCTGTCCCGCGCCGCCGTCGATAAACATGATATCGGGGATCTTCCCGGGCTCCAGATTGCCAAGCCTTCGGGTCAGCACCTGATGCATGGCAGCGAAGTCATCCCCCGGGGTTATGCCGGTGATATTGTAGCGGCGGTATTCGGAGGTTTCCGGGCCGTCCCGGCCGAATACCACGCAGGAGGCTACCTCGGCTTCTCCCATGGTATGGGAAATGTCATAGCACTCCATGCGGGAAAGCCCGGAAACTCCCAGAAGCTCCTCCAGAGCCTCGGTGCGCTTTCTGAGAGTTTCCTCATGTCCGGCCCGGGCCTTCAGGGAGGACTCGGCATTGGCGGTGGCGAGCCTTAGATAACGCCCCCTTTCGCCGGCGGGATCTGCGGTGATGCGCACCTTAAAGCCGGCAATGCTCTCTATGGCCTTTTCAAACTCCGTCTGTTCCTCCCCGGCGAACTCGGTAACGATCTCTTCAGGAACCGTGCGGGCGCTTTTGGAATTAAGGTAAAACTGCAGCATGAAGGCCCGCACCACCTCCTCCCGTTCCGTTTCTTCGGAATCCCCGCCCCGCAGTCCCGGAAAATAGCTCCGGGTGCCTAAGATCCGGCCGCCCCGGATAAAAAGCACATGAACGCAGGCCATGCCAAAGCCCGTGGCGGAACCGATGACATCCATGTTGCGGTCAATGTCTCCGCTCACCGCCTGCTGCTCCTGCACCTTGCGGAGAGCCAGAAGCTGATCCCGGGCCAGAGCGGCCTTTTCAAATTCGAGACTGTCGCTCAGAGCCTGCATGCGGGCGGCCAGGTTATTAATGATCTCCGGACATCTCCCCTCCAGAAACATGCGGGCCATTTTCACCTGCTCCTGATACTCCTCGTCGGTGCAGTATCCGGGAACGCAGGGAGCCATGCAGCGCTTTATCTGCCAGCTGAGACAGGGCCGGGAACGGCTCCGGTAGACACTGTCCTCGCACTGCCGAACCGGAAAAATCACCTCCATAAGGTGAAGAGCTTCCCTGACGGCTCCGGGACTGGGAAAGGGGCCGTAATAGCGGCCCTTCTGATCCTTGCGGCCCCGGATGCAGGCAATGCGGGGATGCTTTTCCTCAGTGATGAGAATATAGGGGTAGGATTTGTCATCCCGGAGGAGGATATTGTATTTGGGCTGATATTCCTTGATGAGATTGCACTCCAGGATCAGAGCTTCGGTTTCGGAAAACGTCACCGTGTATTCAATATGGTGAATGGCGGCCACCAGATTGCGGGTCTTGATATTGGGAAGATCCTTCCGGAAATAAGAGGAAAGGCGCTTTTTAAGATCCCGGGCCTTTCCGATGTAGATTATCACATTGTCCTTGCTGAACATCCGGTACACACCGCTCTGATGCGGTACCTGCTCCAGAAAGGCGGCGCTGTCAAAAGCCATGGCTGTCCTCCGCTTATTCGCCGGCCTCAAAAAAAGTTCTTTGCTCTTCCGGAGTTTCTGCTGCCGGGCCACGGGCCGCACCTCCGGAAGATCCGGGATAGCTCCTGTTTAAGGCGAGAAGATCCTTAACCAGAGCTGCCGCCTTGTCAAACCGGCTGTTGTAGTCTCCGGAAATCACCTGAAACCTGAAGCCGCGGGATCGGTAAAGCTCCTTTATCATCTCGCTGTACCGCAGGCGATCGGCGGCAATCACCTCGCTCCGGTCTCCGTCCTGCACCCATTCCACGTCCGGCTCCAGAAAAAGAATGAGGTCATAGCGGTTCAGATCGGAAATGGCGTCGGAAAGCCGCTGATTCCGGGCGGTATCCTCTGCTGCCGCGCTGCCGCCAGCGCCAACACCGAGAAAATCCAGGAAGAAGCGGGTGATGAGGCAGTCAGTGTCAATAAAGAGCACCTTGTCGGCCTGCTCCGCAAGTCTTATCTCCCTGTCCTTATGCTCCAGGAGAATGCGGGTGAAATCCTCCCCCAGCATCCAGGCGTCAGTGCCAGACAGCATGGAAAGATCCCGGCCGGTCTCTTCGAGATATACCGTATTGAAGTAATTAGCAAGGTTTACGGTAAGGGTGGATTTTCCGGAGGATTCCCCGCCGATAATAAGCACCTTCTTCACAAAATATGACCGTACCGCCCGGGGCATCCAGTCCCAGTGACCATAGATATCGTTTCTGATGGCAGTGGAGCTGTAGCGGCTCCGGGGAAACACCATAAGCTCCGCCTCGGGATAGCAGACATGCCAGAAGCTGTTTTCATCATAGTCGCTGCCGCAGAACACCGCATTAAGAGGCTTTCCGATCTCCGCCCGGACTTTGCGGGCATCCGCCTCCCAGAGATCCCGGGTGTAATCCTCCTTCCGGGTAACCTTGTCGGGCAGCGGGATGAAGCGGACATT
Organism: Succinivibrionaceae bacterium UBA3769; assembly: GCA_002372325.1. GTDB lineage: Bacteria > Pseudomonadota > Gammaproteobacteria > Enterobacterales > Succinivibrionaceae > Succinimonas. The sequence continues at coordinate 8,453 of DFFT01000150.1, read as the reverse complement.
ACCGAGATGCTTAGTCAGGGTATACAGCCAGCGGATCTTCACTCTCAGGGGGATATCAGAGGGATGCTCCCTATAGGAAACCACGATATAAAGCTCCCGGCAGAATCCGGCCGCCCGGATAATGCATTCCAGGTGCCCCAGGTGCAGGGGATTAAAGCAGCCCCCGTACATGCCCGTGGCATAGCGTTTGCCGTTAATTCCCGCAGTGTTCATGACGGCAGCGTTAATGCTTTGGTTATGATTAACAATCTCCTTGCCCCCGGCATTCAGGGACTCAGGATTTCCGGGAACCTTTCCCTCCGGCATCATTCCGGAGGATTGGCAGGGAGATACAGTCTTTTTGTCAGTCATGGTTATTTCCTTCAGACGTAAACAGAACTCAGCCGCAAGCCGCCGGGTTATGCGGTTCCCTTAACCATGGCCAACCACCCGGGAGGAGTGCCTGAGCCAGTTAACGAACATAATAACGGCATTCACCAGAAAGACGATCCACATGAGAAGCACGGCAATGCTGGCGCCCTCGCCGGAAAGCGCGATGACCCACATAATGACCGACACGATATCCACCGCTATCCAGATAAGCCACTGCTCGGCAAATCTCTTAATCATGAGGATCTGGGCGATTACCGAAAGCACGGTGGTCATGCTGTCCGCAAAGGGAAGATTGCCGCCGATAAGCTGCAGGTAAAAGCCGTAGGCGGTAACGGAAACAACGCAGAAGAGAAAGAGCCGGCATACCTGCTTTAAGGTCATTCTTTTCATGATGACCGCATTGGCGGCGTCATTCAGGTTACGGCTCCATAGGTACCAGCCCAGAAGATTGGTGGGAAAGTAATAGAGCAGGTTCAGCATGACATCGCCGTAGTAGCGGGCTTTATAGGCAATATAGGCGTAAAGGAGCGTGTTTACCGTCCCGAAAATATAGCTGGACACCCGGCCCATACCGCAGAGGATGACGCAAATAACCCCGGAAACCGCCGCCAGAATGCCAATAAGACTCTCCCCCTGGTAAAGAGAGATGGCGAGAATGGTCACTACCGAAAACACCATCCATAAGACCTGCCAGGTCTTCCATCCGGAAAATTCCCTGTGAAGATTATATCCTAAGCCCATGTTACTCCTCCGTCATGATGCCGTGATCATTGCAGAACCGGGAAATCCCCGATTCAGGCAGCGCTGTATTCACCCAGAAAATCGTTAAAATCAGAACCGGAAGTGGTATGTATATGACATCATTCTGTCATCATTGTCAAATTTAACTATAAGATACTTGGCGTAAACATCAGCCTGTCCCCAAACATCTAATTTATCGGACATTTCATTAAGAATTATCCTGGTTTCTTTACGATGCATTCCAGGTTTCAGTTTGAATGACAGGTCATCAAGAATGTCATGAACAATGAGAAATTCATCGCTTTCATCCAGATAATGCTCTCTTCCCACCAAAAGAGCAGGACCGTGATCATAATTCCAGGTACCTGAGATGTTCAATTTATTACACTGAAATGATTTTGGATCATCCGGATCTGGCTTAAACATGCTCTTATCAAAAATCTTGAAAAAGGTATTTACGGTTTTCGGATATATTACTCTCCCGTTATACAAAACCTGAAAGAACCCACTTTCAATTCCCAAAAATTCAACTGCTTCGAGAAGGCGGTTATCATCAAAATCCAAACGTATGCTATAGTCTTTATAAACGTCTGATCTTCCGCTGAACCACGGCGTATAAACGGCGTCGCCCATAGCTCTTCTGGTCTCTTCCTTTGTCATGTTAAAGCATAAATCACCGATTGATTTATTTGGTATCCATTCAAAGACTTTCATTTTTCAACCTTCCAATTATTATTTTCTAATTTATTTACATACCTTAGCATTTCCGATAATTCATTGTTGTATTTAGAACCGAATTACAGTATTGCATTAATCAAGAGGTATTTCCACACGTTGGCGACGAGCCAACCTGCACCTAATATATAGGCTATCTTGCAAAGCCAAATAGGCATGCTCACGACGGCCGCAAGCTTCAGGTATCACAAGATTCAGGTATCTATCTATGAACAAACAATGCTAAATCGCTGCTGCCAAATAGCTGAAAAAAAACACTCATTTCGACCGGAACCATGTAACGAAGTACCTTCTGGAAATACGGCCCGAAATAACAGAACAAATTGCACGCTGAGATAAAGATATAGGATATTTGATGAAATGTGAACGGGACTGCTGAGAAAAACTGCTGGCCTGGTGATTAAATGCTGATCTCATATCCTGCAATGACTCATGACTTCACGAAGCCGGAGCAAAGGAATTACCCCATAAGGGGAAAAATTCAATACAGTTCAGGACAAGATAGCGGGACATGGCGAAAAAGGAAAGAGAGCGGCAGGGACTCATTTGACACGCTGACTGGGTACTTTCCCGCTGGAAAGAACTGCTCCGCCTGATACCGGAAACAGAAAAATCCCCGGAAATTCGCATAAACGGAACTCCGGGGAGCAGGGATTTAATCCGGAGACCTTACCTCTCAGAATTCATCCATATTGATCATCACCTCGTTACCGATACGCCCTTCGCCTGAGCCGGAACGCAGCGCATTGCCTGCGTCATCAGTGGCTCTCACATACGCATCGATTTCCCCGACGAAATCGCCTATGATTTCGAAGATCTGGACACCATTGTCTGATTTGAGCATTTTCTGAGCATTGGCAGCCAGAGCCCGGATGCCTCCGTTAGCTTTGCCGGCCACCCCCTCCGCCAGATCCTCAGCCTCTTTGGCAAATCCGGCTTTTCTCAGCTTATCCTGAACTTCGCTCAAGCCATTCGCCAGATGTTTCGGGAAAATCTCCTTGCGGTTTCCGTACCCGGGGCCCCTTCTTCCGATTGATGTCACCAGAGACATGCAATGCTTCAGTGATTCCGACTTGTCACCAGATCTTTCCTTCCGAACCTGCATTCCTGAAACCCGGGACTTTTCTATCTCTTCATCGCTGATGGTGCTGTTGTAAATGCCATGGGTTTCGCATTTAAGAAACAGCCGGCGAGCCTCTCTGTTCTCTGCGGGAAGGCTGAAGTAATGAAAGGTTCTCATGCCGCCCATAAGTCCGCCCATGTTCCTGGGAATATCAATGCCCCGGGGCATATTCATGTGGCCATCCACCGTCTTGTGATGATAGGCCCTGGCATGAGTGGAGGTTCTCAGATAGACCTCCTTGCACTTATCCAGCCACTGATACAGATAGCCGTCGGGATCCTGCACGGAGAAGGCTCCCCGATCATTGTACTCGCCCTTCTTTACCGTGGCGGCATGAAAGGCCAGAGTCACACAGGCTGCATTGCGGAGGGAGGTTTCATAACGATGCCCCTGTCCGGCATACACCGCCTTGATAATCTCCCGGCCCTTTTGGATCCGGCATGCCAGCAGATTCTTAAGTTCAGCGACGCTCCGGGGCCGCTCTGCCGGAGGCGTGTCCATGATCATGGTCTCATAGTGCTTTTTGATAAAATGCAGCCTTTCATTCCCGATCTCCACATCCAGATCGTCAGGAATAGGGAACGGGGGCACCGAGGGATCCGGAGCGGGGCCGGCAGCGGGAGCTGAAACCACCGGAGATCTGTAATTCTTGGCCGCCGTGAGTCCGTTCCCGCCCATCTGTCTTTCGCTGGCCTCATCCGGATGGGTCATCTTCGCCACATTCTTTTCTGAAAACACCTCAAAGACTTTGCCGGCATTGGCCCGGGAAACAGTGATCCTGGCGCAGGATTCGGCATCGATCTCCACATTGACACCGGCAGTCGCTCCCATGGCCCGCAGCATATTTGCGGCCTCCTTAGTCAGCGGCTTATCGCAGTGATAGACAATGTTATCCCCGTCTGCATGAGCACGCCAGGGCATCCGGGTCTGGGGAATCACGGAAAGGTGCTTCAGGGCAACCTCGCCATTAGGACTGACCCAGGTAGTGGGAGATGTCAGCTTTTCCAGGTTTTCAATAGTCTCAATGGCTTTTTCCTGAATCTCGGGGCCGTCCTGAGCCAAATCGTCGTAAAGACGGAGCTGACTGTCCGCCACGGAGAGAATCTTGTCTACGTTATCGTTAAACTCCTTCTCCTTCTCCCTGATGGAAGAGATAATCTGCTCTCTGAGATGCTTTTCCTGGGCAGAAATATTCGGTTCATTGGGATCAAAGCTGGTGCGATAGTCTGTGAAAAGCTTTTCTGCCTTGCCGGAATTCTTCAGTTCCCGGAGCTCGAGAACGCCCTTCATCTTTTCAAAACGGGTATCATCGTCAAAAACCGAGAAATTCTTAAACCGCGGCTTGGTGGAAAAACCAAAGGTATCCTTGAAGTTTAAATTGTCATCCACCTCCAGATGACGGCCGTTATTCTCCAGGGAATGCCCCGGATCGATGGCAAAAAACTTGTCGTCCACAAAGCCCTTGTTCTGTCCCCGGGAACCCACGGCATCGCGATCTGCGGTAACCAGGAAAAACGCCTTGTATTTGCCGAGGCTTTCCGTCTTCTTCCCTTCCGGAGGCACGATCTGACCGTCTTTTATGTAGCCGTTCTCCATATCGCTGTAGCCTTTGGAAAACTTCGCCTCCAGCATCAGCTTGGGATGACCGTCGGAATACTTGCCCCGGACGATGCGCAGCTCCTGAGTGGGCACGCCGGCCAGCCGGGAAAGATCATTGGCCAGGGCTTCGGTAACGGCGCCTGCGGAAGACTTGTCCGCAGTGGTAGCAGTCTGCAAACGGTAAATCTGTCCGAATTTGCGTCCGGTGATAATGCGCTCCGGCCGCATGAACTTGCCGGCAGAGCCCTTGGAATAATTGACTATCCGGCAATTTTCGTTATAGTCCAGCTTGACAATGTGCCGATCGCTGAAGTGCTGGAACATCGGGGACTTTTCATAATCGGGATCCTTGTCGGAAACGCTGAGAATCGCATCCCGGATTTCAGAGAAGAATTCCTTCTTAATGAAGTCCATGCCGGTATTCTGCCAGTTTTCCTGATTATTAAGGTGGCCTCTCTTTTCAAAAAATGCCTTGCTGAGCCGGCTTTCGGGGTTACCCATCTCTCTTTCGATAATGAATTCCGCCACCGCGGACATGCACGCCGGATGAGCGCGGCCGCAGAGCATGATCTGATCGCGAACAGATTTGCCGGCGCACTTCTCAGCGAGTCCCGGATTGACATTTTTGAGATCTTTCAGAATCTGAATACTGTCATCTGATTCGTAATCAGCCATTAAGCCCCTGGTGTCATTGGCTGACCAGTCGCTGGTATAAATAAAGCCGGGTTCCACGCCGTTGGTTTTAAGCTGCGTGAGGAGCATCGGATTCACAGTGGAACGGTTAATGCGCTGCCCGACTCCCAAAGCGCCGCTCTTTATCCGGTCTTCAACAGAGCCTTCTTTTTTGTTCATGACGACTGAAAGGTTCTTGAGTCCGGCAGGTTCTCTGTCCGAAAGTTCCTGAGAAACATCCTTGCGAAAGGCTTGCAAATCCTCTTTGCGTGCATATGAATTACTTTCTAAGGTGTTTTTGATAATAGCTGACGCTACCCGGGACAGATCCTCCGTCTTCTGGATCTGACTGGTATAGCTGTGATGCCGCAGATGCCCTCTTATTTCATCGCGAACCTTATTCCGGTCTTCCGCTGACAGTTCAAGAATCTTGGGATCCGTATCCAGCTGCCGGTTCAGTTCGCAAATAAGCCTGGTGTTTTTAACGGTATCAAGCTTGGAGAGAACCGCCCTGATATCGCAGACTCTCAGGGACTTGTGCAGCTGCATGCGGGAGCCCAGCACCGTGTCAAAGGCATGAGCCCCGAAAACACCGTACTTCTGCGACAAAGCCTCCCGGAAGACTTTCATGGTATTGTCATTGCTTTCTTTGCCGGCGGAAAAAAAGAGATTCCCCTTTATCGCCTTGTCTCCGGTCTCGTTAACCACTACATCACGAGATGAAATCCAGGCATCTCTGGCGATATTCTCAAACGAGCTCATTATTCCGGTCATAGAACTCTCCTCACCTGTCAGTTTTTTTTTAAATCAGGGATGCAGCATTACCATGTCAGACACGCGCATAGTCTCAAACTGCCCCTCCGGCACTTCGCCCGCAGGCAGTTCTCCCAAAATTATCTCCTTGATGCGATCCCGCCAGAGACCGCAGACCTGCATGATATTTTCCAGGGAATCGGAAAGTTCCTCAGGATTAGCCTCAATGGCGCTGCCATCAAATAAATAGCTATAAACCACCGTCTCCGAGGATTCCTCGAGGCTGAAATAGCCGCCGGCCGTATCACGTCCGAAGAGACATCCTGCCAGAAGCTCGCGATAAACCTCTCTGGGGGCATCATGGGGCAGCTGGCAAACCTCAACAAAGCACAGCACCTTGCCGCTGTGCTGAATAAACTGCAGATTGAGGTTGAAGTCGTCATCTACGCTTACAGATACCAGTCCGGTTTCATCCGGAGCAAAAGCTTCAATGCCGGTAAGCTTCCTGAAGGCGGCAAGGAAATTTTTGTAATCGTCTAACGTTTTCATCTGAATTCCTGATCACAGTCAAATACTGAAAAACAAAAACATGTTCTGAAACAATACTTCACGGCATTTTCAAACACAATTACTTTTATAATCTTAAGATTTAAAACGATGCGATAATTCTCAAAACTCGGCTCGCGTCATTGAAAAACAGATTATGCGGCCATCATCCGGAAAAGATCCGCGCCTGATTATTCGGCAGCTTCTGAACTGAAAACGCTTCCGCCCGGCTTTGGTTACAGATTCCCATCAGAAAATGCATGAAATTTCTCCCGCGATCTTCCCGTTCCGTTACTGCCGGCTGCGTTAACCCGGCAGCATTAAGGATTTCGTTAAGAAGGAAGTCCCGGAGCATCCCCGGGCGGAACTGTTTCTGCCGGAACTGTTTATGTTCAGTGTTTCTGTTCAGCGGGGACTCGCAGAATAAGAAAAGCCAGAGGAAGAACCTGTTTCCCAATGCTCTCAAAACCGATAAAGGCCCAGGGGAAATAAACGCAATGAGCATCGCCTGGGACAGAGCGCTGCTGTCCGGGACAAACCCAGGACTCATGGAGCTCAGGCTGCCGTCATAACCAGGAGCGCCGCGCCGAAGCAAAACGTAATTCCGCCGGTAAATATCCAGACCATGGCAGGCATGGCATACATGGCGAGACACCTGAAACGCGTGCCCAGAAATGTAATGACAATTACGGCGGTAATAGTCAGCAGCACTTCCCCGGCGCAGACGCCGTAGCCGAAGAGATCAAAGAGGTGGCCGAATTTCAGCACGTCCCCGATAAAAAAAACGGGCAAAGAGCGGCAGACTGGTGGCGTTGGCCAAGAACATGGAAAAACAGGCCAGACTGAGAAACCAGAACACCAGGAAGGCGCGGTCATAGCCAAAGACCTCCTTCGTGCAGGTCGTGCAGGTATAGATGCCTCCCGCGCGGGGGTAATGGCTGGCCATGAAGAAAAAGTTCCGGCACATCAGGGCATGAGAACGGCGCCGGCCACAAGTCCGATGATGGTGCCCAGAGGGCCGGCGCTGTTCAGGTAGGTATTGCTGGTGACCACCAGCGAGCCCCCAGCCCACTGCGGTGCCCACAGGACAGGGCCCATGCCGCCATCGGTGAGAGGTGAGGCTGCAAACCTATTTGATGCTTATCATCAGACATCTGATGCCGCTCCTTTCCATCGCCTGCGAAGAAATGCTTTATCCTAAATCAAAGGCATAAAACGCACGGTATCAGCAGAACATCTCTGCCTGCGCAGTGTGCTTAAAATTCTTTCCTGAAATCGAAAGGCAATCAGGCAGCCCCGTCCCTGTCTGACTGATCGCATCAGTGAATGCCGAAGGGGATGCAAAATGCTTCTTCCGGGCATCCCCCGGCCTTAAACATCATCTGTCAGTCATCTCCGTAATTCAATTCTTATCTTGCAGACGTAGGAGAAAATTCACAAAAACAGCAGAAAAAAATTTAATAATAATCGCGGTTTTTAAATTTTTATCATCTCATTTTTACGCTTGCCAATAAAAGAATTTTGTTAACATTGACTAATATCTTTGTTTATTTTTAAATTGATTTGCAATAAAATACTATTAGCTTTCGCTTTATACTGTCAAACATGTATTAGATAATACCTTGCATTAGATAATACCTTGTGTCAGCTTCACCACCCCACGGCAGGGAGGCGAAGACCGGCCTCACAAAGAAGGAACAGAACATGACTGAATTACTGACTTCCCGGAATTTTGCGGCAGGCGATGCGGCAGACTTTGAGAATCTCATCACAAGAAGGCTTTACATCGACAAGACCTCCTTTCTGGAAGACCTGGTGCATCGCGCTGCGGTTTTGCAGATTTTAAGGCCCCGGGGATTCGGAAAGACTCTTTCCATGAACATGCTGGCATCCTTTCTGGAAATGAACTATC
>DFFT01000180.1 GCA_002372325.1 Succinivibrionaceae bacterium UBA3769 | reverse complement strand
AGCCTTATGACAGCATCAAGACCATCGTCTGCCACCTGGGCAACGGCGCTTCCATTTCCGCCGTGAAGAACGGCAAGTGCATGGATACCTCCATGGGCCTCACTCCGCTGGACGGCCTGGTCATGGGCACCCGCACCGGTTCCATTGACGCCTCCGTGGTTTTCTTCATGTGCGATGTGCTGCACTACAAGGTTGAGGAAGTCCGGGAAATTTTCAACAAAAAGTCCGGTCTTATTGCTCTTTCCGGAGCCACCTCCGACTGGCGGGATATCTGCAGCGGCTATCAGAACGGCGATGAAAAATGCGCCCTGGCCTTCAAGATGTTCTGCTACCGGGCAGCCAAGTTCATCGCCTCCTACTACGTGCCTCTGGGACACGTGGATGCCATCGTCTTTACCGGCGGCATCGGCGAAAACTCCTACGTTATGAGAAAGCAGGTAATTGAGTATCTTCCGGAAATTCTGGGCGCCAAACTGGACGATGCCCTTAACGAAAAGGCCATTGCCTACAAGGGCGGCCGCGGCCCCATCAATGCTCCGGATTCCAAGGTGAAGATCATTGTGGTTCCCACCAACGAAGAGCTGGTTATCGCCAGAAGCGCCTATAAATTTGTGAAGTAAAATAACAGGCTTTATCCTGCTTAAGGATAAAGCTTCACGATGACAGAGAGGGAGCTTATTAAGCTCCCTTTTTTTCTGCTGAGCAGAAATGCTGCCGTTGTAACACTGCATCTCCCGGGGAACTTTTAATGTCTGAAAAGTCTTGTCAGCAATTATTTTGAGCCCATGGTGATGTGGTAGAATCACCAAAAGCCGCGCGGAATAACACCGTGCAGAATGAAGATTCACCGATTAGTTAACCCGCAGGTCGAAGTATTGTAATAAACGCTGAAAGAAACAAAGAGCTTGCTAACGGACAAAAAGCTTCCTAAAAGCATAAAAGGCGAGGACACTAAGCCATGAGCGAACTAAAAAAGAAAATAAACTACACTGTAGTGTGTGTAAATGAATTCGCCCGCAAATTTCATATTACTGAAAAGAAAGCATTTACCTATCTCTATGACCATAAAGGCATAGAGTTTCTAAAGGAACACTATGATATAGAACATACCCTCAGTCTTGATGATGCTGTGGAGGATCTCACTATAGTGTGCAGAAATAACGGAGGCAAGTACTGATGCTGCTTTACCACGGAAGCAATTTGCTAAGAAAACGCCAATCAATATTCTTTCCACACACAGAAGGCATCAGTCTGTTACGAAAGGCAGGTGTTTAACGGCAGGTGTTTAATCAATGATGTCAAAAGAGCAGCAGTTGATTGAATATATGGTGCAGGATCTCGTAGAGATCCTTACAGAGACACGCGGTATCGAATATGATGATGCCATGCGCATACTCTATGCTTCAGAAGTATATGAAAAGCTGACTTATATCGAAACCGGGTTATATCGCGAAAGCCCGGGGTATGTTTACGGGCTTTTACAGGATGAACTGAATTTCGGGCATATTGTGCAGGCAGAGATATGATTGCTGAGTCTGGCTCAGCCTGATAGCAAGCTCTCCTGGTACTCATCAAAAGCCAAAAAGCGCCATAATTCTGAAGCTGTGTTCCGGAAAATGCGTTCCTTAAAATGACAGGCGTCATCATGATAGAGACGGCTGCCTGCTATCCTTCAGCTCCGTCATTCAGGATCCGATTAATTTCCTCCAGCGTTTTCTGAAGCGCGCCCCGGTTTTCATCAATAAACTCCCGGGCGGCCAGCCCCAGCTTCTTAAGGTCTTCGGGATCCCTGAGCAAAACTGCCAGATCCCGGGCCAGCGTTTCACAAGGAATCACCCGACTGGCCTTCCGGGCCGCCATTTCCTGAAAAATTTTCCGGAAATTGCGGATAAAGGGGCCGGTAACCACCGGTACTCCAAGGGACGCCGGTTCCAGGGGATTATGGCCGCCGATATCGATAAGACTGCCTCCCATAAGCACCAGATCCGCCATCCCGAAATAGAGATAAAGCTCCTGCATGGAGTCCCCCAGAATCACCTCCGGAAGCGCAAAGGAGGGATCCTTAAGTTCATTTTCCAGCTGCGTGCGCCGGCTCCTCCGAAAGCCGCTCTCTCCGATAAGATCCCACACCTCCTGAAACCTTTCCGGATGGCGGGGCACCAGTACCAGCACGAGAGAAGGCACGGTCTTCCTGATTTCCCGGAACATCTCCAAAGCCAGAAGATCCTCCCCCCGGTGGGTGCTGGCCACCGTAAGAAAAAGGGGCTCTCTGTCAGGAGATTCTTCAGGGGAAGAACCTTCCGGTTTTTTCCTCTCTGAAAGCCGCTTTCTTAAAGCCCGCCCTTCCTCAAAAGCTCTGGTGTCCGGAGTGATATCAAACTTAATGGATCCGGAAACCGCGAGGCGGGAATCCGGAATGCCCAGCTTCGCAAAATTCGCCAGATCCGCCGGAGTCTGACAGATAAACCGGGTAATCCGATCTCCGATAGCTTCCGGAAAAAGCTTCCCCGCCCGGAGATAACGATCCCGGGAACGGTCAGACAGCCTGGCATTCATTACCAAGGCCGGAATGCCGCGCTTTTTAAGCTCTCCCAAAAGCACGGGCCAGAGCTCGGTTTCCATGGTAACGTAAAGCCGGGGGTTAACCCGGTTCAGAAATCTCTTTACCGCCAGCGGGGAATCCAGCGGGGCATAGAGGTGGGTTACCATATTTCGGACGCTGTCATAAACCGCCGCCCCGGTAGCCGTAGTGGTGGTAACCAGCACCGGAATATCAGGATGGGTTTTCCGGAATTCCATAATAAGAGGCTTCGCCCCCATGGATTCTCCCACGCTTACCGTATGAAACCACACCGGGCTGCCGTAATCAGTTTCAGGGACATCCCCCAGAAGCTCCCGCCATCTGGTACCGTAAGGAGTGCGGGAACGGAATCTGATAAACATGGCAAAAAACGGGGCCAGAATGGCTGTACCAGCGCTGTAGCAAAGTTCCGCCGCCCGAACTAAAGGAGATCTCCCGGTCATGGCCTAACTCTCCCCGGCGGCTTTTTCGGAAACACCGAGATCCGGCCACTTTTTAATCAGACGATCCCACACCAGATCCGGAAGAAGTGACGTAAGACACTCCGGATTGCCCCGGGGACAGACACGTTTAAAACAGGGATGACAGCTCATGTCAGATTCAATCAAAAGAGCATCGTCCTGGGAAGGCGGAGTATAGACAGTGCTGGTGGAGCCAAATACTGCCGCAAGACGAACTCCCACGGCCGCGCTGACATGCATAAGTCCGGAATCGTTGGAAATGACAAGAGAGCACATAGCCAAAAGATCAATGGCATCCTCCAGAGTGGTGCTCCCGGCTAACACTCTGACGCGGCTCTGATATTCCTCGCCTGTCAGCCCCCTGATAGTCTCACCGGTCTCCCGATCCTTGCCGGAACCGAAGATCCAGCATTCCCGAGCCGGGTTCAGGGAAAGATACTTCTTTGCGAGAGCGGCATAATACTCGGGAGGCCATTTTTTAGCGGGGCCGAACTCCGCTCCCGGGCAGAGTCCCAGAGGGAGAACGCCCTCTTTTATGCCAAACTTATTAAGAAGAACGGCGGGATCAACGGGTTCGACCCGCAGTCTGGGGTACGACAGAAATTCCAGATCCTCTTGCTTTTTGACCTTATCAAGAGGCCAGGCCAAAGCGGAATATCTGGCAATAAGTCTGGGGAAATCCTTTTTGTTTTTGCGCATGGAGTTCAAAAGACCATAACGCATCTCCCCTTTCCAGCCTACCCTTATTTTAATGCGGGCAAAAAAGGGAATGAGAGCGCTTTTCCAGGAGTTCGGCATAATGTAGGCAGCGTCATAATGCTCCTCCCGAAGTTCCCGACCCAGTCTGAGACGCCCCCGGAGATCAAAGCTGCCGTGCCCGATAGGCATGAGAATCCCCTTCTCTGCTTCGGGCATTCTCCTCACAATATCCAGACACCAAGCCGGTGCCAGCACATGGATTACCGCCTCAGGATGAAGCTTTTTCAGGGTAATGAGGAGACTTTGAGCCATTACCAGATCCCCTACCCAGGAAGGGGCTATTACCAGTATTTTCATAAAACCTCGCTTGTGATGCCGGTTTTTAAAGAAAAAACAAAACGAAACAGTGTCATGCGCGGCATTAAAAATGCTGATTTCGCTACTCAGGAGACCTGTCACAGGAATTGGCTGAATTTTCAGAGTTTGAACCTGACTACGCTGTTTTCCGGTGTTTTCGCCGCCTTCCGGGAGACTGTTACCACCTTAAGCTCTGAAATTCTGTTCCGGAATCACTATTCAGGGATCACAAACCCCGCCTCGCGCATTTTAGAGAGCTTGTAACGCAGGGTGCGAGGGCTCATGCCCAGCTTTTCAGCGCACTGCTGCCGGCTGCCGCCGCACTCAATAAGAGTATCCAGAATAATCTGGAATTCCTGAATCTTCATTTCTTCCCCCAGAGTGCCGCCGCCGGAAAGTCTGTCGGATTCCGGCACTGCCTCAGGATGCGAGGAGGCCGGAGCTGCCCAGGATTCCGGGAGAGAGAGCTGACTCTCATCATCAAAAATCAGGTTCTCCGGGGTAATCTCCCCTCCCGCAATAATGAGAGCCCGCTGCATGACATTTCCCAGCTCACGCACATTCCCGGGCCAGCCATAGGCCAGAAGCTTTTTCTCAGCTTCCGGAGTCAGGAGCTTTTCCGGCAGCTTCTGTTCCTCGCAGGCGGATCTCAGGAGAAAACGCGCCAGCGGAACGATGTCCAGGGGACGCTCCTTCAGGGGCGGCCACTTTAAGGGGAATACGTTGAGCCGGTAATAAAGATCCTCCCGGAATACTCCCTCCTGCACTGCCGCGCGGAGATCCCGGTTGGATGTGGCGATAACCCGCACATCCAGGGAGATGGTTTTCCGGCCTCCCAGCCGCTCCACCTCCTTTTCCTGCAGCACCCGGAGGAGCTTGGCCTGAAGAGGCAAGGCCATTTCTGTGATTTCGTCCAAAAGAATGGTACCGCCCTGAGCCTGCTCGAATTTCCCGGGGCAGGCCTGCACCGCTCCGGTAAACGCCCCCTTCTCATAGCCGAACAGCGTGGATTCCAGCATGGTCTCGGGAATGGCGGCGCAATTAATGGCCACAAACGGCCCTGAACTGCGCTCCGAATTGTCATGAATGTACCGGGACAAGACCTCTTTGCCGGAACCGCTGGGGCCTGTGATCATTACCGTAGCCTCGGATCTGGCTACCTTCCGGGCCATTTCCAGCAGAGCCTCCGTCCGGGGATCCCCGTACACCGGCTCTCTTTTGTCCACCACCTGAAGAGGCACATAACGGCTGACCTGGTTCAAAAGCACCTCGGGAGCAAAGGGCTTGGCCAGATAATCCACCGCGCCGTCCCGCATAGCCTTCACCGCGCCGTCGATATTGGCATAGGCCGTCATTAAAAGCACCGGAATCTGGGGATATTTCTCATGCACGGCATTAAGAAGGCGATGACCGTCCATGCCTTCCATTTGGATATCGGAGATAACCATGCTGATTCTGAGACGCGACAGAAGATCGAGAGCCTGAGCTCCGCCTGAAGCCTCTTGGCACTCATAACCCGAAAGCATCAGCGTATCGGTGATGGCCTCCCGGAGCCGGGCATCATCGTCCACAATCAAAATACGGTTTTTTACCATGGCAGCCTCTTTGTTCCGGCCGGAGCCTTTTATAGCAGACTGAAACCGGCAGCTAATAAAGTATTGAACCGGGCGGCCTCTGAAACCGGAAATACCCCGGATGCCGCCGCAGAGAAAGTGTATCTCTATTTCAAAAAAATAATGGTGAATGCGAACGAATTACTTTCTTGCAATCATCTTATCCAATGAATATCAGGCTAGAGTTCGTGATAATCACAGAATTTAAAAAAATACTGTATCAGAAGACCAAGGTTTTCTCATACCCACCTAAAAAGCATGTCGGAGTTTCAAAATCAGCGCATGGTCTTACCTAATGATGTGGTGTAAGCTGTAACTGCTAAACTGCAGGGAGAACAGCGCAAATTTAAAAGAACTGCATGCTGAAAAGAGCTTTAAAAAACATGCCCCCGTACTTAAGAAAATTGCCCACTATCTAATTTAGAATACTATCAAATAACACAGCATTACTTTTTCCTGCTTTTATATCTCGTTTTGAAACATGAGAAATACAGCAATACTGTAAAATCTTTTCTTTGGTTCTCGTCATCACCAAATAAAATTGAGTTTT
>DFFT01000157.1 GCA_002372325.1 Succinivibrionaceae bacterium UBA3769 | reverse complement strand
GCCGGAGACGGCATGCCGGGGCCGGCCCGGTCATGCCCGGCTCCGCATCAGCCGCCGTTCAGGGGCAGCTCTACAGGTTCGCCCTTCCCGCTGCCGGTCTCCGGAGCTTTTTCAGAAGGGGCGGGCGCGGCGGGAGCATTTTCTGATCCCCCGCCGTCAATCAGGAGAAGCTCGCCGGATGCGGCTTCATCGGCAGCTTTGCTGTCAGCAGCAGCGCCGGAATTGCCGTCTGCCGCATCCCGGGTCTCGCTGTCATCGTTGTCACTGGCGGCATTCATGTCGCTCTGGCTCACCGCCACGCTGCTCACGCCGTCACCGCTCTTAAGGCAGAAAAGCCGCGGAGTAACCTCCTCGTAATTGCTGAAGATATAGCGGTAGAACATCTGCTCGGAATAGCTGAAGGCGGTTTCCACCATGTTGCGGGCTTCCGCATCCCGGTAGGCATTAAGCTTCTTGCCGGTAATGACGATAAACCGGGGCTTAAAGAAAGTAATGGAGCTCAGCACCTTCATGCGAACATCGTAGCCGGGGTTGACATTGCCGAAGAACAGATGCGGCGCGGCGGGATTGCGGTCGGTCCAGAGGTAGTACTGCGGCGCGTCTCCCTCCACCCAGATGCGATCCTGATCCTGAGTCCGGGCCTTGATGACATCTACGATCGCCTGGGTATTCTCATCCCAGGGCCGGCCCCGGGAGCTGCCCAGAACTATGGCATAGACTCCCAGAATAAAGGCGGAGATGATGCTGAGGCACAGGAACATGGTATGGCTGTGCCAGTAGCGCCCGGCCAGCTTTCTCAGGAAGAACAGCCCCGCGGCCAGACCTCCGGCAATGAGGGTGTCAATTCCCACGTGAGTCCAGACGGTGTAGAGAGACCACTCGTGATGATCCCAGGTCCAGAGAATATGCTCGGACAGGAGATAGATGATCAGGAAAAAGATGGTCAGGAAGCTGATGTTAATGTCCTGGATCACGTGGAGGTAGCGGTGCACCAGAAAGCCCAGGGGCAGGAACATGAACGGCAGGAAAAGCTCGTCGTAATGATCGAAGATATGGCCGGAAACGCTGTTGGCGATTACCGCAAAGATGATGCCCAGGGTAAGATACAGCAAAAACCAATTCCGATCGTTATACTGGGAATTCATAATGAGGTAGTTGTCCTTCCGGAACAGCACCAGCGTCATGCCCAGAAACAGCGGCAGAAGTCCGGTTCGAAAAAGTCCCGTAAGTCCGGCCAGAATGCTGAAGCCCGGAGTGCCGTAGGCGCCGTCCTTGAAGAATATGGAAATGCTGTAGAACACCGCCTCGTTCACCAGGGGCATGCCGCCCTGATGGTAGAAGTAAAGCCCGAAGCCCCCGAATACCAGAGCCAGCCCGATGAGACTGCTGACAAACAGGCCCAGAGCTCCCAGATACTTCTTGTTGCAGAGGAAGAACAGGAACAGCATGGCATACCAGGCCCCGAAATAGGCGCCGTTATTGATGCGCATGGAAACGGTGAGCCCGAACAGCACAGACACGAAAAGACCCATGCGCCAGCTGAACCGCCGGAGGCCCAGCATCAGGGCGAAGGGATAGCTGGCGATCATGGAAAAGTACAGGGCGTAGTCCTCCGTCATGTTGCCGTAGTAGTAACGGAAGCCGTGCAGGGTCAGCACCATGACAATGGAGCAGAAGCGGGCCAGAGGACTCATCCGGAACACCCGCATGGCCAGATCCAGGGAGATCACGCCGAAGACCAGCAGGATGGTTTCAATAAAGGCGATGCCCCGGAAGCCGCCGATGCGGTAGCCGATAAGATCCATGAAGAAGATGCCCGGCCCCTTGATGTCAATCACATCCCGGTACAGCACCTCCCCCTCGGCGAACAGTTTGCCGATGACCGCAAAAAGAGAGCCGTCAAAACCCGGAGCCTGTCCGAACCACAGCGGGTTCAGAAAGGAGAAAGTCACTGCCATAAAACAGAGGGAACAAAGAATAACTTCGTGTTCGTTTCGCTTAAGCCAGGAACTGATAATGTTGCTCATGAAAGCTCTCCCTGATGATTAAAAAGCCTGCAAAATCAATCCTGCCCCGGGGCGGCATCCTCCAGACGGAAAATCCGCACCTGGGCCACGGTGTTGTTTTCAACCTGGGTAATCCGGAACAGCCAGCCGTTCCGGATAAACTCGGTGCCGGCCTCCGGCAGATTCTGCAGAGTTTCGATAATGAAGCCGGCCAGAGTATGATAGTGGGCGCTGGGGTCGATATGACAGCCGGCGCGCATTTCCAGTTCCGACAGCGGAATATCCGCCCGGGCCAGGAAGGAGCCGTCGTCCAGCCTGCGGAGTTCGGCCATTTCGCTCTGCTCCGGCAGATCCCCCGAGAAGCATTCCATAATGTCATGCATGGTCACCAGGCCCTCGTAGTTGCCGAATTCGTCCAGAACCAGCACGTTGTAGATCTTGGAGCTTTTCGCCTCCTGCAGCGCCTTGAGCACGCTGACGGTTTCCGGAATCATGAGGGGCTGCTTCACCAGCTTCCCGAAATCAATGCCGTCCCGGCCGGCGATAACCTCCTGGGTAAGCACCTCGGACTTGTTAATAATGCCGATGGGGGCGTCCCGGTTGCCGTCCCGGTAGGCCACGAGATGGCTGTAGGGGCTGTCGGCCAGAGCCTTCATGATGTCATCCCGGTTCTGGGAGATGTCCACCATCACCACGTCGCGGCGGGCGGTCATAATGGAACGCACCGGCTGATTGGAAAGCTGCAGCACCCGGGAAACCATGTCCTTTTCCGCGGAATCGAACACCGCCTCCGGAGGAGCCACAATGGATTCCTTGATGGACTGCACCTGACTGTCATTCCGGGAACCCAGGATCCGAAGCACCAGAGAAGCGGCCAGTTCCCGGCTGTTCTTGATGTTGGAGCTGAGCCGGAGACTGTTTTTCCGGGCGATCTGGTTAAAGATTTCAATAACGATGGAAAACCCGATGGCCACATAGAGATAGGTCTTGGGCACGTGAATATGGAGGCCTTCCGCCAGAAGAGAAAAGCCGATCATCAGGAGGAAGCTCAGGCAGAGGATTACCAGAGTAGGATGCCGGCTGACAAAAAGAGTCAGCGGACGGGAACTCCAGACCATGATGATCATGGCGATAATCACGGCAAACATCATGATAAACACATGCTCGCACATGCCCACGGCGGTGATCACGGAATCCAGGGAGAACACCGCGTCCAAAACCACGATCTGCATGACCACCAGGCCGAAGGCGTGCGTGGCAGCCTTGGATTCGGAAACCTGTTCCTCCCGGCCCTCCAGCTTGTCATGAAGCTCGGCCGTGGCCTTGTAAAGCAGAAAGGCGCCGCCTCCCAGCATAATGATGTCGCGGGCGGAAAACTCCATCCCGAAAAGCTCCGCCAGAGGTTCAGTCAGCGTGACGATCCAGGAAATGCAGGAGATAAGCAGCAGTCTTACCAGAAGAGCCATTCCCAGTCCGACATAACGGGCCTTGTCCTGCAGTCTCAGAGGAAGCTTGGAAGCAAGCACTGCGATAAACACCAGATTATCGATGCCCAGGACTATCTCCAGCACCACCAGAGTGAGGAGTCCAAGCCAGGCGGACGGATCATAGATCCACATCATGTCAAACACGTTCAGCGATTCTCCGTACAAACAAAGGGGCAAGGCGATTATTTATCAATGCCGCGCCCATGATTCATCAATTATACATAGAGAACCGGAAATCACGGGATATTTTCTTTGGCAAAAGCGGGATATGAAGAACACGGCACGGAAAACCGCGGCCGGAGGGAACGCCGGCGCCTGACTTTGGCGGCCGGCCGGAAAACTGCGAGGTTTTCAGGAAAGAAAAGAAAGAAAGAAAGAAGAAAACAGATCTCCAGCAGCGCCGGAATAACAAAAAAGAAACCAGCTCGAACCCGGCAGCAGGCCGTATTAAGGGCCGCCCTGCCAGGCTCTCTCTCATCACGGCGGAGATCCGGGAAAGCCGTCCCGGACGCCCTGCCCTGAAGCCTAAACAGCCACGGAGCCGTTCAAAGGCTGAAGATGCAGTCTTTTAACGTAGGAATCCAAACCGTCAATGAAAATATTCATCATGCCGGAGAGATTGTTTTCGTACTTTTGATGGTTGGTAGCAGCACCGAAA
The DNA here is from genome assembly GCA_002372325.1 of Succinivibrionaceae bacterium UBA3769. Lineage (GTDB taxonomy): Bacteria > Pseudomonadota > Gammaproteobacteria > Enterobacterales > Succinivibrionaceae > Succinimonas. The sequence continues at coordinate 5,973 of DFFT01000157.1, read as the reverse complement.
AACATATGCTGGCCGCTGAACTTGTCATTGCTTGTGAAAATAACCTTGATAAGCTCAAGCGCCGGCCGCGAATTATCGTCATATTTTCCGCCGGCTTCGGCGACAACCTTTTTAATGGCATCCTTCCCGAACTGTTTTTCAAAGTCAGCGGTAATTTCATTAAGAGTGCTCAGCGTCTTCAGGGCGTCAGTATTAAGGCCGACAACTCTGTCAGCGACAGGAAGACCGTCTTTGTCCTTCGGGAACTTATTCAGCACTTCGCGGTATTCCTCCGACTTCTGCTTCAGGAAATTATCAAGCTTCTCGCCCTTGGAATTCTGCATCATGACATCGAAGTCTTCCAGAGACTTGGCTTCGCTGTCAACATAGGTCAATAATTCCATAGGAGTCTTGGGACTCACCGGAACCGGAGCCGTCAGCCATGTGAAATCACGTGTAAAGCCGCTCCCCGAGCCAATATCCTTATATTCTGCTGTATTGACCGAGCATTTGAACACCCGATCAAGATTGCGCTCCGCATCCGAAGGCGCCGCTGACGCCTTGTTAACGGCAGTGCCGGCATCAAAGATCCTGGGGATGGTCTCAGGATGTTCGGTGTAATTTTCCAGAACCTGCAGTCTTTCCCTGATGAGAGCTTCAAGTTCCTCGGGAGTGCCGTGATTGTCAAGAAGAGCCTTTAGCTTCTGTTCGCCGTCTGTGCCCTTGATAAACAGGCAGTTCATGAGGCCTTTGCTAATATCGACGGATACGTGGAATTCATCGCTGCTAATGCCGGCATAAGACGATATCATGGCTTTGACCTTTGCCTCTCCGTGCTTTGCCACAAATGCCGGTCCCTGTTCATTAGTCAGCTTTCTGATGATCCTGTTTGCCACGGGGTCAGACATGGAATTTAACACCATCGAGCCGTCAATGGCGCCATCGGGCATTGCTTCAAAAATCATATTGCTGAAAAGTTCGCGGTTCAGAGGCTGAACGGGAGGACGCGGCGCTTCATTTGCAGCTGCCGCTTCCCTGACCCCCTCATGCTGCTTTCCGGAGTCATGGGCATTGATGCATTCCTTCATGATGCCGTCCAGCTGCCGTTTCAGGAATTCCTGAATGTTCTGCGTCTTTTTCTCGGAAACCCCCTGAAGAGGGAGCGGAATTTCGGATCCCGGCCGGAACATGCAGGAAAAAAGCTCCGCAAAAATACCGTTCTCCTTGCTAAAGGAGCCGTTTATTTTTGCAACGGCGTTTTCCACAGCCTCTGCTCCCGCTTTGGCTATTAGCTTGTTTGCCATTTCCTCAAAGGATTTAAATACCTCTCCGTGCTGCTTAGCCAGCGCCTGGTAGAATTCTCCTCTGTTGTGATAACGAGGATCCGCGCCGCCGCTCCCAAGAGTGTAAATATTCTTGAAATCCCGATAGGCGATTCTGCCCGGAGGGAGTTCCGGATCCTTCTTATCAGCAGCAGAAACATTATTCGGCGCCGGCTCCTTTGTCTTATTCCCCTCGCCGCCTGTCATGGTCCTAAGTTCCTGAAATTCCGCGGAGCGGTTTTCCATCTGCTGCATCTCAATGTTAACAGACTCTTTTGAGATACCGTGATTCCGCTGACTGACGCTGTTTATGGCATCGACAGCCCCGGCCTGCTCGGAGACCTTGTTCAGAATAGCTGTCAGACGCCGCGCCGTCAGGGGCTTTCCGGAATTCACCATGCCGTCAGAGCCGATTTTAAAATCATTTGCTTTGATGGTTCCGCCCAGACGGCTTTCCAGCTGCTTCATAAAATCAGCGGAAAAGGAAATCTTGCCGTCGGCATGCACCTGAGCCCCCGAGAGGCCGTAGGCATCACCGAGGGATTTCAAAAGCTGAGCGCGGATTTCATTGTTGGCAGTCCTGTCGGAACTGTTTCTCATAAACCTGAAAAGGTTATACTTATTGAAGGTGCCATACTGCTTAATCTCCGAGGTCTGGCTGTCCCGGTGCAGAACAGCGTTTTCATCCTGCAAAACAAGCTTGCTGAATGAATCCAAAGCCGACATATTGATGTTTGTCATAAAACCACCCTGTAAGAGCAAAGGACACGGTAACTGCTGCTTAAGAAGACTGCCTGGGGTCTCTGCGCCCGGAAAGCCCTCTCGCTTTCTGACGTTTGCAGAAAAGGCTGCCTGGATAAGCAGAAAAACTGAGATTCTCAGAAATTTTAGCACCCTTTGAATATGAAACACAACTTCCGCCTATTTTAGGCAGGAAGCAAAGGAGCTGCTGGCGTCAACTCAGTTCCTATAGGTACAGATAATGCCTCAAAAATGCTGCGCTCGTTTTTTGATGCATTTTCTATAGTCCATGTTCCATTTCTTCTTATTGCTTTTACTGATGATGCGGTCATCATGACCTCTGGCATATAAACCCCTGATAATGAACTCTGCCTGAGTCTTTCATGAATGGCTCCGCGGATCAGTGATGACAGCAGCATCATGAATGCAAGTCCCTGCAGCTCTGCCCAATCCTGCACGCCCAGCGCGTTGAAATCCATCTGATGCTTCAAATAGTCATAAAAGGTCTCAATGCTCCATCGAGTTTTATAGTATTCGTAAATCTCCTGAGGCGTCCCGCTATGTGTCGTTTCCAAGATGATGACACCGAACGTCTTTTCTGCAGCTTCAAGTTTGGTTTCGGCATATTCGGGAAGCTTCTTCTCCAGACACTCAAGATAGTTTGCTTTCTCACAATCAGCTTCATGAAGATTTCGGAACCAGATGGTTCTGGTTCCGCCTTCATCGGAAGCAACCTGATATTCAACTGCGCTCTTGATAGTATGCAATCCTTCCCTGCGTTTATAGACAAATGTTTTCAGCCGGCCTCTGCTGCGTTTTAGCGCATTCTGGCATGATGTCATGCCGGAGGAAACCGGCATAATATATGTGGCGTTTTTACCCGCCAGAATCTGCTTTAATTCCGGAGAATAGAAGCCGCGATCCATTAAATACAGGCAGTCTTCTGCAATGACATCTTCAATAAGTTCCCTGACTGATGCCTTGTCGTTTTTGCTTCCGTCAAACATTTTCATTGCAACGGGACGGCCTTTCGCAACATCGAACGCTGTAAGCAAATTAATCTGTTCGCAGCCTAACTTCTTATACTTGCAGCCGTATTCCGTCATTCCATCCAGCTTTGAGTATCTGGGAATAACATGACCGTCTATTGCAATTTCTTTGGCGCTTTGAAGAAGGATATCCTGGAACTTCCTTGCTTCCGTGTCTCTTCTTCCAAGATTTTCCAGAATGCTGGAAACGGCCCTTCCTCCCATTTTAAGGTCTGGATAAGCAACGGAGAGAGAGCTCTTCTTGTACAGGAGGGAAACAGCGGAAACAGGCCGAAATCCATTGACGGCGTAAATCAATGCTAAAACCCAGATTCTTTTCGCATTCTCATCCTTTCTGAACACCTGGTAAAATTGCTCCATTACCTCCCTGGCGCACTCTTCCGCTAATCGATATGCGCCATATTCAAGAACTGTATATCCGAGGTCTTCATTAGGTATATACCCGTTCTCCAGAGTGATTTTCCCCAGAATTCCCTTCGTTTTGGTATGCCATTTTCCGGTTTCAGGGTCTTTCACGTTTTCCATTGCATAAACATAGAATCCGCCATGAATCTTCTTAACCATGGTTCCCCTGGGCTTGTGCTTCAGAATTTCTGGTGGAACTGTATATCGTCCGCTGGAACTAGTCATTTGCATATGCTCTTTTGTATACCTACCATACACCTAAATTATTGACAGTTACAGACAAAAAATCAAGCCTGAAAAACAAAAAACGGCAAAAAGCCGCTTTTTAAGGATATTTGAGCATTTTTACGTGATAAACGCTTACGTGATAGACGATCTATAGCAATCTTGAAGTTTGTATTTCCTGCCTAAATTCCTCCGATGTTGTGATAAAATCACAAACGGAGGCTAGCATACTTTTTCTGCTGCTTTTCACGGAATAAAAAAAAGACTCTGATCTGTCCGTAAAGTTTGGGAAAACACTCAGAAAGAGCATAACAGCGCTGTCTCAGGCATGGAGAAGGCTGACTTTCTTTGCTTCCGGACTGATTTTTTGGCGGGGATCTGCGGAATGCCTGGCGATGGCCAGAAGACCTGAGGCGCCGGGAAGGGAAATACGGGGGGAAGAAATCCCCTCTTAAGAATACATATTTGCGAACAACCCTTCGTTGGCTTCCCTCACTGAATAGCTTCCGGGTCAGTTCCATAATGAAAAAGGCCCTCCGGGGAAACCGGAAAGCCTTTATGAGTTATGCCCTGCGCTCTGAACTTAAAGAAGTCCGGGGCAATGCCGTTATGTTAAAAATCGATATCAGCGCTCCGGGAAGCCCCGCCTTCGGAGGATCTTCTGGCCGGGGATCTTCTGTGCAGATTCTCTGCGTTCCGGGGCTTTCTGGGAGCGTCCCGGAAGGAATGTCCCTCCTGATTCCGGGATCTTCCGGAGCGTTCGCCGTTCCCGGATCTCCCGCCCTGCCCCCAGACTTTGCCCCCTGAGGAACGGCCGTATTTCCCGGAAGACTGCTCCCGCCGCGGCCGGAACGAGTCGGACCGATCAGCGCGATCCCCGGCAAAGGAATCTCCCTCCCGGCGGAACTTCAGGGGACGATCCGATCTGTCGCCCTTCCCTGCGAACCTGGCCGGACGATCGGATCTCTCCCCGGAAAAGGGCTTCCGATCCCGGAATCCCCGCTCCTCAAAGGAACCTCTCCCGCTTTCGGAGAAAAAGTCTCTCTCCCGGCGTTCATGCCGATCATCCCGGCGATCTCTGCCGTCCCGGAAGCCATGACCGCTTCTGCCGCCCTTTTCAGGAGCGGAACGGAAGCCGCGCTCCCGGAAATCATCACCGTCCAGGCCGTCCCGGCCGCCTCTTCTTACGGCATCCCGCATTCTTGAGGCCGGAGAACGGAAATCAGAGCCCCGGGATCCCCGCGGAGAAAGATCGTGGGTTTCCTTGTAGCGGCTGAAGGCTCTCTGCATCTGCCGTCTTTCCCGGTATCCCTCGGAGGAGGTGACGGACTCTGCTTCGGGTTCCAGCGCCGTGCGGGTTTCCGGGAAAAGACCGGCCATTTTGCGGAGGGCATTCACCTCCTTCAGGTTAAGCTCGCGCCAGCCGCCCTCGGGCAGATTGCCCAGATCCGCGCAGGCGTATCTGATTCTCTTGAGACGGCTCACCCGGAGACCCAGAGCCTCCCAGAGTCTTCTTACCTCGCGCTTTCTGCCTTCCCGGAGGGTGACGTAGAACCACTTGTTCATGCCTTCGCCGCCGCCCTGCTCCACCTTGGAGAAATGAGCGGGGCCGTCCTCCAGCTCCACATTGGTGGTCAGCTGCTGGATATGCTCCCGGGTAACCTCCCCGAACACCCGCACCGCATAAACGCGTTCCATTTCATGGCTGGGGTGCGTCAGAGCATTGGAAAGAGCGCCGTCGGTGGTAAGCAGCAAAAGGCCCGAGGTATTCACGTCCAGCCTTCCCACGTAAATCCAGCGGCCGTTGGCAACCTGCGGCAGCCGGTCAAACACCGTGGGCCGGCCCTGGGGATCCATGCGGGTGCACATCTGCCCCTCGGGCTTGTTGTACATCAGCACCCGGCAAATCGGCTTCTCCTGATTTCCGGTTTTGATAATGCGGCCGTCTACCCGAATGGTCTCGGTTCCCTCCACCCGGTCGCCGATGGCGGCAACCTTTCCGTCAACGCTGACGCGGCCTTCTTTAATGGCCTCTTCCATATTGCGGCGGGAACCGATTCCGGTTTCTGCCAAAACTTTATGCAACTTCTCACTCATATATTAAACCATGCCCCCGTACTTAAGAAAATTGCCCACTATCTAATTTAGAATACTATCAAATAACACAGCATTACTTTTTCCTGCTTTTATATCTCGTTTTGAAACATGAGAAATACAGCAATACTGCAAAATCTTTTCTTTGGTTCTCTTCA
>DFFT01000163.1 GCA_002372325.1 Succinivibrionaceae bacterium UBA3769 | reverse complement strand
AAAAGAATAGCTGGAAAAGAACGGATGAAGAGGAGTGAGGCAGAATGGAAATGAATCAAGGAGAATGAATGGGTGAGCGAGGAAGAAAATGAAAAAAACGGGGCCGGGCCGCCCGCAGAACGAATCCGGAAATGCCGCATTCAGGACAATCGTTCATATCCCGGAAAGCCGTTCCGGAAGCATTCCCGAGGCTTGCGGCCCGGGAGACTGCTCCCGGAGAGCGCCCCTCTTCTCAGAACTCGTCAAAATCCGTCCGCACCTCCACGATCACCCGGCGGTTAGCCTTGCGATCCGGTTCGATTTCGTTCAGAACTCCCTGGTGCGTCTCGCCGAAGGAGCGGGTGATGATTTTTTCCTCGGGAAGTCCGCCCTCCTTCAGGAAGCCCGCTACCACCCCGGCCTGGGCTTCGGTGAGCTTCTGATTGTCCGCATCCGTGCCGGTGCTGTCGGTGAATACCGAAATCACCACGCTCTTCCAGATATCGGGATCGGATTTGAGATACTCCCGGAGCCGGTTCAGCTGTTCCCGGGAATGCGGGGTGAGCTTCTGGGTCTTGCCGTCAAAATGCGCCGTGATCCTGCGGACATCCCGGAGCCCGTAGTCCAGAAGGCCGAGCTGGCATTCCTGAAAATCCAGGTAGTACTTGCCGAATTCATAGGGACTCAGAAGCACCCGGATATCCTCATTCCGGTAATACTGGTCATCCCGGTAGACAAAGGAAGCGTGAAGGCCTCTTTCCAGGGAGGACAGCGCATACCAGGCCTGCTCGCCCCGGAGATACCCCGGAAAATCCCGGTAGATCTTCACCATGCCGTAGTCTTTGTCCCGGACGCCGGGCCGCCACTCCGGAGCCTCCTCCCGGAAGGTCATGAGGTTTTTGCGGGAAAACGGCTTTACCGGATCCAGTGTCAGCTCCAGAAAACGATCCTTCCCGGATCTCATGATAAATTCAGCCTTGCCCCACCCCGGAACCTTCTGGGAGAGGACGCATTTTGCCGGAGTGTTTTCCACCGACCAGACCGGATTTGCCGTATCGCCGTTCACAAAGGTCACGGCTCCGGCCGTTCCGGTCAGAACCCAAAGGAGCCCCCCGCACAGAAAGCCCGCATAATCTGGACGTGTTTTCATTGTTATACCCCGCCGCCGGAAAAGTGTCATTCCCGGGTATCAGATGGTGATTCTCTGCTGTTTTAAGCAAGATCCGTGCCGTCTGCAATCTTGTCTGTTCCGATCCCGTCATGATGCCTGATGAGAGTTTACCACAGTAATCCGGGGGATAACGGCATCGCCCCGGGATTACTGACCTGAAACCGCTGAACGCCGGAACATCGAGGCGGCGGCCGGCCCTTTCCCGCCCCCGGGATAAAAGCCGCCCCGATCTCCGGTCTCTGTGATAAAATTAGCGGCTGAAAAAATGACAGACACCGCCGGAACTCCCGGCAGCATAAATTCATCCTCTTATAATCTAAGGAACACCATGGATTCCCCCCAGACCCCGAATAAACCGGAAGAAGCTCCTATAGCGGCAGAGCCTCAAAATGCCATCTCCGAACGCTTCCGGGGCTTTTTCCCCGTCATTGTGGACGTGGAAACCGCCGGCTTCAATCCGGCCACCGATGCTCTTATCGAGCTCGCCGCCTGCACCGTAACCTTCAATGACCAGGGACAGCTGGTCCGGGACGAAAGCTTTCATGCCAATATTCTCCCCTTCGCCGGAGCCAATATGGAAAAGTCCAACCTGGATTTTCTGGGAGTTGACCCCTACGACGTCAACCGGCATGCCCTTACCGAGGAAGCCTTTCTGAAGCCCCTGTTCAAAACCCTGTCCAAAAAAGCCAAGGCGGCCAAGTGCACCCGCTGCATCCTGGTGGGACAGAACGGCCACTTTGATCACAGCTTCGTCATGGCCGCCGCCCAGCGGGTCGATCCCAAAAAATGCCCCTTCCATCCCTTTTCGGTTATTGATCTCGCCACCCTTTCCATGGTGCTTCTCGGTCAGTCCGTGCTCCGGGTGGCCGTGGAAACCGCCGGACTGGAATTCGATGCCTCCCGGGCGCACGGGGCCGAATACGATGCGGAAATCGAGACGGATCTTTTCTGCTGGCTCATGAACCGCTATCAGGAGCTGGGGGGCTGGCCCCTGTCTCCCGAGATGCAGGAGCGCGCCCGGATCGCCAATGAGACGAAAAAACTTAACTTTGCAAAAAAGGAATACCAGGATCACAAAAAACAAGATGACGCGGAAAAATTAGAAAACTCCCCTTTTGCAATCCTCAAAACTCTTGTACATTGAGACAACAACAGAACACCATGCCGGCGCGCGGAACCGCTGCGCCGAAACCCGGCGCATCTGATATCTCCTGAGGCCGCGCCGATGCCGCGGAGATTTCGATGAGCATAAGAAGCAGGGGGGCATCTTATTTTAAAAAATAACCGGCTTTGCCGGATGCTGGAGGTTTTTTATGGCAATTCCTTTTCCAAAACTCAAGTACTCTCTTTCGGCTCTGGAGCCCTTTATCTCCGAAAGAACCATGGATTTTCATTACAACCGGCATTTTCTGACCTACGTCAATACCGCCAATGCCCTGATCAGCCAGACCTCCTATCATGACAAGAATCTCCGGGGCATTGTCAGTACCTCCGTGGGACCGATCTACAACAATGCGGCGCAGGCCTTCAATCACGAGTTTTACTTTAACTGTCTCATTGCCGAGCCGCCCCTGATCCCCTCCCGGCTTTCGGAGGAGCTGGCCCGGCAGTTCGGATCGGCGGACGCCTTCCTGAAATCCTTCCAGGAATCCGCCATCGGCAATTTCGGAGCCGGCTGGACCTGGCTGGCCATGGATCCCGTCACCAAGAAAATGGAGATCAAGAACACCACCAATGCCGGGAACCCGCTGAGCGACGGTCTCTCTCCCCTGCTCTGCATTGACGTCTGGGAGCATGCCTACTATCTGGACTACCAGAACCGCCGCAAGGACTATGTCATCGGCTTTATGAATCACATTGACTGGAACTTCGTGGCCAGGCAGTTTGACGAGTGCATGAGCCTGTTCCGCTAGATCCTCCTCTGGCTTCCCGGCTCCTCTTTGCCGGGAAGTTTCTTTGATTTTATTTCCTGATGCTTTTTTCTGAGATGTCTGCACGGGCATCTCCGTCAATACGAAACCAGCATCCCGATAAAAAGGCGCGGCGCAATCCTCTGACATGGAAATTTCTGCAGCTTGATGTCAGGGCACTTGCCTCCGCGCAAATCCTTTTCCCTTACGAGCAAATAAGCCGGAAGCATGCAGAAATATCTTCCGGCATTGAAACGGCAATGCCAAACCGGATTACCTTCTCAGAAACTCAATAAGCAGGCGCTGAAACTTCCGGTAATAGGGTTTTTCAATATAGGCTACGTGAGACGCGCCGTCTATCATCCGGAGTTCGGAACCTGGCGGAAGTTCACCGGAAATTCTGCCCAGCAGTTCATAATTCAGATAAGGATCCCTGCCGCCGTAGATGACCAGCACCGGCGCCTCTATTCCGGAAAAATCAATAAGTCTTTTATCTTTTGAAACGCAGATATCTCTGCGTCCGCCGTTAGGACTTGATTCTCTGTCGTAATGCCAGCTTTTGGAACCGAATATTTCAATAACGACAGGATCTGTAATATTCAGATCAAAAGACCCGTCTTCTGTTTTCTGAAAGTCATCTGTCGCATGCTCCCAGGTATTATGATGAAACGGTTCCTTCACATCATACTGTCCTACTCCGCTCAGTATCGGAGCATACAGAATTATTTTGCCGGTGTGCTCTCCGTGCCGGGAGGCAAATCTGCTCACCGTAACAGTTCCCCAGCTCCAGCCGAGAACATCTATCCTGTTCTGTCCGGTGATTTCCGCAATTTTCTCCACGGCGGCGTTAATATCCTGAGCCGCATAATCCGAATCCGGCATAAAACCGTCAGGCACCTCTCCGGACTGACCGAAACCTGCTATATCAAGACGCCATACGGCATATCCTTCCCGGGCCAGAAAACGCACCAGACTGTAATCTTCGTAATTAATATCGAATTCATGAGAAGAGTAAGTTACTCCGTGAATAAGGATAATATTCTTCTCAGGATTGGCGCCGTTCTTCGTTACGCAATCTAAATGCAGAGGAATGCCGTTTCGTTCCAGCGGATATTCTCTGTAACTGAAATCCGCATTCTGTATGACATTTTGTTCCTCCGCAACGGAAACAGCATTTACGGCGCAGCCCGGAAGAATGGCTGCAGCTATGCATATCATACCTGCGGCAAGAATCAGAGAAACGGCTGTCTTCTGCATATTTGGCTCCTTGTGCTTCATGACTGAACATCTCCTGAAAGAATAGCGCTGAGTTGTTTTCTGAGACCCCAAAACAGACATCTCTGTCAATACGAGATCCGCATTCCGATCAAAAAGGCGCGGGCTGTCCGTTTACAGGGAAATTTCTGCATATTGATGTCAGCGCCCTCAGTTAAGGCATGGTTTCTTCAGGCAGGGACGGAATAATCACCCGGGATTTGCCGAGACGAATGTACCGGGCATGGTATTCTTCAATGGTCAGATATTTGCCGTCAATTACGGCGCCGATGGCCCGTTTTGGGGATTGCCGGCAAGCGACAGTATCCGCTGCTTCTCTTCTTCAGATTGTCCTTTCATCATCGTCTCCGGTATCAGCTTTAATATTGTTATGATATGCCTGTTGTACTAAATGTCACTGTTATTTTGTGATAATTGCATTCTATAGCTTTGATCTGCAATCAAGACTGACAATTCAGACAATCAGCGCCCATAAATCAGCGCCATAAATTCAGCGAAGGCAAATCCTTTTAAATTAAGGCTTTGACAGAAGATGACGCATCTGATCTGAGTTTGCGTTTTCAGCGTTACTGTAATTGGTACTGTGTTTTGGCCGGGCGGTTTTGGCAGCTCTAGACCGACAAGATGCCCCGACAAAATAACAGCAGGATTGCATAATTGTCAAAGCAGGCATCTCCGGACAAAAGTATCGGGATTTATCGTTACCGGTTCCGGCATGAGCAATGGATCAGCCCGGCTGCGTCACAAGGGACCTGACTCCGCCCCGCTGCGGGGTTCCCCGCCCTTTTCCGTTCCTTTTTTCTCCTCCTTTATTGTCATCCGGCGATCTGCTACAATACTCACAATTTTTTTACATTGGAAAGGTTAACGGAGCTTTTCATAATGACAGACAAGTCAAATACCTTACTCGTAACCTGCGCATTGCCTTATGCCAACGGGTCCATTCACCTGGGTCATATTCTGGAACATATCCAGGCGGACATCTTTGTCAGGTTCCAGAGAATGCAGGGACGCCGGGTTTATTTTGTATGCGCCGACGATCAGCACGGCACCCCCATTATGATCAAGGCTCAGAAGCTGGGCAGAACCCCCGAGGACGTTATCGGGGAAATGGAAACCGAACACCGCCGGGACTTTGCCGGCTTCGAGATCAGCTACGATCATTACTACCGCACCAACTCTCCGGAAAACCGCGAAATTTCCGAAAAGCTCTACACCATACTCCGGGATCGGGGCTACATTCAGGTAAAAAAGATCTCCCAGCTTTTTGATCCGGAAAAGAAGATGTTCCTGCCGGATCGCTTCGTGAAGGGCACCTGTCCGAGATGCCACGCGGAGGATCAGTACGGGGATAACTGCGAAGTCTGCGGCGCCTCCTACTCTCCGGCCGAACTCATAAATCCCCGCTCCGTGATTTCAGGCGCTGTTCCGGTAATGAAGGAATCCGAGCACTATTTCTTTGACCTCCCCAAGTTCGATGGCTTCCTTAAGGAATGGATCAATTCCGGATCCCTGCCCAAGGAAATGGCCAATAAGCTTCAGGAATGGTTTGACGCCGGTCTGCAGCAGTGGGATATCAGCCGGGACGCCCCCTACTTCGGCTTTAAGATCCCCGGCACGGAAGACAAATACTTCTACGTCTGGCTGGATGCGCCGGTGGGGTATCTCGCTTCCTTCAAGAACTTCATGACCTCCAAGGGCATCGATTTCGAGGAATTCCTGAAGGAAAGCTCCGACTCCGAAATGGTGCACTTTATCGGCAAGGACATTCTCTACTTCCACAGCCTTTTCTGGCCGGCCATGCTTCACGGCGCCGGCTGCCGGGTGCCGAACCATCTCTACGTCCACGGGTACGTTACGGTGAACGGCGCCAAGATGAGCAAGTCCAAGGGCACCTTCATCAAGGCTGCAACCTACCTTAAGCACTTTGATCCGGAATGCCTCCGCTACTACTACGCCTCCAAGATGAACGGCCGGATCGACGATCTGGATCTCAATCTCCCGGACTTTGTGGCCCGCACCAACTCCGATCTCGTGAACAAGCTGGTAAATCTGGCCTCCCGCACCGCCGTGTTTATCACCAAGAAGTTCCAGGGAAAGCTGGCCGCCTCTCTGGATAATCCGGAGCTTCTGGATTCCTTTGTCGCCGCCCGGGAGGAAATCGCCGCCGGCTACAATGCCCGGGAGTACTCCGCCCTTATCAGAAAGGTCATGGAATTAGCTGATGACGCTAACCGCTACGTGGATGAAAAGGCTCCCTGGGTAGTGGCCAAGGACGAATCCCGGAATGACGAGCTTCAAAGGATCTGCACCACCTGTCTCAACCTTTACCGGGTGCTTATCACCTATCTTTCTCCGGTGCTCCCCAAGCTGGCCCGGGACAGCGCGGAGTTCCTGAAGACCGATCTCTCCTGGGATAATCTGGGCACGGCGCTCCTTGATAAGGAAATCGCTCCCTTCAAGGCCCTGTTCAAGCGCATTGACATGAAGAGCGTTGAGGCCATGATCGCTGACTCCAAACAGGATCTTCAGGATCTTAACGCTTCAGAAAACAAGACCGCTGCCAAGAAGGGAGAGACCAAAAAGGACGGTCAGAGCGGGAAACCGTCTGACGGCAAGAGCAAGGGTAACGAAGACGCCGCTCCCGGCATCATCACCATTGACGACTTCGCGAAGCTGGATCTCCGGGCCGCCAAAGTGATCTCCTGCGAAGAAGTGCCGGAATCCGACAAGCTCCTTAAGTTCCAGCTGGATCTCGGCAACGGCGAAACCCGGCAGGTCTTCTCCGGCATCAAGTCCGCCTATCAGGATCCGGCGGCTCTCGTGGGGAGATTTGTGATCATGGTTTATAACCTGGCACCCCGGAAGATGCGCTTCGGGGTTTCCGAGGGCATGATCCTCTCCGCCGGCCCCGGGAAGAAGGATATCTTCCTCCTGTCTGCCGATGAGGGAGTGAAGCCGGGAGATCGGGTGTCCTGATCCTGCCTGATCTGAGGAACGGCAATCTCGCAGAATAAATGCTGAAATACCTGCCGAAATTCGTGTCTGAAAACCATGTTCAGCACATAATAAGCGGCAGAGCTTCAGGATTAAAAAGAAACCGGGGAACGCCCCGGTTTTTTTATGTCTGCTGCCGAATACCAAATGCTTCCTACCGGCAGTTCTCCCGGTACACCCTTTCGGCCTTGAGATTGCCCCGGGAGGCAGACTCCCGGAACAAGGCGCAGGCTGATTTCAGGTCTCTGTCCACGCCGATGCCGTTCAGAAACATATTGCCGAGAGCATAGGAGGACTGATCGCTGCCCAGACGGTATCCGGTGTAATACATAAGAATCGCCATGCCGTAATCCTGAGGCACCATGATCCCCTGCTCCGAAATGTACCCCAGATAGTTCACCGCCGCCGGCACCATCATTTTGACAGCCTTGAGGATATAGGACACCGCCTCGGCATCCCGGCCGTGCTTCTTGAAGTACATCCCCATCCGGAATATGGCAAGACCGTTGCCTTTGTTTGCGGCCTTTTCATAATAGTACCAGGCGGTTTCATGCTGCTTTACGTTCCCGCCCAGACCGTCCTGATACATCTTTCCGATAAGGTATTCGGGGATGCCGGTGCGATCTCCGGGGATAAGGCGGGCGAGCTTTGCCGCAGCCTCCTCAAAATCCATGCCACGGGTATCATACAGCGGAATGCTGCGGTAGTAGGCATCCGTGGCCCAGATCCCTGAACGGAGGTCGTCAGATTTGGCCAGCTCCTCCGCCTGACGATCTATCTCGGCAAAAACATCATCGGCGGGACTGGGCTTTGGGGCTGTTGCCAAAGCTCTGCCGGAACTGAAAATTCCCTGTCCGGAAGCGGAACCCCGCAGAGCCTGCGGTTTCGGGGCAGGCTTTTCCGGAAGGGACAGCGTGGAAATATTCCGGAGATCCTGCTCCGTAAGGCGATAGGATTCCCCCGGCGGAGTGTCCAGCATGGCTATCCGGATATTGTCCGGCACCTTGAGCTTGCGGTAGAGGTCATTTATGGTCACCGAGTAGCCCCGGGCGGAAAGACTGTCCCCGTCCTCATCGGAGATCCGATGCACGTACATGGAGGCTCCCGGCATGGCTGCCCGGGCCGAGCCGGAGATAAATATCAGAAAGCAGGCGCTGGCGCAGGTGGCATTCTCCAGCACCACCGTGCCCATCCCGTCTTCGCTGACCCGCCGGGCGATCTCCAGAGCCGGCATTACCTGTCCGCCGAGACTGTCCAGTACCTGTATTCCGCAGCATCCGAGTCAAAAAAAAGCTCCCAAGCCTTGCTTTTACTAGCTTTGTGGCGTTTTAGAAATTAGAATTTGTATGGGGTTGCTACGCCCCCATGTCGATATTGCAATTTTTCGTTATGACATTGAGTTGGTCTTCAGACAAATTGAGAGATCTCATCTTAAATAAACTGCGAATGTTTTCCATAGTTGATACTGGAGGCAAAGAGAAACCTAAAAACCTATTTATAAAATTATCATTAGTAATTTCATTATCATTATTGTCGTTATCCATCTCTTTAAGTTCAATTTTTCCTTTTGAACCTCTAAGACAATTTCGTTTATCAAGTTCATGTGATTTAATTAAAAAACATTTATCATTGCGGTAATATGTTTGCAATTTAAGATTTTTTAATATATCTTGAAGTTGAGAAGCTGTTATTGTTTTGTTTGATTTTTTAAAAGTGTTTTGCACCATCCTGATCATAATAAGTGAAACAACGCACAATAGAATATGCCCTATGATGCTGGATTTATCCCTTACATACAGAGGCCTGATTTCAAGGTCGTTTTTCATTATTCTGAAACATTCTTCTATTTCAACAAGATGATGATACAATGTGCTGACATACTCAGCTGTCAGTTCTTCTTTTGTATCTGGTGCTTGATGAAATAAAATTCCAGAAAATCCAGCACATTCACGTCTTTTTTGAATTAACTGTTCGTTAAGATAAGTTGCAATGTGTTTTTCTTTATTTTTGCTTGTTGTTTTTTCCTGCTTTTGTTTTTTTGATTTAGTTTTCTTTTCGCTTTCTTTTTTATTTTTACCATCATTTTGTTGAACTTGAGAATCTTGTTTCGAATTACTCTCATTCGAATTAATTCCTGATTCTGAACTGTTGCATTTTTCACAATTTGCTTCTGCTGTCTGCACGGAACCTGTGTTATCAGTCTCAGCATTTGCAGGAGATTTGAAATTGTCTGCAGCAGTTTTATTTGAGTTTGTTCCACCGTTTGAAGCTGTTTTTGCTATAGTTTTGTCTGAAGTTTTTTTGCCATCCTGTGTATCTTCTAATATTGTTGTTATTACAAATTGTTTCCAGCCGCTTTTTGAGGTATTGACCTGTTCATGTTTGGAAATAGCCTGCTTTGCTCTCTGTATATTTGCTTCCATAGTTGCCAAATCACGGCTTTTCCTTGCTTCGCTGAAGGTAATCATCATCTGGCACTCAATTGTATGTTTTATTGATTCGCCATTCTCTTTTCCAGGAACTTTATTTTTGTATGTTATTATTTTGTATAGGTATTTTGTATCTTGCCCAGATTCATCCTTCATTTGTTTATATTTTGATAGATTCAGATGATTCTTTCGAATTGATTTATCAAAAGTCAGAGCAGATTTTGAAACTGCAAAACCAAGCCCCTCATTTAATAACATACTCAGATTTTTAGTACCGTTTAAAGCGGCATCAGCAACAAGTATGGCATTTTTAATTTCGTATTTTTCCTTGAGTTTTTTTATTGATTCAATCATGGTTGATGTTTCCGCCTGATTTCCGGCATATACTTGGAAATCTATGGGTATTGCATGATCATCAATTACCAAGGCTATGGAAACCAAAGGTAAATCAAAACGCTTCTCCTTGCTTGCTCCGTGCATTCTCATTGGGTCGCCAAACGACTCAATAATGTCACTAAGAAGTGACGCATACTCAGGAGTTTCATCAATAATTATATTTAACTCCCTATCGGACACTCCGCTGAATTGGTTATCTTTTCTGAGTTCCCTTCTTAAAATTCTTTGAGCTTTTTTTCGATACCAGTAAATGTCGTTGTAAGGAGTTTCAAAATAACAATTGGTGCAATCGTAAAAAATCAGTGATTTTTCTCGAGGGATTATTTTGTCTATCCTTCCAGACAGATGCTTCATTATTTGCTCTTTATACTCAGCCAGTACATGAAGGCATCTATAGACATCATCAGTTGAATATTGGCTCATAGGATCACCAATAAATCTCAGACTTGACTCCATTCCTGCAAGATAAGACATGGGCTCCATTATTTTCAGAACAGAAAAATACAGTGCAATGTTGCTGATACTGTATTGAATATCTAACTGATTGTGTCTTACAAGATAATCAAAGAATTTAGGCATTTGAAGATCTTCATTCCACATTTTTCTGAATAACAGATGTGAGTAATTCAAAGTTACCATGTAATTAAAACTCTTTGAATTATCAGAAGTTGCATCCTGAAGATTACGACTGTTAAGTTCATTAAAAAAATCAGTTATGGATGCTTCTCGCTTATCTTTTGCTTTTTCTTTGTTTTTTCCGTACTGTCTTACCAACTCTGCATATTCGTCGGGTCTGGCTGCTACGAATTCGTCGTACTTTCCAAAAGTCTTCACAATCATTTTTTTGGCTTTCTTCGTGTCGGGGTCATATTTTGATTCCATCAGGTACAGATATGTCCCGGATTTGAAAGACTTTGTTGTCAGATACATTACGTTATACATCCCAGGCTGTTAGGTTCTCACTATATGCCGCTCATTATACCACAACCCCATGCAACCCCATACAAATTCTAACAAAATTTTCTTCGGGAATTTTGTATCATGCCTTTATGGAAGCCATGTCACAACGTTTCGAATCATCGTTTTGTCCATTTTGGCTGCGGAACACAGG
>DFFT01000025.1 GCA_002372325.1 Succinivibrionaceae bacterium UBA3769 | reverse complement strand
TGAGATTCTGCACCGCACTCATAAAAGCAGGAAAAAGTAATGCTGTGTTATTTGATAGTATTCTAAATTAGATAGTGGGCAATTTTCTTAAGTACGGGGGCATGATTTAAATTATTAAAATTAATTCGGCGGGCGTTTTTCAGTTTTGATTTGCTGCCATAATTCTTCCATGTTCCATGAAGATTTCTGCGGAGGAGTGCCTCCCGGTTTTTCGCTGTTGTTCAATTTCGTGATATCTGTAATTCTGGCAGCCTGCTGACCTAAATCACTGACAGGATAGGCTCTCAAGCATATCGCAAACCGTTCTCTGTCAGCATCTCAAATGCCGTTTGTCTTTCTCATGATAATGATGAAGATGAATATCCTCCGCAATTGGCCGTGATGATAACTGATTCAGAATCATCATTAATGTTTATGGGTATTTGCTCATTCCGTGATATTCGTCAATGTATTTTTTTTTTTTTTGAGAAAATTGAGTGCTGTCAGGCTACTAGTTTGACCACGGTCTAAAGAAATAATACGCATATGTCAGCAAAGCACTAAATTACGGCCCTCGAAAAGTGCAAATGCTGGTGTTGGCGCTGCTGTTTCATCTTGTAAGGCTGTGCTTTTTCTGTATGTTGAATTTTATCAGAAGCTTTGCATGGCCAGACAAATTAAATCCCGGCAGCGGGTAGCCGATCATGGCGAGGTATTTACCGGCGAGAGAGAAGTGAATGCCATGCTGGATCTTGTTAAACAAGAGACAGAGCGGGTGGACAGCCGTTTTTTGGAGCCTGCCTGCGGTGACGGCAACTTCATGGCCGCCATTTTGGAACGGAAACTGACAGCTGCCAGAAAGCTCTCTGTTTCTCCCCGGACAAAGCTCCTCGATCCCCTAGCCTTTGAAAAGAACTCCCTTATTTCCGTTGCCTCCATTTATGGCGTTGATCTCCTGATGGATAACGTTCTGGCAGCCCGGGAACGTCTGTATGAAATCTGGAGCCGCGAGTATGACGAGGTATTAGGATCTGAGGCCAATGAGGCCTGCAGAAATACCGTCCGTTTCATTCTCAGCAAAAACATTGTCTGCGGGAATGCCCTGACTTTGATGTGCGTTGATGAGCATCAGAAGGATACCGCAAGGCCAGTGGTGTTCTCGGAATGGACCTTTCCATTCAATGATTTCCGGATTCAGCGCAAGGATTACTCCTTCGCTGAACTGCTTGCTGCAGGTTCCGGCTCAGACAATTTCAAAAAGACCGGAGAAATCGATTTGTTTTCCGGCGGTTTAGATGGCGGCGCGTGCGAGCCAATTCTTCTGAAACAGTATGTCTTTGATTACCGGAGGGACAATTCCTATGACAGATAGCTCCTCATTTTCGAAAAGCTACAACCCGGATGTCCTTTGCTGCTTGGCCAATCTGTCCAGCGATGAGGTTTTTACGCCGCCTGATATCGCTAATGCGATGCTGGATCTTCTGCCGCAGGAGCTCTTTCAGAGTCCGGACACCAAATTTCTTGATCCCTGCTGCAAGAGCGGGGTGTTTTTGCGGGAAATCGCAAAACGGCTGATTAAGGGGCTGGAACCAGTTTTTCCGGATCTTCAGGAACGCCTTAATCATATCTTTAAAAATCAGCTTTTTGGCATTGCAATAACAACTCTGACCTCTCTCATTTCACGTCGCAGCCTTTATTGTTCAAAAGATGCGGATTCTGAATATTCTGTAGTCCATTTTGATTCCCCCGAAGGAAATATCCGGTTTTCAGCAGTTTCTTCCAGGCATAAGTGGTATGACGGCAGGTGTATATTCTGTGGAGCCACGAAAGAAATATACGAAAGAGATTCAAATTTGGAAAGCTATGCCTATGAAATGATTCATACAAACACACCACAAGAGATATTTAACATGAAGTTTGATGTTGTTATTGGCAATCCACCGTATCAATTAAAAGTAGGTGTAAAACAGAAAAATTACGCGGTTCCGATTTATCATAAATTTGTTGAGCAAGCTAAAAAATTAAATCCTCGTTTTTTAACAATGATTATTCCTGCAAAATGGTATACAGGAGGACGTGGGTTAGATGAATTCAGATCAAGCATGCTTGGTGATAAACATGTAATTGCATTAGTAGACTATCCTAATCCTTATGATTGTTTTCAAGGAGTTGATAATCCAGGTGGTATTTGCTATTTTCTTTGGAGTAGGGATCAAGAAGGTGAATGTGCATTTACTAGTATTATTGGTGATACTAAACAAACAGTCAATAGAATACTGGATGAGAATCATGTATTCATTAGAGATGTGGTGGGACTAAAAGTAATTAATAAAATTAAAAGTTTAAAAATTAATAATGGACGAATGATGGATTCTGTTGTTTCGTCGCAAACACCGTACGGTATTATTACCTCTTATACTCCTGTTGAGTTTGGAACTCCGTGTTGGTTTAAACAAAAAACTGGGCTTAAATATGTTCGTACTTGTGATGTAAGAGATATTTCAGGTGATATTGATAAATATAAATTATTAATTCCTGAAGCTCCAATAGCAGGACAAACAGATTTTACTAAACCTGTTGGTTTGTACTATGAAGGTAATACGATAGTTGCAAAACCAGGTGAATGTTGTACACAAACATGGTTAGTTGCAAATGTTTTTGATTCTGAAGAAGAAACGCTGTTTTTTAGATCGTATCTGTTAACAAAAATAGTGAGATTTTTAATTCTTCAAACGGTCGTTTCTCAACACGTATCAAGGGATAGGTTTTGTTTTGTTCCTGATTTGGGTAAATATGAATTTGTCTATACTGATGAATTTCTTCGGAAGGAATGGGGAATCTCAGATGATGAATGGCAATATATAGACAGTAAGATTCATAATTACGGAGGTAATTAATGACAGAACCGCAACAGGAGTTCTTCCCTGAAAAAACAGCTTCCCGTCCGCGGATTTATGCCTATGTCCTGGAGGGAGTGAAATCGCACGAGGGATATATCAAGGTCGGTTACACGGAGAGAGATGTGGCAACCAGAGTCAGGGAACAGCTTCATACGGCCGCAGTGCCTTATAAGATCCTGAATTCCTGGTCGGCTATGAGAAACGACGGCAGCTGCTTTCTGGATCATGACGTGCATCGAGTACTTGAGAAGAAGGGGTTTTCTCAGTTGTATCCGGATGATGATCGCAACGAATGGTATCAATGTTCTCTTAAGGATGTGGAGGCTGCTGTAATGGCAGTTACCACCGGCACCGAAAATTTCGAGAACCGCACCCGCAACTTCAGAATGCGACCGGAACAGGAAGAGGCAGTACGGAGGACTATGGCCTACTTCCAATCCGCCGCTCAGGATGAAAGCGGGAGAATTCCGAAGTTTCTGTGGAATGCCAAGATGCGTTTCGGCAAAACTTTTGCTGCCTACCAGCTTGCCAAAAGAATGAACCTGAAAAAGGTGCTGATTCTGACCTTTAAGCCGGCGGTACAAACGGCCTGGCGGGAGGATATTGAAACCCACGTAGACTTTGAAGGCTGGCAGTTTATCTCAGCGGCCTCTGATTCTTTGGGACGCTCCATTAATGAGCAGTATGCCGCAGCTGACAAATCCCGTCCCGTGGTCTGTTTCGGCTCCTTTCAGGATTTTCTGGGAAAGGACAAAAACACTGGCGGCATAAAGGCCCGCAATGAGTGGGTTCATACGACAAACTGGGATCTTGTTGTATTTGATGAGTATCATTTTGGTGCATGGAAGGACAATGCCAAGAACCTTTTTGAACACGATGAGGATGCCTATGAAGAGGATTTGTCCCAGTATGATGCCGGAAACGCTCAGGATGAGTCCTGGCTTCCCATTACCACCAGCTATTACCTGTTTCTGTCAGGAACTCCCTTCAGAGCTTTGAATTCCGGGGAGTTTATCGAGGAACAGATTTATAACTGGACCTATTCCGATGAACAGCAGTGCAAGAAAGACTGGCCCAGACTGTCGTATTTCCCGGATTACTGTCCGGCACTTGGTGAAGAGAATCCGTACGCATCCTTACCCAGAATGGTGATGCTGACCTACAGGCTGCCGGAGTCTATGCAGAGGATTGCCCGGGAAGGGGAATTTGACGAATTTGACCTCAATGAGTTTTTCCGGGCAGAGGGCAAGGACTCCAAAGCCGTATTTAAACACGGGGATTATGTGCAGAAGTGGCTGGATCTGATTCGGGGAGCCCTTTCTGAAACTACGGTGGATGAACTCAAGCTGGGAGCCAAAAAGCCGCCTTTTCCTTTTTCGGATCAGCGGCTTCTAAGCTCGCTTTCCCATACGCTCTGGTTTCTGCCGGATGTGGCATCCTGTCATGCTATGGCCAATTTGCTCAAAGAGAAGCAGAACAAGTTTTACCATGATTACAAGGTGATAGTGTCTGCGGGGGTAAAGGCCGGAATTGGTGTTCAGGCGGTGTCTCCGGTAAGAAAGGCCATGGATAATCCCCTGGAGACTCGCACCATTACGCTTTCCTGCGGCAAGCTGACCACTGGTGTTACCATAAAGCCGTGGACAGGTATTCTGATGCTCCGGAATCTGTCTTCGCCGGAAACGTATTTTCAGGCGGCCTTCCGGGTGCAGAGTCCTTGGGTAATAAAGAAGGATACCGGCGAGAACGAGGTCATAAAGAAGGAATGCTACGTCTTTGATTTTGCCATCAACAGGGCTCTCCGGCAGATCTCGGACTACTGCTGCCGGCTTAACGTTTCTGAGAAGAATCCCGAGAACAAGGTTGCCGAGTTCATCAAGTTCCTGCCGGTGCTGGCCTATGACGGCAGCGGCATGAGAGAAGTCAATGCCACGGATATTCTGGATTTTGCCATGTCCGGAACATCGGCCACGCTGCTGGCAAAGCGGTGGGAGTCGGCTCTTCTGGTAAATGTTGACAACAGCACTCTGGAGAAGCTTCTCAAAAATGATCAGGCTATGGCGGCTTTGATGAAGATTGAAGGCTTCAGAAGTCTCAACAGCGATATCGAAACCATAATCAACAAGTCGTCGCTGGTGCGGAAGGCCAAAACAGAGAAGGGGGATAAGCCGTCCCCGGAAAAGAAGAAGGAGATTTCCGATGCTGAAAAGGAATACAAGAACAAGCGGAGGCAGATCCAGGAAAAGCTCATCAAATTTGCCACCCGCATTCCCGTGTTCATGTACCTTACCGATTATCGGGAGGTCTGTCTCAGCGATGTTATTACCAGACTGGAAGGGGGACTTTTTCATAAGGTTACCGGCATCGACGTTTCCGACTTTGAGCTTCTGGTGTCTCTGAATCTCTTTAACGAATCCCTGATGAATGATGCGGTGTACAAGTTCAAGCGGTACGAGGATGCCAGTCTGGAATATACCGGAATCAACAGTCACCGGGATGAGGACGTGGGACTGTTCAGCACGGTTCTTTCCCGGGCTGACTATGAGGCCAGCAAAACGCGGTAGCGTAGCCGGAGCAACAGGGCATAAAAACGATTGGTCATTAATAAAAGGAAGGGCGGCTGATGAAAATCCCAAGCTGCCCTTCCTTTGTTACGTTTCTCTCTCATCTCTTCTGATTTTGCTGCCGGTCTGATGTCACTTCCTGGGGAGAACCTTTTCCGGGGCTGGAAGCGGCCAGTCTGTTCCCTGCAAATGCTTTCAGAAAAAATCCCGGATTCCGTCAGAGGCGGTTATAATATGGCCTTGAAAATTCAGGCTGCCCCCGGTTTTTGCCGGATCGGCAGTTTCATCTATATTTCAGGAGCTGGAAGTAAATGGCTGCACCCCGTCAGGAAAAGCGTCGTCTTGATTATAAATCTCCCCTGTTTACCATAACCGATGTTGATTTGAGCTTCAGCCTGGATCTGAAAAAGACGGTGGTAGTTCAGAAGAGCCAGGTTAAGAGACTGACCCCGGACATGACCCAGCCATTGGTGCTGGATGGCGACAGCCTGAAGCTTCTTTCTGTCCGGATAAACGGCCGGGAGACCTCCTTTGCCGAGACCGCGAAAACTCTGACTATCCCGGTTACCGAGCATGAATTTCAGCTGGAGGTGGTAACTGAAATAGCTCCGGCTGACAATACCGAGCTTATGGGACTTTATGTCTCAGACGGCAAGTTCTGCACCCAGAACGAACCCGAGGGTTTCCGGAGAATCACCTATTTTCTGGATCGCTCCGATGTGCTGGCCCGTTACACCGTTCACATATCTGCTCCGGACGGACTTTATCCCTATATGCTCAGTAACGGCAATTTGGTGTCCGATACGGTTTCCGATGGCATCCGCACCGTAATCTGGCAGGATCCCTTCCCCAAGCCCAGCTATCTCTTTGCTCTGGTGGCCGGTGATTTTGATGAACTGAAAAGAGAATTTGTGACCAGAAGCGGCAAACAGGTGGCGGTGCGTCTTTATGTCGACAAGGGGATGGCAGCCTTTGGCGACACGGCCATTGATTCCGTGCTCCGGGCTATGAAGTGGGACGAGGAAAGATTCGGTCTGGAATACGACCTTAACAGATTCAATGTGGTTTCCGTGGACTTTTTCAATGCCGGAGCCATGGAAAACAAGAGCCTTAATATCTTCAACTCCAAGTATGTGCTGGTAGATCCGGTGAGCGCCACGGATACCGATTATGAAAACGTGCTTTCTGTTATCGGGCATGAATATTTTCATAATTGGACCGGAGATCGGGTAACTCTCCGGGACTGGTTCCAGCTGAGCCTCAAGGAAGGTCTCACGGTATTCCGGGATCAGGAGTTTTCCTCTGACCTGGGCACCCGGGCCATTGAGCGACTCAAGGCCATCAAGGTGATCCGGGGCCCGCAGTTTGCCGAGGATTCCGGCCCCATGGCCCATCCGGTGCGTCCGGACTATGTGATGGAGATGAACAATTTCTACTCGGCCACTGTTTATGACAAGGGCGCTGAGGTCATCCGGATGATCCACACCATCCTGGGGGAAGAAAATTTTCAGAAGGGCATGAAGCTCTATATCAGCAGGCATGACGGCAGCGCGGTAACCTGCGAGGATTTTGTGGCAGCCATGGAGGATGCTTCCGGCATCGATCTCCGGCAGTTCCGGAACTGGTACAGTCAGGCAGGCACTCCGGTGGTTACGGTCAGCATGAGCTATGATGAAAGCGCACAGCGCTGCGAGCTTACCGTGAAGCAGAAAACCCCGGCAACTCCGAGACAGCCGGAGAAGAAGCCCTTCGTGATCCCGGTAAAGATGTCTCTTTATGACAGCAAGGGGTGTGAGATCCCGCTGGTGAGAGACGGCAAGCCGGTTCCGGCCGTGCAGATTGCCGCCGCGGAATGTCAGACCTGGGTTTTTGATAATGTTCCCGAGCGGCCGGTGCCGGCTCTTCTGGAAAATTTCAGCGCTCCGGTGAAGCTGGAATACCACTACACCGAAGAGGATCTCCGCATTCTTCTGATGCACGCCAAAGATCCGGTTTCCCGTTACGATGCCGTGCAAAGTCTGGTAAATAACTACTTTTTCCGGAACGCGGAGAATTTTGAGAGAAAGCTGCCCTTTACAGAGCCTGCTGCTCTTATTGAGGCCTGCCGTTATATTCTGAACAGCGACATGGACAGGAGACTGGCCGCTTATATCATGACGCTGCCGCCGATAAACTCCATTATCGAGAATTTCACCGTGGTGAATCTGGATGCGGTGTTTGCGGTATACCATCATCTCCGGGATCGGCTGGCAGAGGCGCTTAAGGATGAGATCTCAAGTTTCTACCGGAAATCCCTGACTAAATACGAGGAACGGGTGCGGGTTCCCGGCTCCTATGCGGTTACTCCGGAGCAGATGGGGGAAAGGGCTCTTTCCGAGTATCTTCTGGATCTCCATGCCAGATCCCTGATTCTGGCCGGAGATAATGCCGGAGCTTCTCAGGCTGTTCTTCATCACTACAAGATCGCTGACAACATGACTGACACTCTGACCGCCATGAGAGCAGCCACGCGTTATGGTCTTCCCTGTGAAGCTGAGATTCTCAAGGATTTCGAGGAGAAGTGGTCTCATAATCCGCTGGTATTTGACAATCTGTTCCGGGCTGTGGCCATGGCTCCCAGACCGGACACTCTCGCCAGAGTCCGGGAGCTTATGAAGCACCGCTGCTTCGACATTCAGAATCCGAACCGGGTGCGCGCTCTTATCGGGGCCTTTGCCTCCGGAAATCCGGAGTGCTTCCATGTTTCCGACGGGAGCGGCTATGATTTTCTGACGGAGATCGTGCTCAGGCTTGATAAGACCAACGGCCATGTGGCGGCCCGCATTCTTACCCCGATGCTGGCTCTGAAGCGTTTTGATCGCAAACGCTGTGATATGATAAGAGGGCGCTTTGAGAGAATTCTTAAGGAACCTAAGCTTTCGGATTCCGTATTTGAACTGGTCGATAAATCACTGAGGAATCTCTGATGGCGAATAATATTCTTACCTTCAGCGTATCTCTGAGCGCCGAGGAGGTGCTGGCGATGTACCGCGGGGATATCAGGCGGGTGATGGTGATCACCGATAACGGACTCCGTGTTGATATCAATGCGCAGCACTTTATGAATTTCACTACGAGACAGGGGATTCACGGTCGGTTCAGGATTGTTCTGGACAGCAACAACAAACTGGTGCGGATGGAAAAGATCGGTTGAATTTCGGATACCGGGTTGGGAGCGGCCGGTTTTGCGTGCGCGTCAGGATCCGGTTTTGATTCAGGAACGGGAGACAGAAATGTTTTATGGATTGTACGAGGGACTGGTAAGACCCTGCCTTTTTCAGCTGAATGCTGAAACGGCCCATAACGTCACGATGAAGATGATGCACGTTATGGGGCAGTATTCTCTCCTGACCGGCATGATCCGGCAGACAGTGGCAAACCGTCCCCGGAAGGTCATGGGGATCGAATTCCCCAATCCGGTAGGGCTGGCAGCGGGCCTGGACAAGGACGGCGTGGCTCTGGACGCTCTGGGAGCTCTGGGGTTCGGTTTTGTGGAAATCGGCACCGTCACTCCCAAGCCGCAGCCCGGCAATCCGGCTCCCCGTCTTTTCAGGGTGATCCCGGCGGAGGGCATTATAAACCGCATGGGCTTCAACAATCTCGGCGTGGACAATCTGGTGGGCAATGTCCGGGCCAGCCGGTATGAAGGCGTTTTGGGCATTAATATAGGAAAGAACAAAACCACTCCGCTGGAAAAGGCCGAGGATGACTACCTGTACTGTCTGGAAAAGGTTTATCAGTGCGCTTCCTATGTTACGGTGAACATTTCATCTCCCAACACCCCGAATCTCCGTACGCTGCAGCATGGCTCGGCTCTTGAAAGCCTGATCTCCGCCCTTAAGAAGAAGCAGGCTGAGCTCAAGAACAAGTTCGGCCGCTATGTTCCTCTGGCGGTTAAACTGGCTCCGGAGCTGGATGATGCCGAAATTGCCGAGGTGTGCGGGATATTTAAGAAGTACGGCGTGGATGGCGTGATTGCCACCAATACCACTCTGGATCGGGAAATCATCCGGGATATGCCTCATGTTACCGAGGCCGGCGGTCTCAGCGGAAAGCCTCTCTTTAAGAAGAGCACTGAAAAGCTGAAGAAGATTCGCGAGGAGCTTAAGGGCGAGATCCCGATTATCGGAGTCGGCGGCATTGATTCTCCTCTGGCCGCCCGGGAAAAGATGGCCGCCGGAGCGGATCTGATTCAGATCTACACCTCCTTTATCTACAAGGGCCCGAAGATCATTAAGGATATCGTGGAAAACATCTGACATCGAAGTACCATCAGGGAACTCCCGCAGCGTTTCCGAACAAAACGGAATCCGCTGCGGGAGTTTTTTTTGTTAGCGGCCGCAAGATCTGTCGCCGGCAGCAGGGGTAAGAGGAAATAAGCCGCGAAGGCATGTTTTCCGGAAGAGCGCTGAGAAAGGGGATATCTGGTGTTTGCCGTGCGGATCACAATTGTTTTCGGGGAAAAGGGATTTCACTGGTCAAAAAAAAAACAACCGTAAACTGAAAACAATGTGATTGTGGGTAATAGAAGGAAACTTTGAGATGAGTGCTACCACTGGAAAGCTGTTTTTTCGGGATCAGAACGGAGTGATATATGAATCTCCTGACAACATTACTGGCTACATTACTGATACCGGTATCGATATTGATACTGATGATGAGCGTGATTTTGATTTAGTCAGATCTGATGCGACTATTCGTGATTATGATTATGAGGCTGAGGTTAATGATTTAGCAGGTGCTTCTGCCGGTAATATAAGCTTTGCGCTGGAGCGGCTTCTGGTCAGGAATACTCTGATGCCCTCTGAGGATGCTGCCAAAATCATTCGCAATGTGCCGGCGGATAATGGCAGTATCGATAAGCTGTATCGTACGTTCCGCTTCTTTTCCGACAATGTTCCCTGGTTTGGGGAGACTCTTTCAATGCTTATGGATCTTGAGGATGAAGGCGATGCTGCAACGCTGGCAGCTATAAAATTTAAAAAGCTGGCGGGATCTAAGCAGGACAAGCCAGGAAAAAATCTGAGCAGATTTTTAGGGGAGGTGTTCAAGCCGGCGGAATTGGCTGGATATAACCAGACTCCGGAAATTACTGTTGCATCAGGACAGACCTCATCATTCCTCTTATCACTCACTAGCAGTTTTAGCAGTATTAGCGGTAGCAGTATGGCTAGAAGTATTAGCAGTGTGGCGGATGGCAACAAAAGAGATGAAAATGAAAAAGAGCATCTGCTAAAGTTCGCCACCTTCTGGGTTATCCTTTCTGAAAAGCTGTCTGCCGCATATACAACGAAAGGACAACGAAAGGACAGTAAAGGGAGATAATAGAGATCTCTCCCGGATAGTTTCCGTTCTTCGACGAATTCCATTTCCATAATGAGCCGGTAAAGTGTTCTTGCCGGCTTTTTCAATTGTGATCCTATTTCCCTGATTCTTTACCGTTATAAGGAGTATCGAGATTCTGCTCCTGAACATCTTTTTCTCAAACTAACCTGATGTCTGCCAGAAAACTGGGCCGCTCCTGTATCAGCATTGACTGAAGTGAAGCAGGGCAAGCCGGAGATGCCGCCAGTGTGATTTTTCGCCAGTGTGATTTTTCTCGGGAGAGAGCAGATTTTGAGAAATGCTGGCAGGGCGGTCTATGGGGCTGAGTGGAAAAAACAGTGTTGTATCTGGAGAATCGGTTCCGTAAAAAAAAAGCCAGGGATAATCCGTAAGTTCTCAGGATAACCAGAACCTGATGTTCTTATCAGGGACTCACTTGATAGCGAGAGAATCAGGTTCGTTAGAAGCGGGTACTGTGATAAGAGCGTGGCTTTTTTTTCCCTTGCCGCCACTCCGCAGCATCCTCCGATCCTGACCTTGAACTTCCATCCGCTCACTATGTTTCGCTGAGAGCAATGTCAAGACTCTAAAAACAGCAGGGGGGCTCACCGCCAAAAAAGGATCAGAACCACCCCCTCGATTCTGCAATTTCTGTCCAAAGATCCCGATGTCGTTCTCGAAAACCGCCGACAAGAGGAGGTGAAAAAGTTCTGAAAGGGGGGCAGGAATCCCCAAAAGTACAAAAAGTCAAAAAATGACATTTTGTATGTAATTAAATGAAATTAATGAAAATAATCTTGCTGTTTACATGGTGAACATCGGAGAGGGGAGAGCCTGGTTTTCCGGCAGAGAGCCACTACCAGAAAAAATGTCTCAAACGCATCCTGAAAGTGGGACTCTAAAAGTGACAGGTGACTTTCATAATCACAAGCTAAGTGTGATCTCTGACAAAGGGGATGGTAAAGGGCGGTGATTAATGCCGGAGCCCGAAAAACGCGTACAGTTTTGATATGTGAGGGCGGTTTTGGAGAAAAATGAAATCAAAATGCGGCAAAAGAGGTTAAAAAACGCTCACTTTGAAAACGGTATTCTGAAAAATCGTGAAGTAAATTGGATTTTAACCTGAGTTTTATATTTTCGTTTTGAATTATGCCGGAGAAGCACTTAAAATTGTAAACAACAAAGATGTTAAAGATGTTGCTGTAAAAATCCTGTAGTTTTATGAGTTCCGTTAAGCTTTCTTCCCCAACCGAGTGGTCCTGGCATTTTAATAATGCAAAGAACCGTCTGTATGTAACTGTTAAGAGTATAACCGGCGATTTGTACGATGGTGCTCTGCCACTGGGAAAGGACTCATTGATACCGGAAGTTTTACATGGCGTGCACAGCTTTACCAGAGAGGATGCCGAGGACTATATTAATTTTATGTACCGGCTCGCAGACTTCTCCTTCAGATCTGATGAAAAAACCTATCTGGCTCTTAATGCTACTGCTTTAAGGCGTTATGCCACTGCTGTGGCCAATTTGGATCACTGCTTTACATCTTTGGTGCCGGAAGCTGAAGCAGGAACTCCAGAAGTCGGGGAAGTGGTCATTATGTACCCCGGTTACTCCAATGGCAAAGGTGAAAACGGCAGGAATTTTCAGGTCATAGGTGTAGATAAGAACACCAAGGACTGCTATTGCATGCTGATTGGCAAGGAGTTTTGCATCAAGCCCGGAGTGCAGATGAACCGCGGCGCTTGTGTGAAGGTATCTCCCACCAAGGTGGCAACAATAGGCTACATTAGAAGACATTCAGGACGTCTTAATAGCAGCAATAGAAAAGTAGCTCAATAACAGGTTTTTAAACTCTCAATATAGCTTAGGCTAGTCGTTTTGTCCTCTGCAGCTGTTTGTTTTCTCCTGCAGAGGCTTTTTTTTTTGCCCGTATTTCCTCTTTCTGCTCCCCTTAGAACTCCCATATTCTCTCCTCTTACTCCGCCACAAGGCTTTGCCGCTTTATGAGGCTATTCGCGCTGTTAAATGGCACCTAACCCCATCTCCAGTTCTCCCCCTGGAATCAGCCTTTAGCTTGTCCCCTCTCTTCTGTTCTACTGTGCGTTTGGTACGGCTCGGGGGGCAATTAAGCTTCTTTGTTTTAAAAGAAAAATAAAGAGGCCCTGTTCCACCCCGGCAGAGGGAGTATCAAAGGAAAAGAGGGGGAGAGTAAGACCAAAGGTGAAATAACCCCATGAGCGGCCGGTAATGGGCTCAGGAGTCTTTAATCTGGATGACTCCGCTGATAGGGCAGGCTTAGAGCCTTAAGCAGTACAGAGGGCGGGCGGGAGGGGTGTAATAATTACAGTAATATTCCAAGGAGTGTAATAGGGCAAAACAACGGTAATACAGCCTTTTGTAATTACTTAATTACATTTACACTGTAAATTACAATATGTTTACACATTACAAAACCAGAAGCCGGCATACCCACACTGCTCTGGCTGAACACCCTCCCGCAGGGGTAATGTCCGGAATTTTGCATTAATAGAAATAGCTTACATTAATCCCGGAAATCAGTGCCGCAATATTTATTTTTGATGTGGTGATTTCCGGTGAGAATTAATGTCCTGCTGAGAAGGTGTAAAAGTTTGGATATGAAATTAGACCCGGAATAATCAGTCTGAAAGAAAAATGTCAAATTCTATAAATATATTCTGCTTCATGATTTTTGAGCATGATTTATTTGATTAAATAATTGATTTATTCTGAGGGCGGACTTCTGATTAATGGACTTTGGTGCCTGCAAAACCTTGTTATATAAGGCTTTATGACCATGAAATAAAATTACACCCAAGAAGTTGATGCTCATTAATCAATCCTGAGCAACCCCAAAATAGGCAAAATTAATCTTTATGAAAGTTTACTACATTTTGACCATAACTAAGACAATTTCCGTCATGTAACTTTCTTTCATAACTTAAATCCCTTCTTGTTTCCGGGAGACTCCAAAGCATGCATCGATTACATGCGTTACATTTCTTCCGAGCTCCGGCATCGGAAAAGGAGCAAGAAATCACCCCAAAATCGTATTTATGACTGCGCTCAGGCATTAATCACCAGAGATGCCCAAATAGGCCTTCAGAAGGCTTCTCCCCGTACACATACCCATGGATGACCTGATAATCGCTTGAGAGGGCTTTATGAAGTTCTGGGAGCTCCGGAAATCAAGGGGGCAGGCTTCCGTATTTTTGAGGGGGAGTTCGCCAGGATGATGAGTGTCTTGTTGTATCCCCACCCTGAGGAGCTGGCAGCTTATCTCCCCGGGATTCTTTTCTCAGCCGCTGAGGAGGAGCCTCTTTGTCCTGCTATACAGATTCTCCTGAAAGCATGACCTTACCCCTGAGATGTTCCATGAAGTATGAACATTACCCTCCGGGCCTCCCTCTGCTAAAGAAGTGGAAACTCTCCATTCAGGATCGAGACATCTCAGATGACGGGGGCACCGGAATGGCTGACGACAGGCATTATCCAGGAGCGAGAAAGTTATCCCCGGACTTCAGCTGCTTCTGATTTTGGTAATGGATTGCTGCCAGGGCAAACAGGAAATCACTCTCCCGAATCCGAAAATGCCCCGTCTGGCGCCATCCTCGTGCTGCCCCCGAATCTGGTAATGGTCTTTCGGAAGAGGCACTGAGAACAGCATCCGGGCCTTACGGCATAACAGTTTTTTGGAAATTAGCAGGGGAGGGGAGAGGGGCGGGGAAAAGAGCTGAGAAAGAGGGCTTTTCGAGCGGAATTTGAGACTTCGGGGAGCGGCAATAATGAGTGGCTGCCAGCAAGAAGGCCCGCCGGGGAGATTGGTGAGAGCTTTCAGAGGGAAAGATAAAATGCAGTGCTCTTATGGCACGGCCAGAAACCGGAGTGGATTCAGAGAGGGGGAAGCGGGAGAGAAAGGTGAAAAAAACAGAGAAAACTGGGCAGAAAAAGCATCTCGCAAGACTGCCGGGAGAGGGTGTGCGGCCTTTCTCCTGCCTGCTTTTCCATGATCTCTTAAAGCCCGCATTTCTGCGAGCTTATAAGACCACTATGGAAAGCAAGTAAGAACAACCTCAGCCAACTAGGCTACCCTGTACGCCTCGGAGATGCTCGACACGTTTCCCGCGTCTGTCTCATCCTCAGCAACCAGAGCGCGGATCCAGTTTTCAAGCATGGAATCCTCGTTGCCGGTCTGCTTGTCGATTACAATGTAGTGAATCTGGAAGGAATCAGACTTGAAACCGTTCTTGTCGTTAAAGTAACTGATGGAATGGAACTTGTTAGCCTTAACATCCATGTCCGTGATAACGAAAATCAGGTAGCGGCGAATGCCGTCATTAACCTGAGCGTGCTGACGGAAGAGCTTGTAGCTGAAGAAGCTCATATCATGCCAGAAGGACAGGTAGGAAACGCCTTCGTTGATAAGGATAACTTCAGCAGGCTTGCCCTCGATTCTGCAGTTGAATACAACGCCGTTGATGTTGTCGTATCCTTCGGCAGCGCCGGCAGCGATGCGGCTGGACGCAAGATCGCCAACCTGGACGTCAGAAAAAGTATTGGCCTTGCTTTCAGGCAGGTCATTAATTACTGACTCAACAAAATTCTGTGATGCAGCCTCACTCTCAATGAGCTTACCCAGTACGTCTAGGTTTAATTTATATAATTTGGAAGCCATATGTATCTCCTTCTCTTACTGCTTGCCAATCTATGGTTAACACTAAGCGGGCAATCAGTGGTCATTTTTCTTGCTCGCTACCATACAGGTACGCATCCGTTCGTACACATTCTCATTTTCCCCAATCCTGGGATCTATTGCAAATTTATCCCTGATCTTTTTATCTTATCTGTGAAAACGTTCACAAAATCATTTTTAACAATATTTTAACAACTTCTCAGGCCTTATGATATAAAGGCTTAAGCCATAACGATCATCAGGGCTTTTTCAGGGGCTCTGACAGGTTAATTTTTTGTATAAATTATTAATATCCTGCCATTAATCACAAATTCACCCGGGGTTCATTAATCTTAATTAATGACCGTGATCCCCTTCAAATTATAGGGGCGGAATCACTGCAAATCCTTTATTTAAAAGGGTTGATAAGGTTTTTAAAATCAATGTTCATTATTGTGAGAAATGTCACAATAATGATGATTACCAATTTTTGAAAACGTTTGCGTCTGACAGCATCTGCCGCGCTTTTTCCGCAATGGGACGGTTTTGATTTTTTGCAGGTCGCGCCGGTTTTTTCAGCGGAGATCGCCCTGCCGTTTCCTCGCATTTTTCAGGCCTTGTCCCGCTATCCCAGGAGCTCTTGTCAGGATAGCTGGCAATCCCTGAATCCATTTAACGGCCTTAAAACGCACAAAACTGTGTTGCTTCTAGCATTAGACACTGAAGATGCTCCTATTAATAGAGATAAGTATGCTATCATGGCACGGCAATTCTGAAAGCCCTTCCAACGGGCTTTCCTTTTTATTTATCGTTTTCTTTCGGAGAGTTTTCCTATGAGCAATTCAGGACTGAGAACAGTGGTTGGCATAATCGAAGATAAGCTGTTCAGCACCAACAACGGCAACAGATGTTCTTACGTGGATGTGGGCTTTGAGAGATTTCCCGATGAAAAGAATCCCAAACTGGGCGTCTACAAGAAGATCAACATGGGGCCGGATTTCTTCAGTCAGTACACCAAGGTGTTTCTGACTTCCGATGCGGACAACGTCCTGAAAAAATACGGCGGCATGCTGGTAGAGATGGCGGTGGGAGAATCCCCGGACAAAACAAAGCAATGCGAATACACCGTAGACAGCAAAAACATTCATGACATTCCATCGGGAGAGATCATAGAGATAATCGAGGCCCGGGTGCCCGACATGACCGAGCCTGCGGTAACCAGCGATGTCAGGCCTACCACTCCTCTGGTAATGCTGGAGTCCACCGTTTATGAAATCAACAGCAGCGATTTCTTTTTCATGAACGATAACAGCCGTCATGTCTACCTATCCCTGGACGCGGCCCGGGAGTCTCTCTGGCAGAAGTATGCCGATGCCGGGATGGCGCTGCCTCCCGAAACCGGTGATTTGGCGCTTTCCGATGATGAGGAGGAGACCATTGTCGGCGAGTTTATCGAACGCGTCCATCAGGGGCTTGATGATTACCTTGACTACCTGGATGAGGTGGGGCTTGAGCATGATTTTAACGAGGAGCGCCTCCGGGAGGTGGTCGCGCACAGGTTAAACCAGGAAAACCAGAATAACGATGTCTTCGTGGATTTGGTTGCCGACAGCGTGCGCGCCGCTCAGCGGAGATGGGCTGAAGAAAAGAACAAGTATGACAAGATTCAGAAGAAAAAGGATCCTGACAGCACCGATGTTGACTTCCGGGACTATGTCAAAAAGATTCGCTCCAAAAAAGTGCTGGTGGGCCCTTTTGTAGTTAAGAGCATCACTCAGGGCGAGGGAGTGGATTCCTTCTGCTTTACCATTTCAGTGCCGGATCGCGGCCCTTTCAAGACCAAGGATGAATGCAATGCCACCACGAGACGCATTGATCTCACCACCGTGGAGGAGTATATCGTGCCCTTCACCTTCGCCGGCCGGGAACGCCGCTATGTGGTGCAGATGAAAAACTGGCAGATGAGCGGCGAAAAGCTGGACGTCATTGCCGAGAAGCAGCTCATTGACAAATTCTGCTTTGCTGTCCTGTCTCAGGGATTTTCCGGTCTTAAGCCGCAGACCATGTCGCTGTTCCGGAATAACCTCATGGGGAACCGCTACCTGAAGGATCATCACGATCGCGCGCTCCGGGCTCTGGACATTATCGCCTCCGCAGCGGAATATGATTCCCAGCGGCAGAAGCTGTTTTCTGAATTTTCCAAGGACAAGGCCTTTTCCGAATACATCAGCAACTATGTCTCCGGCCACATTGAATCCATCCTGGCCCAGTATGCCAAGTCCAAGCTCAAGGAAATCAACCAGAATACCGAAAAGCAGAAGGCCGAACTGGAAAAGCTGGAAAGCCAGATCAATGCCAAAAAGGCCGAGCTTTCCAAACTGAACAAGAATTACGAGAAGCTTTCGGATCCGGAGTATCTGAATCAGCTTAAAAAGCAGGCCGCCGCTCCCACGGAGGATTATGCCAATCTCAGCACCCGTTACCGGGAACTCAGAAAGCAGCACGAAACCCTGGAAAAGGAGGTGGGCAGCCTCAGCAAGACCCGGGACAGCATCAGATCCGACCTCACCTCCGATCTCCGGGATCTGGACGCCCGCTACCTTGAGATGCACTCCATGCTCAAGGCCTTTACCTCCCAGCCGAAGTCTGCCGGCAAGGGGCTCAAGTTTGATTCTCCGGAGGTTTCCCAGCTCAATCTGGACAACATTTCCAAGTGCCGGAACCGCTATATAGAGGATCTCCTGCGCAGTCTTAAGAGCATGGATCGCCCCATCGACAAGGAAAAGCTCATTTCCATGGTGATCACCATTGCCCAGAATCAGTTTACAGTGCTGGCGGGACTCCCGGGATCCGGCAAAACCTCCTTTGTGAAATGCATGGGCAAGGCTCTGAATCTGGGCAGCCGGCTTCATACCATTCCCGTGGCCCGCGGCTGGACGTCCCAGCGTGATATTCTGGGGTACTGGAATTCCCTGGCCGGCACCTTTCAGCCGGCGCCCACCGGTCTCTGGGAGCTTATGACCACCCTGGACAGCGAAAGGGATCCCACCAGAGTCACTCCGGCCTTCCTGCTTTTGGACGAAATGAATCTTTCCTCTCCGGAGCATTACTTTTCATCATTCCTGGATCTGGCAGACGGGGAATCCGAGCGCCGCATCTTCACCGGCGTTCCGGAGCGGAGTTTCCTCAACGTGCCGGAATACTTCCACTTTATCGGCACGGTAAACAGCGATGACACCGTCAATATCATGTCTCCCCGCATGCTGGACCGTTCGGCGGTGATTCTTTTTGATGAAAAGCCCAGTCAGGGAGCAGATCTGAGAAAGACCTCCGTTTCCCTGGAGCCCATGAAGACCTACAGCGCTGACAACTGGATGGCGCTGTTCCGGCCGTCCTCCGTGGTGGACAACCTGTTTTATCAGGCCTTAAACAGCATTGAAGAGACCCTGTACGATCCCAATCATGAGCTGGGACAGCGGGTGGTGATTTCCTACCGCAAGCACCAGCAGATCCTGAACTTCCTGTCCGTGGCCAAGGATATGATGGAACCGTACCGGGCCATGGATTATGCCGTGAAGCAGTTTGTGCTCCCGATGATCGCCGGCATGGGCGAAGGCTTCCTGAAGCGTCTGGAAAATCTGGGCCGGGTATTCGAGGCCAACAGCCTGACGGATTCCCAGCATCTTCTGGAGGACATGATCGCCGTGGGCAATGATCACATGAACAGCTATCAGTTCCTGGGGTAATGAGCTGTCCGCCGGCGATAAGGCCGGCTTATGACAGATGAGAACGAGTTAAAACAGATAATTTTTTCGTGAACCCCTATGATTGATGCTGATATTTATGTGGCGCCGCGCTCTCTGTACAGCCGGGAGGTGCTGACAGGAGAAGATGTTGCCTGCTTCTCCCTGCTCAGAGACGGGGAACCGGTGAGTTATTCCGGCAGCGCTGACGGCATACTGCAGATCCCCGATGACTACTATATATTCATTGAATGCCGCCTGAAAATGGCACTGGAAGGGCATTCCGTCAGCGTATCGGTGCATTTCAATGACGATACCTACTATTTTGCCCGGGCCGGTTCCCTGGAGGACGGCACCGTGATCTGGGAACCGGTGTGGGGCAGCAATGCCAAGCACCGGGGCCGCCCCTTCTACAATCTGGCCGGTCGTCATGAGCTCATGTTTTCAGTAATGTATGATGACACCGAGTATGAGTTCAGCGTGCTGGCGGAGTTTCTGGCCTCCAAGAACTCCGCGGCCGAAATCCGGGCCATGCTGGAGACCATCAACAATAACTATGATGAAATTTCCAGCATGTGCCTGGATTCCAACATGAACTCCCGGAGCTCTCTTCTGGGGCTTATTGACCAGTCCGAGGCCATTGTGGACGAACTGGCCGGCCTGTGGCAGCCCCTGATTAAAAATCTCCGCCGGATTCTGGGGCCGGAGATCACCATTACCCCCAATGGCATTCCCAATTCTCCGGAGGCCATCCACTGGCTGTGCGAAAACCCTCGGGCTCTGTCGTACTGTCAGCCGGAGGAACTTGATTTTGTGCTGCACGGTTTTCCGGTGCGCACGGACTATGCCGCCGAGGAGGTGGTGGTGCCCAAGTACGATCTTTATGAGAACAAGGTCATCCTGGGCTTTTTTGAGCATATTCAGACCCGGATGTCCGATGTGCTCAGCTTTATCACCAAAAACAAGCAGCAGGGCATCAGAACCAGCTCGGCCTATCCCGGCTATATCAGATACGCGGATATTGTGCGGGAATTCGGCTTTGATCAGCTGAAGAAGCAGGAGAACCGGATTCTCAAGCTGCAGGATCGTCTTTATCTTTTATACTCGAACTTCCGCAAGATCACCGGCATCAGAGCGGGAGTGCGGCCTGCCATGCCCAAAATCACTCCCTTTGTGGCCCGGAACCGGATCTACCTGCATTTGTTCACCCTGATCAAGGAATGGTATGAGTCCAGCCGTCAGGAGCTGACCCTGAATGACTTTGCCATGCACTTTATCAAGCTGGACAAGCTCTTTGAGTTCAAGGTGCTGACCACGCTGGTGGGCGTCATTAACGAGCTCGGGGGATCCAGTCAGAAAATGGAATGGCATGACATGTCCGACAATCCTGCCGTTCAGGAGCAGCCCTTCGGCGGCGTTCCCGGAGAGCGTCCCGACGAAGAGCCCTTCAATTACTACCGCTGGGTGGGGCCGGAAGGGGAATTTATTCTGGATCTCTGGTATGTGCCCCGCATCCATATGGTGGAAAAGACCTGCGACGGAGATCTGGCCGTGGTGGAGAACTTTTACAACAACCCGAATTATACCCTGACCCCTGATTTCGTGTTCCGGGTTACCTGGAAGGACAATCCGCTTATTCAGGACTGGCTGATCATGGATGCCAAGTACAGCTCCGATGAAACGGTGCGGAAGGAATCTTTGCCGTCTCTGCGTTCCAAGTACATGGTGTCCCTGAACCAGAAGCGGGGCGTGCCCTTCTATAATCCGGTTCAGGCTGTCTGGGCTCTTTATTCCCGGGGCGCCAATGATCAGGTTTCGGTTTATGCCCGGGCCAATCATCTGGGCGGGGAGTATCCGGCGCTGCCGTCCCTGTGCGGCATCAGGCTGGGCAGAAACGAAAGCGATCGGGACGTCTTCCGGAATATGTTCTGCGAGCTTCTTAATACCCTTAAAAAGATGCACGGCGCCTTTGCCGCTCTGGGGGCGGCAGCAAGGGAGCCGCGCAGTCCTGAATCTTGAGGGACAAGGGCGGCTTCGGGAGAAAAGCCCTGGGCGCTGCGGGAAAGCTCCCGCAGCCCGGCAGGGCGGTTTTCCGGAAAGGGGCCGAGCCGTACGCATTTCGTGTCAAAATAAGTCAAAAACGGGATTTTGTTGCCGTGAGTTTTTGACTCAAAAGAACTGGCTTTCTCATAAAGCATCTCTATTCATCTTTTCCGCATTTTCCTTTTTGCTGTTTTTACGGTATTATGAGTATAATATTGCAATATCTGCAGTATTAAACTTATAAAGGAGGGCTCGTGGTCAGACCGGCAAGTCCTGATACTGATTTCAAGGTCGCTCTTCGGGTGACCGGCAAATATCGTTATGCCGCCACGCAGCCCCATATCAGGGACGAAAGGAGCAGGAAGACTATACGCCGCTATGTTTACTGGGGCGAAGTAAGTGAAGACCTCCGTTTTATCCCTAACAGCAGATTCCTTGCGGCGTCTGAGAGCGAGCGGAAACGTCTCATCTTCCCGTCAGCCTGGGATCTTTCCGCCATTGATTCCGTCAGCCGGGAGGATCCTGAAATCCCCGTCGCAGCCGATCCTTATCCTGTCAATGACGGATCAGCATTTAGCGGAAATGTCAGTGTAAGTCCTGCCGAAGAACAGTTCAGCAGCAGACTTTACGGCGGTACCTGGTTTCTATGGCAGATTGCGGCAAAGAAGCATGTGATTGCGGATCTGCTAGAGGTATTCAGCGATCAGCGCGGCATGGTTGCGGACATAATGACTTTGGCCATGTTCCTGATTCTGACCGGATACCGCTTAAGCATGCTCGCGGGCTGGCAAAGGTATGCCAGAACGCCCTCCGGAAACTCATTAACTCCTTCAGGCATCGCCCGCCTGACTCAAAGGATCACGGATGAGGAAAGAATGCGGTTTCTTAGCCTGAGAATGGCCGGAGAAGGAAGCAAAGAGAGCAGCAAGACGGTGGTGGCTTGTGTTTTGGGAGAGCGTTCGGCATATGCCTGTCCGGGTGATGTCAGCCGGGGCGGCGCTAATGATGACATGGAGTTACCGCAGTTCCCGAAGCAAAATCCGCCGGAGACGGTGTTTTTTTCGTCATGTTTTTATGAACCCATATACTATCGAACCTTTGGCGGTAATGAGAAAGGCGGCGGAAATGATGCCAGAACTGATGCCGGAATCCTGCGGGCCATGGCAAATGAGCTTAAGGCCCTGAAATGCGGGGATCTCAAAGTGATTTTTGTCCGGAATGACGCATCCCCGGAGAATATCGCTGCCATGATTCCTGAGAAGCAGAGTTTTCTGGCAGGCTGCAAGGTTACTCAGGAACCGGTTTACAGCCGTGTCTCCCGGATAAAGTACGACCCGCAGGGCATGCCGCTGGAGATGACGTATTTGCAGGAATACGGGATTTATGCGGCGCAATATGAAATTCCCTGGACTGTTATGACAGCCCCTGAAGTCTCCGGAGCAGGGAAAAACGTTAAGCTAACGGTGAATCTCTTCCTTGATATAAAGGAACGAATCCGGATTTTGACGTTAATTAATGAAGAAATCAAAAAGGAAGCCCTGATTGTAAGAGCAAAGAACGGAACTCCTGGTTCTCCGGAACAGGTGACAGCCCTGTCTCTGAAGCTAAGGCACTGCAGCGTGAAGCTGACTGAAGACCGGCTTATGGTTATAAGCCTGAATGAGAAGGCAATTTCCAAAGCCAGGGCTATAGCCGGTTTTTTTGCTGCGGTTTCATACAGGGTATCCGGCGATGCTCTTAGTCAGTATCGGCTTTTCGCCCTGAGATCTGAACAGGAGAAGCATGCTGCCGCCATGAGGGAGCAGCTGGAAGGCGATTTTGAATACAGATGGCCGGAAGGCGGAGAAGCGGACGGAAAAACCGGGAGACTGTTCATTATGTTCCTGGCCCTGATTCTGCGCGCGGAAATTCAGGCGGTTTGGGAGCAGAAGCTGCGGGAAAAGTATTCTTCGCCCCTGGACGTTTTGCACGAGATGTTTCCCATTCGTTTTACGGAACACGCTGACGGATCCGCTCAAATCACAGACTTTACCGCTTCTCAGGCTGAAATCTGTCAGGCATTTGCTCTGTCCGTTCCTCAAGACGGCGTCTCCCGGCATCAAAAGGCTGAAACTGACAGGGCTGCAAACAGAAAGCCCGGAAGGCCCAGAGGTTCTTTGAACCGGAAACAGGTTCGGGGAATGCTATGAGTTAAACGCAGGCAGACAATAATCCAAAACAGGTTGACTGCAACGCGATTCAAAGGGGAAAAAACTGAAAAGTAAAGAAGAGAATCTGAAGAATCAGGTGGTCGGTGATAGAGGATTTGAACCTCCGACCTTCTCGTCCCTAACGAGACGCGCTAACCAGGCTGCGCTAATCACCGAACACTGATATACGAAACCGATTTAACTGGTCGGTGATAGAGGATTTGAACCTCCGACCCCTTAGTCCCGAACCAAGTGCGCTACCAGGCTGCGCTAATCACCGAGTGTCTATCGTTTCGACAGGTGCTATTTTAGGTGTTTCCGATTCACTGTCAAGAAAAAATTCCAAAAAAACTCATTTTTCTGAAAAAAAGTCTTAAAAACAGCGCTTTTTGATTATTTTGTGAACAATTTTCCATTCTGACAGGCTGATGTGTCGGTAAAAATCGCTTTTCCGGTTCATTTTCATGACTTTTCCGGCAGCTTTTCCTTTGGCCGGCGCCGGTATCCGGATTTGGGAGAACGGAGACGGTCTTTTTTTATTCCAGGACGCCCGAACCTGCGGAAAAGCCGCTCCTCATAATTAATGAGGAAGGCAGGCGAAAAGAAAGGCGCCCCGGGATGGCAGGCAAAGACGAAGAGAAGGAATAGCATCCGGACGGAATGGCGTTTTCCCAAAAGCAACTATGAATTCCTGATGCCGGCGGCGAAATTGCAGTCCCCCTGAAAAGGGCCGCCGGCAGACTTAAGGGAACAAAGACATGAAGTTCCTGCTGACGCAGCTCGGCGGCAAAACAGGTATAACGGCAAAGGATGCATGAGCGTGAAAAGGGCGGGAGCAAGCTGTTAAGCCTGAGAGGCTCAGCGCTGGATTGCCCGGAAGGTCCATGTTTTCCCCGCGGATATCAGGGCCTCAGGCAGCGGAAACAATGTCTTAATCCGGTCATTTTCCAGGCGGAGTCCCCCTTTTTGTCAGGACTGTAATTACGATGTGGGTAACGTTTTCATGGCATGACAGTCCTAAAAGTTTGAAGTGCTTAAAAGTTTGTGAAATATCGTTAAAGTCTTCAGTGTTTTAACCGTTATCATGGTCACTAGGTGATAGAACCCAGTATGTTTGGAAATGCTGTTGCATTGTGCGGGTTGTATGCTGCATTAACTTTCTCAAAAGCACTGGAGTTTGCTTTTTTATCTGAGAATCCCTTAAAGACCGGATCTCAGAGCGTTTACAGGAGTAAGATTTTTATGAAAGCTAATCAGGGTTTTACTTTAATTGAGCTTGTAGTGGTCATCGTAATTCTGGGCATTCTTGCAGCCACAGCCGCTCCCAAGTTTATGGACCTGCAGAAGGATGCCAGAGTTTCTGCGATTCAGGGCCTTCAGGGCGCTATTAAGAGCGCCGTCAACATGGGGCATGCCAAGTCCATTCTTAACGGTTCCGATAAGATGAAGTACGCTATTGGAAGTAAATCGCAAGATTCGGATACTTGCGGCACTTCCGGAATTACGGATGACATGACTCAGGTGTGCACCATTTACGGCTACCCGGCAGCAACTAAGAACGGCATTATGTCGCTGTTGCAGCAGTCTTTCAGTGAGACTTTCACTGAGAACGGAGCCTGCGATTCCAATGAAGACTGGTGCGTGTACAAGCTCACTGATAATACGAAGCTTGCCTTTGCTCCAAAGAGTTCTGCCGGCTATACCGGGACAGACAGCACCAGCTGTGCCATGACGTACGAGGTGACCATTGACGCAACCAACAACAAGGCCACTGTCAAGACCTCTGTTCTTAAAGACGGCTGCTGATAAGAGCGGCTTGGCCGCAGTTGCATAGCGTTACAGGAGGGCTGGTGTATACCAGCCTTTTTTTGTGAAAAGGATCACTAAAACGTGCTTTTGAAAACGTTTTGTTCAAACAGAAATTATCTCAATTCTTTAAAATTGCAGATCAAGCATCCTGGCAGGATCAGGCGACAAACGAATGGTGAATAATTACGCCGCCTGCATGATAATGAGATGCTCCGCTGCAAATATTAAGAGATACTGAAATGACAAAGAATACCCTTACCCGCAAATGCGCCGGATATGGCAGAAGCCTTCTGGGCAGTATCGTGCTCGGCGCCGTGCTGAGCATGTCCATAGCCGGGCAGTCCTGGGCCGATGATAAGGAACTTACCCAGGCAGACATTCCGGCTCTGAAGAGCGCTTACTATCTGGCGGATCTGGAATCCGATCTCCATCGTTACGAAACCTCAATGCTGATAATCTCCAATGTTACCAACAGGGATGACTTTCTGGTTAACCGCGATGAACTCTGGGCCAGCCGCGAAGAACTGAGCTATGCCATTAACAGCCTGGTAAATAATCCTTATGCGCCGGAAGCCGGCAATATCAAGGAGATCACCGATACTCTTTCCGAACTGCTTATCAAGTGCGAAGAATATGCCAATATGCAGAACGAGCTTATCGCCCGCAAGCTTAAAATCGATGATC
This sequence comes from Succinivibrionaceae bacterium UBA3769, assembly GCA_002372325.1. Taxonomy (GTDB): domain Bacteria; phylum Pseudomonadota; class Gammaproteobacteria; order Enterobacterales; family Succinivibrionaceae; genus Succinimonas. The sequence goes on along the minus strand of DFFT01000025.1, from coordinate 23,491 downwards.
AGGTGGCCGATCTCAAGTCCATCTTCAACGATATCAATCATGCCCAGAACCTTATCGCGCACCGGCATCTTACCACGGAGCAGCTGGAAACCTTCAACAAGGTGAAGGATGCGGCATCCATGCTGGAAACCATGATGAAGTCCTATTTTGAATCCAGCTTCAGTAGCAATGACATGCAGGTTTTCACGCAGCAGATGCAGAACAGCTACAATGCCTTTGTGACTCTGGTGGATAACGCTCTTCCGGCCTTCCCGGAATATGATGCCTCCTCCAAGAAGCTCAAGAAGTTCTATGACAACATGTTCAAGGAGCGCGGCCCCGGTACCATGTACTTCAATTACCTGCAGCAGAAGGACGGCCAGACTCAGGTGGAGGTGTACTTCTTCAAGACCGTGCACGACATTTACAAGAAGATCAATAAGATCTCGGCTCGCTACAAGGCCAGTCTGCGTTTGTAATCCCCGCGGACGGACATAAAATGCCGCAGATCGGCGGCGTCGTTTTATGCCGGTCTTCACAAAATTAACTTTTCAGGGCAGCGTTATTCTGATATTTGATGATGCTGCCTTTATTTTTTGCGGAAATGATCTAAAAATGTATGAACGGGGGCGGCTTGAACATCCCCGCGCGCAATGTACTATAAAAATAGAAGGTATTGCTCTGTTGCAGTTAAGACCCTTTCCGGAGCGGAGGATGCAGAACCGGGCTGCGTCACACGCCGGAAGCTGTCGGGTCTTCATTTGAAGAAATATCCTTATGAGTGTTATTAATCTGTTAAAAACCGTTAAAGAGAAGCTTCGCCGCATAGATTACAAGGAAGTCCTGACTCTGGGACTGTGGTCTTATGTCGGAAAGTCTGTTCTTCACAGTGTGTACATCGGTTTTGGCATATTAATCCTTTTTCTGGTGGGACTGGCCATGCTGAGTATTTCCAGCGGACGGTCGGTGTTTTCATCCATCGAATATATCACTGATGACGTGCAGCCGATTCTCAATCAGGCAAACGAAATAGAAATCAATATGCTCCTGACTAACCGGGATCTGGTAGCCCTGCTGAACGAGAAGGATTTCTCCCGGATTGAGCAGGACGTGGCCAGTCTCGCAAAAAGCCGGGAGATGTTTATCACCTCTCTGGAGACCTTTACTGAAACCGCCCAGAACTTTGACGGGGTAATGGATCATGTGACCACCCTGTCATCCCTCGCTAAGAATTATCTTGACGCCACCGAGAAGATGCCGAAGCAGGTGGAGTCTCTCATGAAGCTCAAGAGGGCCTCCAACAAGAACAAGGGCGAGTACCGCACCTGGCTGACTCTCTTTCATTCCGAGGAACAGGCCCTCAAGGCGGCCATTTTTGATGACTATGTGGCAGAGCAGTTCATGAACATGACCTCCGCTCAGAGTCCGGTGGAAGCCAAGGCCGATGAAATTCTCTCCAAGGAGAACCTTAAGGAGATCAAGGCCGGTCTGGAATTTGTCGCCAAAAGATACGAATTTTTTGAAGAACTGGTGAACATTCTCCGGGTGGAAATGCCCGAGGTGGACAACAACATGGGTCAGTACTTCAGAAACTTCAAGTTCAATATGACTGATCCCAAGGGACTTTTGCACGAGCACGCCCGGCTTATCGAGGTACAGACCGCTCTCGATGAGTCCGCGAGACAGTCGGCGGAATCCATCGATCTCATCAAGAATGAGATTCTGTCTATTCAGAATGCCGCCGTGGAAATGATGACCAACTCCACTAACGTTTCCAAGGACACCTATCTTTCAGCCAGAGGCACCATGCTTATCGCTCTTCTGGGCGCGGTGCTGCTCTCCGGTCTTATTCTCATTACCCTGAGTCTCAGCATCAGAAGACCCATGAGACTTATTGTGAATGGCCTCAGCGATATCAGCAAGGGCCATATGGAAAAGGATCTCAAAGTATCTGAAAAGAACGAATTCGGCGAAATTGCCGTTTACCTTAACAACCTTACCGCGCACGTGGGCGGGGTGCTTCAGGAGATTTCCGAGGCCTCCAGCAATCTTAAGAAGGCTTCGCAGGGCAATCTGCAGGCCTCTGATTCCGCCCATAAATCCATAGATGCGCAGCGCAAGGAAACCCTGGCCGTATCCAGCTCCATCGAAGAAATGCTCAAGGCTCTCCAGGCGGTTTCCGTGGCCACGGAACAGACTTTGAACGAGGTGCGCAATGCCGAGGATCTTACCAGCGATTCCAAGAAAATCATGTCCGAAACCATTGAAACAACGGAACGTCTGGAGGATCGGCTTAACGATACCGCCAAGGTAATTTCCGATATCAACAGCATGGGCGAGGAGATCAACAAGATCGTCAACATCATCAGCGGCGTGGCCGAGCAGACCAATTTGCTGGCTCTTAACGCTGCCATTGAAGCGGCCCGAGCCGGAGAGTACGGCCGGGGCTTTGCCGTGGTTGCCGATGAAGTGCGGCACTTGGCTCAGGCTACCGCCAGCAGCACCAAGGATATTCGGAGCATGATCGATGATCTGCATGCTCTGGTGGCCAAGGCGGTGGATCATGCCAATCTGTGCGTTGACGAAATGGGCCTCACCAGAAAGAATTCTTCCCGGGCCAATGTGGCTATTGATGAAATCAGAAACACCATCACCAAGATCGCCAGCATGAGCGGCACCATTGCCGATGCCACCAAGGAGCAGACCAAGGCCTCCAATCTGGTGGCTGACAAAATCAAGAAGATCAATGAAATCTCCAATTACAACCAGATCCAGTTTGACGGCGTGGCAGAAAGCAGCAAGGAGCTTGATAAGCTGGCCGGTTATCAGACCTCTCTGGTAGGCAAGTTTGTGCTGAAGTCTTCAGAGTCTGAGAAGCCAGCAGTTAAAGCAGCCGCTCTGGAAGCCGGCAGCGTCAAAGCCGCTTCCGGAGAAGCAAAGACCGGAAAGCCTGCCGCGGTGAACAAGGCCGCAGCAAATAAGCCGGAAGCAAAGAAGCCCCTGGAAGCAGCCAAGAAGGCTGAGACTCCGAAGAAGCCGGAAGCAAAGAAGCCCCTGGAAGCAGTCAAGAATGCGGAGGCTCCCAAGAAGCCGGAGGTAAAGAAGCCTTTGGAAGCAGCGAAGAAGGATGAGACTCCCAAAAAGCCGGAAGCAAAGAAGCCCCAGGAAGCAGCCAAGAAGGCCGCAGCACCCAAGAGACCGGAAGGAATGAAGCCGGCGTTCGCAAGATAACTCAGTAAAAGCGGGAAAACTCTGACCGCGGGTGATTTCATGGGTTTAAAGATTCCTTCACCCGCGCCGCATCTGCCGTGCCGGGTGATTACGGTTACCGGGTGGCGGAAGAGGGCTTCAGCCATTAGCGAACCCATGCAAACACCATATCAAGCGCAAATATTGCCGGTTATGCGGATTAGCAGGCAATATCTCCTCATATAAGCACTCAAGCCCGCAAAGATGTTCTTTCTTACTTCCTGATAACGCTCTTGTTTAAAGATCGGCCCTCTGCTGCAAGAGGATATTAAGGAGCAGTTTCCTCTCTTTTTTGCCGAACCCCGGAAACGTATCGGACGCATGTTGTCAGAAGGATTGAATGAGATGACAGACATGAACGGAGTTCAGATTATCAGAGGCGGTCTTATCAGAGATACCGAGACCGGCCTCATTTACCGGGTGCTGTATGTATCAGCTGAAACAGTCTGCTGGATACGCATGGATGAGTCCCGCAACATCCCTGAAAGCATTGCGGCCGCAGATCTCAAGATGAAGCTGAAAACCGGATCCTGCGAAGGTGTTTTGGATCCCGTCACAGATCTGGAGAAATCAGCGATAAGTCCGGCCAGGGCTGCGGAACGGGATCGGATTTATGAACTGATAAAGGATATTGTTACTGCCGAACCCGGAGTTTACCGGCGGCGGGAAAGATCCGCGCTTCTCCGCGCCAAGGTCTCGGCCGCCGGAATCGGCATCAGCAAGCTCTACACCTATCTGGGGGCGGTACTGGCGGGGCGGCATGACCCCGAATGCTCTCCTCCCGAGATTCAATGAGCGGGGCTCCAAGGAGCAGGTTTATACAGACAAGAGACCTGACCGGCAGAGGCAGGACGGGCAGAGCGGAAAAATACTGACCGATGCCGATAAGAAAAATTTCGCCCGGGCTATCAGGGAATACCGTTCTTTCGGCACTGCCACCCTGACAGATACGTACAATTGGATGATTTTCCGGATGTACGTAAGACCGCACTTTCCGGGAGATCCCAGTCCGGAGCGGCTTCCTCCGGAAGAAACGCCCTCGTTCAGACAGTTCAGCTATTGGTATTCCAAAAACAGACAGCCCGCAAACACTCAGCTTCCGGAAGAACAGCGCATGAAGGATCCTGATTCCGCTGAATGCGAATGCCGGGGAGCCGCGGAAGACATCTCTTTTAATGCGGACTGGGCGGGCATGGCGGCTCAGATTGATGCGATGATTGCCGGCTGTTACCTGGTACGGGAGCGTAACCGCAATGTAACACTCGGAAGACCAGTGCTGTTTTTTTATCAGGGATGTCAAAACCAGCATGATCACCGGCATGCACATCACCCTGGAAAACACTGCCTGGAGCGGCGCTCTTTTGGCTCTGAAGAACGCAGCGGAACCCAAGGCTGCCTTCTGCAAACGGTACGGGGTGGAAATCGCGGATGAAGAGTGGCCCTGTCAGAGTATCCCGACAGCAATAATTTCCGCTGACGAAGAAAACGATGAAATGGAAGAAAGCGGCTTTTCTGAAGCCGTTGCCAGACTGGGGATCGTCGTTGAGAATGCGCCTTCATACCGCAGCAAAGGAGATCTCCGGGAGATAATGGAGAGCGCCCTAAAGACGATAAATATGAAGCTCACCGGTATTGTCCCCGGCGCTGCTTTGGGAACTGACCGGGAGAGAGACATAAGGGCCCGCAAAAAGGAAGCCTGCATCGATGTCAGAACCTTCATCGGAATGATCATAAGGTGCGTGCTTTTCCACAACAATTATCACGTCCTGAAAAATTATGAAAGATCGTCGCAAATGATCAGGATGAGAATCCGTCCCGTGCCCCGGGATCTGTGGAATTACGGCATCCGGTATCAGGCAGGAACTCTCGGAACAGTCCCCTGGCATGACATCGTAACGGTTCTTTTCCTTAAGGACTCAGCCGAAGTCACTGACAGTGGAATCTGTTTCCGGGGCCTTTATTACACCTGCGAAAAACCGGATCCGGAAAAGCTGTTCCGCAAAGCCGGATCCGCACCAGAAAAGCCGTCCCGGCAGCTTCTTGCTTATTACGATCCGGCCTGTCCGGACAGCATCTATGCAAGCTCCGCAGACGGCGCTCTCATCCGGTGCCGTCTTCGGAATGATTGTTCCTCCTTTGCGGGGATGTCCGAAGCGGAAGTAAATGATCTCATGGAGCAAGACCGGCATGATCAGTATAAAGCCGAGCTGGATGAAGTAATGGCTAATGCCGTATTGGAGCAGGAACTCCGAAAACAGATTGCGGAGCGCCTGAATGATAAGAAGTCCTGAGGAACTGCGGCCAGAAAGCCAGCCCCGGCAATGCCCTCAGAAGACAGGCTTCCCCGCTCTTACGCCGCCGTCAGTGATGAGATTGACAAAATGCTGAAGGAAGCCGGGGGATGATGGCAAAGACAGAATAATGAGGAACCGGCGCTTTATCATAAGAAGGCAGTTTAAGATCTGAAGAGTTCCAGCTCCGCGGGACTCCTCCGCGCAAGTATTCTCCGCCGCGGAGCTCTGATTCCTGCCGCTTCGATGACTCAGGAGAAGCTCCCGGAAACTCCTCCCGCATCCTGATCTGAACTTTTGAGGTGATTTCCTGAAGCTCGCCTTATCAGGACTTTTTCTTGTCGGCGCTGTTCTCCTGAGCCTGCTTTTTCAGGAGAGCATTGAGCTTGTCCTGGGCATCGCCGCTGAGAATCATGCCCCGGAGCTCCCAGTTTTCAAAAGCGGAGAGATTGTCTTCAGTGATATCCCGGGCCAGCGCAATGTCAAAAATTTCGGGAATGTCGGTCTGGACGATTTCCTCATCGGGAAGATCCTTGACCACATCGGAGATCATGGAGCGGAAATTAAGCCCCTCGCTGCTGCTGGCCTTCTGAATGATCTCCGCCGTGCTGAGTCCGGCATATTCCGTGTCCCAGTACTGCTCCGGGGAGATCCCCTGCTGAGTTTCCCGGCACTTCAGCTTGATGATGGCTTCCGCAACCACCCGGCAGAAATTTCTTTTGGCTTCCGCCGAGCCGATTTCGATGCAGGAGGTTACCACGCTGCCGTGCCGGCCTCCCGGGGCAATGGAGCTGATGATGGTGTTGCCGGGATTGTCAAAAATGGCGTCTAGAGGAACAATGCCGTCTTTGGAGCTGTTATCCTCATCGCTGTCGTCATCGTCCGAGTTTTTGTTGCAGCCCGTAAATTCAAAAAGAAACTGCTTAAGCCCCCAGACGGCAAAGGCCTCGCCATTGGCCCTGCCGGATTTTATCTCTTCGATGGGAGTGGGATGCAGGTAGCTTACCAGTTCCACCACATTGTTCAGGATGCGGACGAGCTTTTCCGGATCCTCAAAGCCGATGAGAGTGCTGAGAGCGTTGAAGATGGGCTTTTTGTCGAGATTCTTCAGCATCCCTTCCTTGAGATCGATAACCCGGCGGGCCTTGGAGAGGGCGTCTCCCAGAAATCCGGATACCATCTCTTTGTCAAAGACGAACAAAGTTTTTCCGGCGGTTACCTTTTGAATAAAGGGGACAATTTCCGAAAATGCCGGATAGTCGGCGGTCATTTCCGGAGTTATGGCCGCTGCCGGCAGGTATTCGCTCCAGGAGCTGTGATGCTCCGGCTTCACCAGGGAGGCAAAGAGCTCCCGTCCGTTTTCGTCAATCACGCTGATCTCCAGCACTTCATCGCTGGCGGGATCCTTTCCGGTGGTTTTTATGGCAAGATAATTTGGCATGTGACTGCTCCTGGTGTCTTATGATGCGGCGTTTTCCCGAGTTCGGCCCTTTTGCTGTTCTTCCCGGGCTTCCGCTCTCATTCTGCGGATTTCCGCCGGCGCTCTGCCGTTCCAGCTGACGCTCAGAATGCCGCCCCGGAGAATTCTTTTGCATATCAGGTAAAAGCCTCCCAGACTGGCGGGATTGATATGGTGTTCCCAGGGGGAGAAGTCTGTCCATTCTCCGATAATGGCATTGAATTCGGCATGAAATAAATCATCCCATTCGCAGGTATTGGCTACCTTATGGATGGCATCATAGGCCACGGTTATTCTGCGGCCGTGAAATCTGGCGGAAATGACCACTCTGGTGGCCTCTGGTTCCTTGCGTTTGTGGGGATGTCTCATAGGGCGTGTTCTTGACTGAGCCTGATAATGCAATGAAAAGTCCGCGCCGGAAAAGCGCTCAGATACCTTATAAAAATCCGGCGCTGTGAAGTCAAGTTATTTTTGCCGCCGTCCGGCAAAACAGAGAACCCCGGCAGGGCGGCGGCAGAATTTGCCGGGATCCGGAGACATCCCCAAAAATCTCCCGGAATATCAGAAAAGCCTCCGGAATGCGGCTTCTCCGGCACGCAAAACGGCCCTTAACGAACCTGATTTTTCCGGATTTTAAAAAAAGTGTGGTATGGGGCATCATTTCAGAAAATCATTTTCTGTTTTCCGGCAGAATCCTTTACCATATACGGCATCGGCTGTCCGTTAACCATGGGGACGCCGGACATAATAACAGGGCTTTCAGGGATGAAAAACGCCCAAATAGAAATTGAACACGTAATGAAAAACATTGATATCAGAAAAGCGCTGCTGATGCTGACACTGGTGCTGTCAGGCAGCTCGGCGGCAGCCTCGTACGAGGTCAGGTCAGATCTTCTGGGACGCAAGCAGATATATTTCAACGATAATCTGGTGGTGACAGCAAAGGAAAAACAGGGCGGCGTCTTCTATTACGATGCGGAAAGAACCGAAATCGGTCATTCCCGGGTGCTGGCGGACGGCTGCACGGTCTATTTCGATGCCGGGGGAACTCTGCAGGGAACCTCCTGTTCCGACGGCCGGGGGCATACGGAGTACCGCGATGCCAGCGGAGCGGAGCTGGAAGCCGGCGCGGAAATTCCGGTGATGTTCTACGATGAGGTTATTGTCAGCAACGGTTCTCCGGAGCATGCTCTCCGGAACGGCGGTTTCAGCGGCAGTCCGGATGGCGGCCGTACTCTGAATCTGTTCTGATAATATCCGGCGGCGGACATTCTTAATAATGCAATCTCCCTCCGGGGCGGGAGCGGTTTTTTCCGTTCCGGCCCCGGTTCTTCTTTATTTTGGTTTGTCCGGAGCGGCGGTATTTTCGGATATAATGTGTCTCCGGATGACATAATGCGATTCCGGCATAAGAGGCGATTCTGGCATAAGAGGCGATTCTGGCATAAGAGGCGATCTTCGGATCTGCTTTGCCCGAAGCTGAACCGCCGGCGTCATGAAGTCCGTGCGGACTCTGTTTGCGGGGCGTTTCCCTGCATGAATTTAAGAAGTGTGACTTAGCGAATCAGAGTAAGTCAGATAGCAAAAGCAAGTCTGAGAATAAGTCAGAGAGTAGGTTAGAGAGTTGGAAATGATGAAGAATTTACGGTGCAGACTCGTTCCTTTGGCGCTGTTGCTGCCGGCGCTCATGATGGCAGGCTGCGGTCAGGATGCCAAAGAGCTTTATCAGGAAGCCAGAATCATGGAGAGCGCCAAAGCCGAAAACGGCTATTCCGAACAGGAGATCCTGCAAAAATACGAGGAAGCGGCGCAGGCGGGCTCCGAGGATGCCATGCTGCATCTCGCCGGAGTTTACTGCGAGTCCGGGGATCAGTCCCGCTGCCTTCAGTATCTGCCCAAGGTCAGACAGAAGCAGGCGGCTCTCGCTGATTATTATGACGGTGTAATCGAGATGTCCCGGGGCCAGGACGAGAAGGCAGCGGATCTTCTGACAAAGGCCTTCAAGGGCGGCGAAGCCCGGGCGGCCTATAAACTGGCGGAATACTATCACCGCCGGCATTCCGTTCATGAAGCGGCGAAATATTACAAGGCAGCCTTTAAGTCCGGCGATAACCGGGCCGCCATTCCTCTGGCCAGGATCTGCCTTAACAGCAAGAATCCGGCCGCCAATACGCAGGGTGTTGAAATTTTGCAGAAGCTCCTCCGGGCGGAGCCTGATAACCGCGAAGCTCTCCTGCTGTCGGCCCGGGCTTATATTCTGGGACTGGGCGCTCCTGTCAGTCTGGAAAAGGCCGGAGAGATCATTAAGAAAATCAGGGGCGGCGATGACTCCCCTGATGTGATCATTGCCAAATCCCTCTATCAGATCGCCAGCAAGGGCGCCGAGCAGAATAACGGTATCGCCGCTCTGAAATCCCTGATTCAGACCAAAATGAATCCCGAGGCGGCCTACATCCTTTACGATATCTACTACCACGGGCTTTACGGCATTGAAAAGAATCTCAAGGAAGCCATCTACTATGTGCGCATTGCCGCTGACGGCGGTCTTCCCAAGGGAATGCTGGCTCTGGCCGAGATGTACCGGCAGGGACAGGGCGTGAATGCCAATTATGATGAGAGCTTCCGGCTGACCAATAAGGCACTGGCCGCGGAGCCGGATCTGGTGGATGCCATGCTGCTTCTGGGACAGTTCCATGCCGAGGGCATCGGCACCAGAGTGGATCCCCGGGAGGCTTATCGCTATTACCGCGAGGCAGCCGCCAACGGCAGCCGGCAGGCAGAGTACGAAGGAGCGCTGCTGGTGCTGAAGGGCTTCATTCCCGATGCGAATTATGCGGAAACCATTACCATCCTCAGGAAGCTGGCCGACGGCGGTATGCCGGAAGCGGCTTATCAGTTCGGGCACATTCAGTTCCTGGGCAACGGCGTGCCCCGGGACTTTATCCTGGCCGAGGAATATTTGAAGAAGGCGGTGGACAAGGGAGTAAAGGAAGCTTTTATGCCCTATGCCACCGTGCTGGACTTCAAGGGCGACTTTGATAATGCGGCCCTGTGGTACAAGGTGCTGGCCGATGAAAGCATCGGCACCGAGGTCAGCGCCGAAGCCGCGGCCCGGCTGGGCGAGCTTTATGAGACCATGGGCAAAATCAAAGAGGCCAAGCGCTATTATCAGCAGGCCTATGATGCCGGGATCCGCTCCGCCGGAGTCAATCTGGGACGGCTCTACTACATTGAAGAGGATTTCCCCAATGCGGTGAGCATCTTCAAGCGCGAGGCTCTGGAAAGCTCAGTGGCAGCTACCTTCATGGGTCTGATGTACGATCTGGGCAAGGGCGGCATTGCCATTAACGAGGTCAAGGCTCTGGAATGGTATGACAAGGCCGTGAAAAACGGCAATGTGGATGCCATGTATCTGGAGGGCCGGCTCCTCCATACGGCGAAGACTCTGCCTGAGCACATGACGTCGGATGCCCGGAATCTTCTGGAATCCGCCGCCTGCAACGGCAATGTGCAGGCCGGACTTTACCTGGGAACCGTGTATTATCCTCTGGATTCCGAGCATTATGACATGGGCGCCGCCTGGCTGCGCTACACTGCGGAAAAGCTGGAATCCAAAAAGGCTCAGGATGTGCTGAACAAATACCAGTTTAACGGCAGCGGGAGCTACAGTCAGGTGCTGGAGCGCTGCGGTTTAAAGCACTGACGGAGCAAATCTTCATAAAGTCTTCTTTTATTGAATACCCCGGATATCCCGGCTTTTGCGGGATTTCCGGGGTTTCTGTTTTTCGGAAAGGCTCCCGGGGTGAAGCAAGGCGGGAGATCTGAAGCAAGTCGCAGCAAGGCAGAAGGATCTTTAAGGGCGGCCGGAGGATCTGAAAAGAGCGGGCTTATCCTGCGCTTAGCACCTCCGGCTCCGCTAAATAAGATGCCAGAAGCGGGACAGGAGATCCGGCTCCAGCATTATCGGAAAAACAAATCCGAACACAGCGCCGCAGACATGGGCCATATGATTAACGTTCCAGATCCTCCGGCGGTGCATGGCAATGCTGGCCGGAATGAACAGCAGGGCGAAGAGGTACCCCGGAACGGCAATGGGCACGAACATGAGAGACAGCCTCATTCCGGGAACCAGCAGAATGACCGCGAAAAGCACAGCCAGAGTGGCTCCGGAGGCACCGAGAGAATACTCACCGGGCTTATCGCGGTATTTCACAAGACCGAAGACTGAGGACACCGGCAGGGCCAGAAGATACAGGAGGGCGTAATAGCATTCCCCGGCAACGCTCCCGAAAATCTGCCGAAAAAGATCCTCTGCATGGAACCCGAAAAAGCCCAGAACCAGCATATTAACGATCAGATGCCAGTAGCCCATATGGATGAAGCCGTGGGTAAAAAGCCGCCGGAATTCCTTCCGGTGCCAGACGGCCCAGGCGGAAAACATCATTTTGTCATGCCATTCGGGACGCCGGATCTTCCGGGGCAGAGGATTAATTCCGGGATAGGTGATGAGGGAGATTACCACGGTAAAGGCGATGAGGAATGCGGTTATCATACGGGAAGTCCTGTTTCAGAAAAAGGTTCTCTGAAGAATGCTGTCAGAAGAAGCTTTTTCAGAAGTTTACAAAGAATCCGGCCGGCGGTAAACCGGAATTAAAGGGTACCGCGCCGGGCGGCCGGGGCTCAATCCTGATACCGGGCTTTCTGGGGTAAAAATAGCTGTCAGGCATGAATCTGTGCTAAACTTTCCACCGGAAACCGGCGCTCCTCCCGCGGGAGAAAACCGGCAAATATGCAAAATACTATTCAGAAAACTTTTTTCAAACACGGAGATCTGCGGCGATGACCCTGCGGAGAATTTCAAGAATTATGTTACTGGGAGCCCTGGCGGCTTCCCTGAATACCGGCTGCGTTACTGCTCTTATCGGAGCCGGAGCCGTGGGCGCCGTAGGCGCCGGCTCCATGATTGCCGCTGACAGCAGAACTGCCGGCACCATGATTGACGATGAAGCCATCGAGCTCAAGGGGAGCCGCATTATTTCCAACAATCGCGAGCTTTCCAGAGCCAGCAAGGTCGAAATAGTTTCGGTAAACGGCATTGTGCTCCTTGCCGGACAGTGCCGCTATCCGGATTATGTCAAATACATCAAGGAAAAGGTCGCCAAGCTGGACGGCGTGAAAAAGGTCTACAGCTATATCGAGGACATCGAGCCCGTTTCTCTGGGCCAGAGATCCCAGGATTCCTGGATCACCAGCAAGGTGAAGACAGGACTTCTTTTCGGGGAAAAGATCAATTCCGGCCGCTTCAAGGTGGTTACCGAAAACAGCGTGGTTTATCTCCTGGGCTATGTTACCCGGGATGAGGCCGCCCGGGCGGTTTATGTCTCCAAAAACATCGACGGCGTCCGGAAGATCGTAAGACTCTTCGATTACATGGGCGAGAATGAGCATCCGGCTCCCATCTTCGGAGAGGGGGATAACCCCGCCGAAGCCAGCGGGGATGCCGCCGGAACCAGTCCGGCTGCGGACAAGCCTTCATCTTCCGGAGCTGCGGCTCCGGTTTATCATGAGGAAAGCTATGCCCTGGAGGATGCCCTGCCGGTTAATGAGGCTCAGCCCGAGCCTGCGGTAACTGAGTCCCCGGCACCGGCCGCCCCCGCAAAACCGGCAGCCGAGAGGCCCGTGATCCCCATGACGGAGGATATCAAAGCGAACTCTCCCGCCAAAACTTCCAAGCCGGTTCCGGTTGAGGAGGTCAATGTCAGAAGCTCCTCCGCTGCCAGTCCCGCTGCTTCAAAGCCCGCCGCCGCTCCTACCGGAGTGGTTAACGACGACGATGACAGCTTTATCATCGAGTAATCAGTCTCAGGAGGTCGCTTCCGGTTTTCCCGGCCGTTTCCCCGGCCGGGGTCCCCGCGGGTGATCCCCGGGGGATCCGGACGGCCCCGAAAATCTGAAACCATTCTCAAACCTTTATCCCGTCAATATTGAAGAATTAAATCCCGTGGGTTAAAATGCCCGAGACCGGTAAGTCCCGAAGGGCTTATCCGGATAAGACCGGCTGCCGGAATCCCCGCGGGGCGGCGCCGGGGCGCGGTTTAATTTTTTTTGCGGCGCGGGCTTTCCCGGACCTGGCTCAGGCTTATATCCGGAGAACGACGCCGTTTCTGGGAACAGCTAACTATGATAATTGTAACGGGCGGCGCCGGCATGATCGGCAGCAACATTGTCAAGGCTCTTAATGACAAGGGCTATCGGGACATTGTTGTGGTGGATCACCTGAAGAACGGCAGAAAGTTTCAGAATCTGGCGGATCTTGATATCTGCGATTACCTGGATCGCGAAGATTTTATGAAGAGGATCCTGGAAGGGGATAATTTCTTCGACTGGGGCGGCATCGAGGTGGTTTTTCATGAAGGAGCCTGTTCCTCCACCACCGAGTGGGACGGCCAGTACATCATGCGGAACAACTTTGAATATACCAAGAATCTGTTCCATTACTGCGTCGACCGGCGCATTCCCTTCCTATACGCCTCTTCAGCCTCCACCTACGGCGGCCGCACGGATCACTTCATCGAGGAGCGGCAGTTTGAAAAGCCCCTTAATGTTTACGGCTACTCCAAGTTCCTCTTTGACCAGTATTTCAGAAAGCACCAGAAGGAGATCTCCTCCCAGGTGGTAGGCCTGCGCTACTTCAATGTCTACGGCCCGCGGGAGCAGCACAAGGGCAGCATGGCCAGCGTGGCCTTCCATCTTAACAATCAGATGCTGGCCGGGGAGAATCCCAAGCTGTTCAAGGGCTGCGACGGCTATCCTGACGGCGGTCAGATGCGGGATTTCGTCTTTGTGGAGGACGTGGCTGCTGTTAATCTCTGGTTCTGGGAGCATAAAGGCCCCTCGGGAATTTACAACTGCGGCTCCGGACACGCGGAGCCGTTCTCCAATATCGCCAAGGCGGTTATCAAGCACCACGGACACGGCAAGATCGAGTATGTTCCCTTCCCGGAGCATCTGGTAGGGCATTACCAGAGCTTTACCGAGGCCGACCTCACCAAGCTCCGCATGGCCGGCTGCGATGTGCAGTTCCATGACGTGGCTTCCGGAGTGGCCAAGTATCTGGAATGGCTGAACAAAAAGGACTGATCCTGACAGGTGATGCTTGCAAGGCCGGGGCTCCGGCCTTTTTCATGAAATGAGGACAATACTGCGATGACCGATATTCCTAAGGCCGCCGGAAGGCAAAGCTCCTGGATATTCGCCGGCCTTTATGCCCTTGCGATTATTCTGGGCATTCTGAACGGCTGCTGTCCCACCGGGGCCGGATCCGCCCTGGCCAAATTCTTTTCCGAGGTGTTTATCAGACTTTTCGGCTTTGTGAGCATTCCGGTAATCGGCGTTACCATCTGTCTCACCATTGCCAGTCTGGGATCCTCGAAGGCTTCCCGCTCCCTGTGGCGGAGAACCCTGATGTACACCCTGCTGACTACTGCGCTTTCGGCTGCCGTGGCGGCAGGGCTGTACCTTCTGGCAGCTCCGGGCAATTATGCTCCGGATCCCGGAACCCCCGCTCCTGATACCCCGCGGCAGATTTTAAGCAATGGGACGGACTATCTTGACCATATTATCAGTGTGATCCCCGGCAATATTCTGAGCCCCGTGCTGAACGGCAGCGTGCTCAGCGTGCTTCTTATCGCCATTGCCACGGGCATTGCCATCCGCTTTATCAGGAACGAAGAACACCAAAGGGCGGTAAAAAGCCTTTTGGGCGGCATTCAGGACATTCTGTTCATTTTCATTTCCTGGATCATTAAAGCCCTTCCTCTGGGCATTTTCGGGTTTGTGTCCGTGTGCGTGGCTGATTATCGGGCATCCGGCTCTGGTCTGGGTAGTCTCTTTACTTACTTTTCAGCAGTCGTCGGGGCCAATCTGATCCAGGGACTTTTAGTGCTGCCGCTTTTTCTGCTTGTTAAGCGCCTCAATCCCTTCCGCATTATGAAGGGCATGTCCAAGGCTCTTCTGGTGGCGTTTTTTTCCAAATCCTCCGCGGGAACCCTGCCGGTAACCATGGAATGCGCCGAGAAGGAAAACGGCATCCATCCCCGGGTGTCCCGCTTTGTGCTTCCCGTATGCACCACCATTAACATGAACGGCTGCGCGGCCTTTATCCTCATCACCGTGGTTTATCTCATGCAGAATAACGGCACTCCGGTTACGCCGCTGCTGCTTCTTTCCTGGATCTTCATTGCCACGGTGGCTGCGGTGGGAAATGCCGGCGTCCCCATGGGCTGCTTCTTCCTGTCCGCGAGCCTTCTGGCCTCCATGGGAGTGCCCCTGGAGCTTCTGGGGGTGATCCTGCCGGTTTATGCCGTAATTGACATGGTGGAGACCGCCCTTAATGTCTGGTCAGACTCCTGCGTCGCCGCGGCGGTGAATAAGGATCTCGGCGCCAGACTGGAGGATCTCCCGGAGGCTGGGAGTCCGGGGGAAAGAACCGGGGAGCAGGCTGGTTAGCTGATCCCTCCGCCCTGCGGGATCCTGAATGGTTTTCGGGGATCCCGCTTTTTCTCACACATACTCACTCACATACACTCTCTCTTCCTTTCTTTCTTTTTTTCGCCCGGTCTTCATTCCTTCCTCCGGCAAGTCTGGCAGAGACCGGTCTGGGCTGTTTTTTTTTCCGCTGTCCCGCGGAAAGTCCCCGGAAAAAGCTGATAAAAGGTGTCGGGAGTTGTATTTTTAAGGTAACAAATAGACGAATCCCTTTCCTTTGTGTTAAATTGCAATGTGGTGCAAGCGGTGCATAGTGGTGCATTGGCATTAACGGGGCATCCCGGTTTTTAGGAGTTTTATTAATGGATAACAATGAAAACGGAAGTTATAACGTAAGCAGCGTCGGAATGATGTTTGATCCTGCTGTTATTAAGGAGATCCATAAGCGCCATGAAATCAGGGTACGGGATGTGCAGGACAAGGTCAGCACCCAGTTCGAGGATCTGAAGTGCCTGGGCCGGGCTCTCTGGAAGGCTCAGAAATTCGAGGATCTGATTTTCGGGAGACTGAAGATCCCTTTCGAGCTCCTGAACAACTACATAAAAACCCTGAAAACCTCCGCCTTTATGTCAGATCTGGTGCTGGGAGCTTCCCCCTCCGGCGACCTCATGGTGAGCTTCAGAAACAGCAGACTGGGTCTCGTGCTTCTTACCCTGGGGATCAATGACATCATTTTCGGAAAGAAATACGCCGGAGTCACGGTGGTGCTGAAATCCTGGGAACTCCCGGAGGCTTCCTGGCTCACCCGGAATCTTATCAAGCTGGGCATTATGAAAACCGGACTTGATACGGGCTTTTTAAACCAGCATCTGGGATCCGTGAAGTTCCATAAGGGCAAGGCCCGCAATGAATACCGCATTGACTGCACCGACACTTTGCAGTCGCTGTTAAATGAAAATGAAATTTCTCTGGACATGGTCAGGCTCCTGGGCTGGGAAATCTTTGAGGGGATTCTGCAGCTCCAGATCTCCATCAACACGGAGCGGCTGTCGGCCTATCTGAAGAGAAGAATGCCGATTCTGTTCGATTAACTTATACATGGGATTACATGACGGGAAGGCGTTAACAGGTCATTCCCGCACTGGTTTCACCCGGGCAAGGCGCAGGTCTTTCCGGTATTTTCGGTGATTTCAAGAGGTGTTTACTATGTCCATTTTCCTACCTGAACTTAAGTACGGCCTGGATAAGCTGGAACCCTTCCTTTCTCAGCGGGCTCTGGATTTTCATTACGGCAAGCATTTCGTCAACTATATCAATGCCGCCAACGCCCTGATCAAGGATACCGAGTTTGACAATATGTCTCTCCGCGCCATTGTGAAAAACTCGGACGGCGCTCTTTTCAACAACGCCGCTCAGGTTCTTAATCATGAGATTTTCTTTAACAGCATGGCTCCTCAGGAGACCGCCATGCCGGAGTCGGTGCGGGATCTTGTTTTAGGCAGCTTTAATTCTGCGGAAGAGCTCAAGGAGCAGATCTTCAAGAGCGCCACCGCTCATTTCGGATCCGGCTGGACCTGGCTGGTTTATGATGCCGCCACCGGGAAGCTGGAGATCCGGAATACCGGAAACGCCGCGAATCCCATCACAGAGGGACTCGTTGTGCTTCTGGGCCTGGATCTCTGGGAGCACTCCTACTATCTGGATTACCAGAACCGCCGCGCTGATTACGTGAAGGGCTTCCTGGAGCATATTGACTGGAGCTATGCGGAACGCCACTACGTGCGGGCTCTGACCCGGTAAGGCCGGACTTCAGGATTCGCAAGCCGTTCTCTCCGGAGGACGGTTTTTTTTATGTCCGGAGGATACGGCAGCGGGGATGAAAGCGCGAAGAGAGCTCCGGCGGCGGGCTTTTCGCCGTTCCTGAACCGGAGCCTGAGAGAGGGAGTCCCGCTTTCGGAGATGCCTGCCAGGCAAAAACTCAGGCAAAATGCCAGTCGGTGTAGTTATCTATCAGAATGACCGCCCAGATCACCGTGGTGTAGGTCAGCATGAGAAATACGGCGGAGCTTCCCAGATCCTTGGCTCTTCCGGAGAGCTCATGGTACTCGTCTCCGATGCGATCCACCACCGCTTCCACGGCGGAGTTCATGATTTCGGCCAGAAGAATGAAGAACGGACCGGAAAGAAGCAGGAGGAACTGCAGGGCGCCCCGGCAGACAAAAAAATCCGCTATGAGCAGAATAACGGCGATGAGGAGATCCTGCCGGAAGGCGGCCTCATTCTTAAAGGCGGCCTGAAAGCCCTTCATGCTGTATTTGCCGGCATTGATAATCCGGGTAATGCCGGAGGCTCCGGTTTTAGCCATGATGTTCTCCTTACTTAAACAAGACGGAGGTCAGCAAAACTGACCTTAGGAAAAGTTTTGTCCCGGGCGAAAGAAAGATTGTTTTCAGAAAGAAGCCGGGATAGTGTTTCCCGGCTATTTTACTCCGGCGGCTTATTTTTAGAAAAATTGATTTTGCCGGAATCGCCGGGTTTTATCACAGGAGACTCCGGCCGGAACAGCCGCCGCATCCGGAAAACCGGGAAATCAGAAGCAGCAGAAAAGCGGCGCCTCAGCAGGGCATGTCCCGGAGTGCGGCGTTTTCCAGTATCCGGGCGGTAAAATCCTTCCTGAGATACCAGCTGAACACCCTTTTCCCCTGAAAACTTCCCGAAGGCCGGAGGTGCAGGGCGGTGCCGATGCTGGCGGAGATCAGAAAGTCCGACTCTTCATCGGCTTCATCCCGGGCGTTCAGAAGGGCGATAATCTCGTCAAAGTCCTCCCGGAGCGTCCGGAGCTCCCCGGGATCCGGCTCCCAGAGAAAGGCCTGTCCCAGATGCCGCTCCCGGAGGGGCACTCCCGGTTCGCCCTCCACCGGAAACCAGAGCACCCGGCGGAGCTTGTTGTAAACGTTGGAGTTTTCAAAAGAAGCACCGGCGGCATGATGGAGGATGCAGACATGGGTGGTTTCCCGGGGCTTGCCGTTCCAGCCCACCGGAATGGTTTTAAGCTCAATGTCCAGATGGGGAAAGTCCTGGAGAGGGTGCGAGCCTGCTCCGGCGCCCAGAGCGATCTCAATAAGCTGTCCGGTAAAGCCCTTGGCAGATCCCGGTCTCTCCGGGAGCGGGGTCATAAGCTGCGCGGCCAGTTCCCCCACAGTGAGTCCGGCGAGATAGCGGGCTCTATGTAAAAGCTCTTCCTGATTTTCCGGCAGCATGGGTTCCTCCTGATTGCCGAAGCTGTTACTGTCGCATATTGATGCTGCTGCAATGATATAGCTGCAATGACGCAGTCGCAATGATGCCGGCGGGCGGTATCTTATCCTGAAACCGCGGCATTATAGCAGATCCCGGGGGCTTCCTCCGGGCTCTCCCGCTTTTGCATTTCCGGTTTTCCGTGTAAGATCCTTCAGAAAACGGCCTTTTAATAAGGAGCCCGCCATATGGATAACGATAATGCCAGGCTTCCCGGATACTGCTCCTACTGGAACGGGAGTTCCCCCGCGGAAAGACGCTATCATGACGAGGAATGGGGTGTCCCGGTTCATGATGATCGGAAGCTTTTTGAAGCGCTGTCTCTGGAGGTGTTTCAGTGCGGCCTTTCCTGGGCCACCATCGCCAAAAGAAGGCCGGTCTTTAACCAGGCCTTTCAGGAATTTGATGCTGTCAGGGTGGCTGCATTTACCGAGAAAGATGCGGCAAGGATTCTGGCCCTGCCCGGGATGATTCGCTCCCTTCCCAAGATCCGGGCCGTGATTGCCAATGCCCGCTGCGTTCTGGAGATCCGGAGGGAATACGGCTCCTTTGCCGCTTATCTCCGGAACCGCTCCGGAGGCTTTCCCATAGTTTACCCCGGCCACTCCCGGGGGCTTATTCCGGCCAGTAACGGCCTTTCCCGGGATCTCGCCCGGGAGCTCAGATCCCGGGGCTTCCGGTATCTGGGCGCCGTTACGGTTTATGCCTTCCTGCAGGCCGCGGGGGTGATCAATGATCATGATGCCCGCTGTCCCTGCTTTCAGAGGATTAAGGCCGCCTTCCCGCCCCGGGAATGCCCGCCTGACCGGGAGGAGGATCTCAGGGATTACGGCGGCGCCTCCTGATTGCCGGGTTTCCCCGGGGAATTCCGGGGTGTTTCGGAGAATTTGTTTATGATTATTTTGTGGATTCTGATCTTTGCTCTGACGGTTATCAATGCCGTTCTTCTGACTCTTTTTATGTCCTATGTGTCCCAAGCCCGCAAACAGAGCTCCCGCGCCGCGGGAGTGGAGGCCGATGCCTTTCATCACTGCATCCTGAAAATCGGCTATCTGGAAACGAAAATGGCGGAATCCGAGGCCAGAATCAAAGCTCTGGAGCAGGAGCTTTCCGGACTCAGGATGAGGCTCCGGGGGCCGGATGCGGAATAGCAGGGGGAAGGGCCGGTTTTCAGAGATTTTATCTTGCTGAATTTTTTTTGATGTGCTACTTTTGCTTTTGCGGGGATTCCGCATATTTCTGACCAGTCAGCGCGACATGATACGACGCCTGACAATTACTGTTCTCCGTTCTGCGGAGCCGTATCTTTGGAGATGATAGCTAAAATGTTCAAGAAAACACTTACCTCGGCAATGCTGGCATTGACCGCTCTGGTATCCTTTAATGCTCAGGCGGAGGAAGAGAAGGTGCTCTATGTTTATAACTGGAGCGAATATATGGAGCCTTCGGTAATTCCGCAGTTTGAAAAGGAAACCGGAATCAAGGTTACCTACGATGTGTTTGATTCCAACGAGGTTCTTGAGGCCAAGCTGCTTTCCGGCAAATCCGGATACGATCTTGTCGGCCCCGGATCCGATTTTCTGGCGCATCAGATCGCGGCAGGTGTTTACAGACCTCTTGAAAAGGAAAAAATGCCCAATCTCAAGTATAACGATCCCCAGAAGATGCAGGATCTGGCCAAGGTAGATCCGGGCAATCTCTATGCCGTTCCCTACATGTACGGCACCACCGGCATCGCCTATGACAAAAACAAGATCAAGAAGTACCTGGGCGAGGACTTTGTGGTGGACAGCTGGGATGTGTTCTTCAAGCCGGAGATCCTCTCCAAGCTGAAGCCCTGCGGCGTGGCCGTGTTAAATGCTCCCACCGAGATTATCCCCACCGCCATGCATTATCTGGGACTGGATCCCCTCTCCACCAATATCAAGGATTACGAGCCGGCTGAGAAGCTCCTGAGCGAAATGGCCAAGAATGTTACCTACTTCCATTCCTCTCAGCTGGTTAACGACATGGCCACCGGCGATCTCTGCATCGTTATTGCCTGGTCCGGCGACCTGATTCAGGCCGGCAGAAGAGCCAAGGAAGCCGGGAACGGCGTGGATATCGAGTACATCGTGCCCAAGGAAGGCGGTCTCATTTACTATGATACCCTGGCTATTCCCAAGGATGCCGACCATCCCCAGAACGCTCAGCTGTTCATTAACTTCCTGAACCGTCCGGAAATTCTTTCCCGCATCTCCTCCTACATCGCCTTTGCCAGCGCCAATCTGGAGGCGGAAAAGCTGGTAATTGACGAGGTGAAGAACAATCCGCACATCTATCTTCCGCCGGAAATGATGCCGAAGATGTTCATGGTGAAGCCTCTTTCTCCGAAGCTCACCCGGGGCATTACCAAGATGTGGGATCGCATCAAGGTAAGCGGCGGCCGCGACAGCTCCAAGGATGAAAAGGACGAGGAGTGATTTAAGCCGGAAACTGACCGCCTGTAGTAAGGAGATCAGCCTGGAAGGACAGAAGACTTAGCAGGAAAGGGGCTTCGGATGAGGCCTCTTTTTTATTTCCCGGCTCCGGGGCGGATTTGCCGGGAAAGCATGCATTCTTCGGCGGGGTTCACATTATCAGCCGATTCCCGGACCCTTTCCGGGGTTATGCCGGAAAGCCGCAAGTTTTTTCAGGGAGCAGGACTTATAATTTCAGTGATGAGCCCGGCGCGGAGCCGGATGCCGCTGTACCCGGGCGTGCCGGTGTTTCCGGAAGGGAACGGACTTTCCGGAGGATTATGTGTTCAGGGAGATCCCATGAAAAATCTGTTATCCGCCTTTGCGGCGTTTTTAAGCGCCTTTATGATTCCCGGATGTCTGGCCGAAAATATCGATGACAAGCTCTCAGGCACCTGGATCTGCACCTCACCCCAGAGAGGCGGCAAGCCTGCTCTTGAACTGGAATTTCCGGGAAACGGCCAGATAACCCTTAAAAACCTTCTGGAGGAACCGGTAACCATAAAATACGAGATCCCGGAAAGACCCTATATGGAGCAGCCGGAACCGGGGAGCTTCAGCATTTCCTTCCGGCACTACTATCAAATGCGTTCTCTGGGAGTGCTCCTGAATACCAGCTTCAGTCAGGAGCTTTACTATCATGTGGAGAACGGAGTGCCGATTCTTTCGGAAACGGGATTTGAACATGACGGCTGCGGCTTTATGATCGCCGCGGAATATCTGCCTGAGGAGCATTATCAGGCCGGTTTTGTCTCAAAGCTCTACCGGGATATTAACGGGGACTGCCCGGAGCAGGTGCCCCGGGGAAGATAGCGGGAAGGCTGCGGAGAGGACAGGCTGAATGGACGGGCTGAATGGACGGGCCGGAGACTGGATCGCCGCTATTCATTGTTTTTCTGAGCGCCGGCTGGCTCTGGACAAGGATATGAAACAGGTTTTGTTAAAAGCTCGGGTTTATAGGGAAGCAAGCAAACCCGGAGCTTCTGGAATCTCTTTCCTGCTCCCTTTTTCTTGTAAAGTCAGGCCGGCTCTAACAAAATATCATGAAGATACAACTGGCTGTGATTTTGAAACTGTTCATTCAGAACAGCGAGGTATATGACAATGCCAAAATTTATTCCGGCTGCAATGACAGATTTCAAGAAAATTATTGAGAATAACTACGCATTTGTAGATAAAACCCGTTTTCTTGAGGTTTATGAAAACAGCAAAACAAGAGTTTCCATGTTTCTCAGGCCCTGTCGGTTCGGTAAAACCATGTTTGCCGAACTCCTCAGGTATTACTACGATATCGCTCTGAAGGAGGAAGCTGACCGGCTCTTTAAAGGCAAATATATAGCTTCTCATCCCACGCCCCGGAAAAACTCCTATTACGTGCTGCAATTTGACCTTTCCGGAGTAGATACCCATAGCAGCGACAGTCTGACAAGGTCTTTTATCAAAAGGGTTCTCATAGGCATTGCCGATTTTTTTATAAGGTACCCGAAATCTGTCCGGGGCTTTCTTCCAAATGACGTATCAGAAAGCAGAGATGAATTACGACCTTCCGCGATAACCGCATACTACGAAAATATCTCCAGGTTTTCGGATCCTTCCTTGATAATGCTGGATTTTTTTCTTCGGATAAGCGGCTTTGTTCCCTCAGACAAACTTATGGTTATCGTTGACGAATATGATAATTTCAGTAACGGCATAGACATGCTGAGCAGGGCTTTCGGTGATTTTCAGCTGGCAGCCGAAGCAAGACGAATGCTTGCGGGATTTTTTAACACTCTCAGAGCCGGAAATCAGGATCATCTCATTGACAGAATATTTGTAACCGGCGTGGTGCCGATAAACATGGATAATACAGTCTCAGGATTCGTCTCGGAACAGATAAGCTTTTATCCCCGTTTTAACGAGCTGGCCGGCTTCACCGATTATGAAGTAATGGAGCTTCTTAAGCAGACAGTGGACTTTGCGAAATGCCCGTTCTCTCCGGAGGTGCTAAGAGGAGAGATAAAGAGAAGGTATAACGGATACCGATGCGCCGATAACGCTAAAAAAACTGTTTGCAACGCCGCCATGTGTCTGAATTTCATCGCTGAACTTATCAGTAATGATTACCGGAAAATCCCGGCATTTAAAATGTGTGCCGATGGCGGCATTGATTACCGCAGGCTTTGCGAGTTCTTCATGCTGATGGATGAACAGGATCGCAACCTGCTTATTACGGATCTCAATGACCGAAA
>DFFT01000177.1 GCA_002372325.1 Succinivibrionaceae bacterium UBA3769 | reverse complement strand
CGTTCAGGATCAGAGCAAGGTAGGTAACTCCCGCCATTACCGCTCCCGGTTCTGCCGCGCTGCCGGAGGTCAGCTTGGCGTATCCGATATAAAGCAGCCCCGCTATGGCCATGTTGAGAATGATGTTCATGACGGGATGCATAAAGGAAAGGAGAATTAAAGTCCTGAAGCGGACCCGGGCAAGACTGCTGTTAACCAGGTTAAAGCGTTCCCGTTCATAATCCTCCCGGGCATAGGAACGCAGGGTGTCCAGTCCCAGCAGCCCTTCCCGGGCGGTCTGGTTCACCAGGTCGGTTTTTTCCTGCATCTCCTCGAAAAGCGGCCGGGAGCGGCGCAGGATAAAGGCGGTTTCCAGAATGATCAGGGGAAGCGCGATAAGAAGCACCATGCTGTAATCCGGGGACAGCAGCAAAAGCGCCAGAGATCCCGCGGTGAGAAACATGAGGGCTCTTACCGCGCCCCGGATAAGCTGAGCGGTCATATTCTGGATGCCGGTAATGTCCGAAGTGGTTCTGGTGATGAGGGATCCCGCGGAAAAGTGTTCATAATCCCCGAAGGCGAAACCGGAGATCCGGGCGTAGAGGGCCTTCCGGATGAGATTGGCGGATCTGATGCTGAAGAGATTGGCAAAAACCGCGCTGAGAAGGCCGCACAGAAATCCGGCCCCCATGACCCCCGTCATGGTCACCGCAGCGGAGATCACGAGATCCGTATTCGGGGGCAGATGCTCCGGGCCGCCCAGAATGGCATTGTCCACCATTCCGGCCATAAGACCGGGCAAGGCGAGATCGGCTGAGACCTCCAGAACCATGAAGATCATAGCCAGGAGAGAGCAGTGCCAGTATTTCAGAAAAAAAGCAGTCATAATGCTCCGGTTACAGCGAGAGGCCGCTTATGAACTTCTCGCTGACAGCCGGCAGCAGACAGCTGACGGCTGGTGATTAACGGCGGGGATTCTTGTTTTTGCGGATATTTTACTATCACGGCTCACAATTTCCCCTTTTGTTTGAAAAATTTTCGCCTTCTTCTGAAACCGTAACCATTCCCGCCTTGTCTAACAGGTAACGTTTTCTCCGGAATCGGGCGGTCTCCGGGCGGCCGGGAAATTTCAGAAATAATGTGATAATATGCGGGACAGATTATTTCATGCAGGGTTTGCCCTGTCCTGAAACGGGACGCGGCAAAACCCAGGAAGCTCATGCTGATCGTGATTTTGTTTACGCATTCGTCTGCCCCGCGGGCGCGGGGATGAACCGATTTCACAGCTTTTAGTGTTGTTACTATATGAATCTGATTTGCAAAGAATTTTTTTCAAGGGGCGGCCATAAAGCGGCCCTGCTGACCTCAGTTTTTGCTCTTTCCCTTTCTGTATCTCCTCTGGCCGCTGCCAGAAACAACGTTTCTCCTGATACTCTGGCTGCCGAATGGGCGCACGTTTCCGTAAACGCCGGCGTTAAAAAGGACAAGGCCACCATTCAGGAACTCCTTTCTGCTTTCAATCGGTACTGGCCCACCGGAGTCTTTAACCGGCTTCTTAACGAAGAAAAGGGAGTCATGGATATCAAAAACGGCTATGCCGAGGCGCAGTTCCACAATCCGGACACGGACAGCGTGGAAACCGGCGCGGCCACCATCTGGCGCCGCAAGAACGGCCACACTCTTCTGGGCATTACCATTGACCGCAATATTTCCGATTTCGGCACGAAGCAGATCGTGATCTTTTACGATTATGATCCCGCCACCGGCACTCTGACTCCGGATCCGAAGTATAACGGCTGCGCGGTACCCCTGTCTCATGCCGTTTTCAGGCAGATCATGGAGCTTCCCCGCCAGGGCCGGAACATTGAAGTGGCGGAATTCAATCCCAAGCTCAGCGTGAGCCTCCGGCATACTTGCACCTTTGACGGCATGAAGCACAAATATGCCAGCACCGTTCTGGAAAGCGACGTGGACTTTGTGAAATCCCTGCCGGCCTCCGCCCGGGAATACGATGCAGATCTGACGCCTCGCTACTATTACTTCACCGACATTGACCGGGACGGCTTTCCGGAGCTTTGGCTTTCGGATCTCACGGGGGATTACCAGCAGATGTTCTCGGTGAAGGAAAGCACCGAGCTTCTGGGCTGGAACGATTACAAAACCCACTTCCGGTTTTACCCCGGCGTGCTCACCACCTCCGGGGGCTGCGGTACCATGTGCTTCCTCTCGGTATACACCGTAATCAAGGACAGCCGCCCCGAGAGCTATCTTAATGAAATCATCTCCGGAGACTTTGAGGGTAATGAAATCGTGACCTATTCCAGCGGCAATCTGGATGACGGTTATGAAAACACCTCCGAGGTAGAGGTGCGGGAAGGCGCGGAACAGGTGCGGGCCTTCGGTCTGGCCTATGACGAGGATCCGGAATGGCGGGAGGTGAAGCAGGTGGTGGTGCGAAGCCGCCAGCAGTAGTCTGTCCCCGTTACAGCAGAATTGTCCGGCATCATTTCCGGAACTGAAAAAGGCTCCTAAGGGAGTCTTTTTTAATGCGGGTTATGTTATGGTTAAGGCCGAGTTTCGCCTGTCATCCGTCTCATCACTTCATTATCGCCCGGTTCATCGCGGCTGTGGAAATGCCATTGATTGTCTTTTCTTTGCTTCAGGTTCCGCCCCGGAATATTGGCGCCGCCCCTGCTTTCGCTTTACTCTCTGAAAGTCTTAAAATGCTCCGGAACCCGCAAACACTCAGGAATCTGAAATTCCGAAGGCGGTTTTTGGGCAAATTAAGATCATTTCAGGGCTCCTGTCTCAGGAAGACCAGCGCCAGCATCAGAAAGCCATTCGCGCATATCCTGGCTTCTTACGGTTCCCGTCTCACCCATTAAACCTTCTGACGAAAGTTCTTTTAAGATATGCAATAAAGATCACATCTTTTCAAAGCTGTAAAACGTTTTCATGATAAAGACAGCCGGTTCAGGTTTATTTCACTGAAATGCGGTTATCATGGAAGAGCAGGAAACAGCAAACTTGGGGGCCGTATGACTTGATTATATTGACACGCTGAAAAGCTTTGGAACGTTCAAATATTGCTCTGAAGATGATACCATTGTCAATGCTGCCACCGGGGATGACGGAAAAGTTGCTGTGAATGCCACCGGGCGTTACAAGGCCCTGGGGTTCCTGCTCCGCTCACGGGAGCAGAAAGCTGCCAACAACGCCACACGTACCATGTTTTTATAAGCTTTAGGCAAAGCTTTTAATCTTGACGGGATTCGCAATAATAATGGCCGCATCACCTTCGATCGCGCTTTGCTGAACCAACTGGAGGAGAAGCTGGGGAGAGATGTGTTCAAGGCTAAGAATTTCGCCCTGGATGCTCAGGGAAATATCGTTTCCGGAAACCCCCTTACCGCCAGACGCATAGGTCAGATTTTAAGCAAGGTAAAACTTCCGGAGAAGCCGAAACTGCCTGAGAAAATTGATTACAATCTATATTCTGAAAAGCTCACCAATATTATGGATACGTTCAAAGGCAATGAATAGGCCTCCAAAAATCTGAGCATCGTCAATAAGTGCCTGACCGCCCTGAAAACCAGCGCCGAACAAGGCGGCACCATCATTATGAAGAACGATCCTAAGAATAGCTCCAGTCCAAGATCCAATTTCGCCGTTAAGGAGGAGCGGGGGCGACGGGCTTGGGAAAACGGCGGAATTTTTAGAGGCTCTGCGCGAAAGAACCAGTCTGCCGATGGCGCCTAATGACAAGACAATCGCCAAATTTCTGGGCAATCTCAAAAAGAATACCCAAGATCCTCAAGTTTTGCAGCACCTGATCACTAAGATGCTGGACAAATATCACGGCGGCATCCCGCCTGCTAACTACGATTACCGGGATGATTTGATAAGAGAACTCAACGATCAGCTAATCAAGTTTGTCAAATTAACCGTGGATCTTTACGATAAATGTGTGGAAAACAACCAAATGGACTACTTTAAGGATGTGGTCTCAAATGATATTATGGGTGATCAGGTTAGATTAGGCAGCAAACTGGAATATCTTGAAATGGGGCATGAATATTTGCCGGAACCTAAACCGCAGTCGATGCTGGATTTGATCTGACAGATGACATACATAGATGTCCGTATCATGCCCGGATTTCTGTACAGACTAACTCAAAGCGGGGCTTGCGGTACAGATGAAGCTCCATTCCAATCCGGATGTCCGGATGATCTGGCCCTGTCTGATCTGATCGTTGATGAAGTCAACGGCAGCTTCGGACAGAACACTTCAGAGATCGTCCTCGGCATGATCCTCCAGGTACTGACAGCCCACCCCGCTGTGGAATCCCCTTCTCCCGAACCAGTCTGATTCGCTTCAAACAAGGAATTCCTATCATCCCTGTTTCTGATGTATCAGATTTCATAAAACAGAAAAAAAGAACACCTAATAACTGTGGCATTCTGTAAAATGACTCTGCTTGATATGTCGTTACAAGTCATTTCTGCCTGTTATGCCAAAAATGATTATCATTCAAAATAAGCGGCAGTTTTAAGGAACATAACATGACTGAAGCACTGACATCCCGGAATTTTGCGGCAGGCGATG
>DFFT01000081.1 GCA_002372325.1 Succinivibrionaceae bacterium UBA3769 | reverse complement strand
CCAGCAGCAGCACTGGTGTTTTGCATCTTTCCGCTTTCTGACATGCGAGAGCTCTGTCTGAGATGCCTCCCCCGGTACGGCATTTGAACAGGAAAATCTTTGACATTGAAACGTGAATTCCCTGCGCTTAAGATAAGATTCCGCAAGGCTATCTCTTACCGCCTGACGACGCGCCCGGGAATTTCCCCCTGCCTTTGATATCCATGCGGGCATAAAAAAGCGCCCCCTCCAAGTTGGAAGAGACGCCCATTGCTATTCCCGGAATTATTCCGGTCTCAGACCGATTACGATGTGATGGTCATCGCTGCTTCTGGTCTTGATGGTCTGCAGGGTGTACGGCTTCTGCTTGCCCTCTCTGAGCCTTCTGAAGGAAACATCCTTCGTCTCCTCCTGACTTACCCAGCGAATCAGGCTTGTTCTGCTGAGCACTTCCCGGAGCATTTCCCGATCCTCCTCGCAGACATCCTCCAGAAGCCGCTCCACTGCCTCTCCGAAGAAATCGGAGCCGCCGGGGCGGATCTCCAGATCGCCGTTCTTGCCGCTGAAGAATTCCAGGTAGTGAGCCGTAACCACATCCACATAGAAGATGCTCTCAAAATCGCTGGTAAGGGCATTGGAGATGCTCATGCAGGTTCTCCGGACGGCCGGAGCGATCTCCACGCTCTCCTTGCCCCGCTCAATCAGGAAGCTGTCAAACTGCTCCTGCGGCACCGGCTTCGAGAAGTAATAGCCCTGCACGTAGTCGCAGCCCATGGCTTTAAGCACCAGGTACTGCTCCTCGGTTTCCACGCCTTCAGCCACCACCGGCACATGGAGATAATCGGCAATATCGATGATAAGCTCAATCATCCGGACGTCTCTGGTCTCACCGAAGGCGCTCCGCACAAAGCTCATATCCAGCTTCAGCACGTCAATGGGCAGCTTGGACAGGAGTCCCAGAGATGAATACCCCGTGCCGAAATCGTCCATCTCAATGCGGAAGCCCATGCCCATGCCGCGGAGCTCCCGGGCGGCGGAGATAACCTGCTCGGAATCTTCGGTGTAAGCAGACTCCGTGATTTCCAGCATCATATCCTCCGGGTTCAGCCCGAATTCATCCAGGATCTCCTTAAAGATGTTCTTTAAGTCAGGAGTCAGCATATCAATACGGGAAACATTCACCGATACGGGCACGGAATAGCCGAAGCGATCCTTCCAGTCTCTGATGCGGGCAGCAGTCTGGCGCCAAACGAACCTGTCGAGATCCAGAATAAGGCCGTTATCCTCCAGAAGCGGGATAAACACCATGGGGCTTATCATGCCGAGTTCAGGATGATTCCAGCGCACCAGGGCCTCGGCGCTGGAGAGCACGGGCTTATCAGGTCTGATATCAAACTTGGGCTGCAGGTGTACCGTAAACCGGTTGTTTTCCAGTGAAGGACGGAAATCATCCAGAAGCCGCTCCCGGTAAAGCTCGGCCTCGTGCATTTTGGTATCGTAAATACCCACAGCTTTCCGGTGACCGCTCTTAACGGAGTTGGCGGCGATCCTGGCATAATCAAAACGCCGCTCGATCTCCAGCGTCTTATCCACCTGAGAGTAAACCCCCAGACGCAGCCGGACTCTGTTCGCCGAGGAATCCTCTTCGCTCAGCCCTTCGGAAACCCGGGTCAGGATCTCTTCATAATCATCCCGGTGCGGGCAGTAAATGAGGAAGACGTCTCCGCTGCGGCGGCAGCTGACCCCGCCGATGGTACGGGAAACCGACCGCACGCTTTTGCCGATATTGGCGAGGATGCCGTCGCAGTACTGCTTGCCATAGCGCTCGTTCAGCATATGGAAATGGTTGATGTCAATAACAATGGCGTCCATCAGCATATCCGTGTAATGCCGGTCATACAGTCTGACATAGTTCATGAAGTAGCTCAGGTTGTAGAGGCCGGTAATGGGATCCCGCTCTGTGGATTCGATGATATTGCGCTTCTCGGAGAGTTCCATGCAGCGATGCACTCTGGCCTGAACAATTTCGCAGGAAGGATAAGGTTTCGGGATGAAATCCATGGCCCCGGCTTTAAGGCAGTCCACCTCGGAGTTCTGGTCAGCGGTCATTACAATAACGGGAATGTCCGCAAACTCGGCCTCCTCCTTCATCACCCGGAGCACCTCCATGCCTCCGATGCGGGGCATGTTGAGATCCAGGAGAGCAATGGCAATGTCTCCCTTGCGCTCCCTGAGATGCTCCAGAGCCTCGGCGCCGTCCGATGCATACAGAAGGTCATAATCCTCTTCCTGAAGCATATTGCCCAGCAGCATGAGGTTGATGTCCTCGTCTTCGGCAATCAGGATATACTTCTTCTCGCTGGGAAGCTTAACCCCGTTCAGCGCCGGGATCGCGGGACTGGCCGCCTGTTCGGCATCCTCTCTGGTTATGGAGCCCAAACTCTTAAGGAGCTTCTTTTCTTCATACATCAGGTTGTCAGCGCGTTCGAAGACGCTGTGGAAGCTCGAGTCTTCTCCCGGAACGTAATCGGAAACGCCGCCGGAAATCACCACGCCGCCCTTCCCGATATGCTCCACGGAGCGGTCATGCAGGGTCAGCACCAGCTCCTTCCGGATGACATAATCCCGGCCGGTGAGCACGACCACGAATTCATCGCCGCCGGTGCGGAATACCGGGCTGTGCTGGAAAATATCGCAGATCATCACAAAGGCATCGCGGATGTAGGCATCGCCGGCAGCGTGCCCCTGGGTGTCGTTGATCATCTTAAGACCGTTCACATCGCAGACGACAATGGCAAAATTCCTGGCCTGCCCTTCTGTTATCGCAGTATCGATTTCATGCTCCTTCATCAGGAAGGCATGCTTGCTTTTGGCGCCGGTCATGGGATCCTTAAAGGCAGTTTCCTTCGCCTTGTCGCGTTCCTCCACCGCCTTTTTCTCCCACTTCTCCATGGACAGATGATTGATAAGCATCGCCATGAGAGCCAGCGCAAACAGAACGGAAATAATCAGGGTATTAGTCACGTCAACCCGGTTCAGCTCGTCAATCTGCCCTTGAATGAAGGTATCCTCATCCAGAGACTGGACATCTTTGTCTGCCGTGCCGCGGTAATACTGCTGAATGGTGTTAATTGAATCGCTGGTGGACTGCTGCCCCACGCGTCCCGACCAGATCAGCGCAATGAATACCACCAGAGCCAGAAGCGAAATCCAGACAATAATGGCCTTGCCGAACCGCCGGGACTGATCGTTCTTGATGATCCAGCGGAAATAGAAGAATCCCAGCACCGTCCACACCATGAGGAGAACATAGGTCTCCGTCTCCAGGAGTCCCTCACCGAAAAGGTGCGGGAACATGAGATAGACACCGAAGATGATCATGACCGCGAAGCCGATCCCGCCGGTGATCATTTCCCGGGGACTTTTCAGCTTCTTTGCCGTTTTGTAAGCGGCTGCCGAAACAAAGGCATACAGCATAGTGGCGCCGAGAGTACTCACATCCACGATCCAGCCAATGGCGGTACGTCCGACAAAAGCCATGGGGATGCTCAAAGCCGCCACCAGCAGCATGGCATTGGCCGGAAGCTGCTTGTTATTCAGCTGCGCAAAGGAACTCGGGAGAATATCATCCCGGGCAGCGGCGTAAAACAGTCTGCTGAGGGAACGCAGGTTGCCTATGAGACTGGTCAGCACCAGGGACAGCAGCGATGCCATAAGCACCGCCACGCCGAAGTCCCCCAGATAATGATGGGCCGCATAAAAAGGAGGCAGCCCTTCGATGCCGGAGTAACGGCCGAGATTGCTGATGTAGTCAAGCCAGCTTGAGCAGTCCGCCGGATACGCCGTGATGCTGAGCAGCGTAACAGCAATGTAGAGAGCTGCGGATACCAGCACTGAAGAGACCAGGATGCGATAAAGCTTATCCTTTTTGAAATTAAACTCCTCTATGGAATGGGTGATGCTTTCAAAACCGATAAACGCCCAGGGGGATATAAAGGCAATGCGCATTACCTGGGACAAGGCGTCCTTGTCCGGAATAAACGCCGGACTAATGCTGCTCAGATCATTGCCCCATAACGCCGCGCCGCAGCAAAGAGCAATGCCGCCCACAAAAATGCCCGCCATGGCCGTGGTGGCATGGGTAATGATTTTCCGGCTCCTGGTGCATATGAAAACCATGCCCAGCACGGCGGCAATCGTCAGCAGCACCTCCATCAGGTAAACATCATAGCCAAACAGCGTAAAGAGGTGCCCGGTCTTAAACACATCGCCGATAAAGAACCGGGAAAACAGCGGCAGGCTGGTGGCATTGGCCCAGAATATGGAAATGTAGGTCAGGCTGAGGAACCAGAACATCAGAAAAGCACGGTCATAGCCATAGACCTCCTTGGTGTAGGTGTAGATGCCTCCCGCCCGGGGATAACGGCTGGCCATGAAGAAAAAGTTCCGGCACATAAGAAGCATGAGGACGGTGCCGGCGAGAATGCCCAGAATAGTGCCCACCGGCCCGGCCTGATTGAGGTAGGTGTTACTGGTAACAACGAGGGAGCCCCACCCCACTGCGGTGCCCACCGACAGGGCCCATGCCGCCGCCGGCGAAAGATGCGGCTGCAAACCTATTTGATGCTTCTCTTCGGCCATCTGATTCCGCTCCTTATTATCTTCTCAGGGAGAATGCTCCGTCCGGAGTCTCCCGCAAACTCGCATCGCGGGAAAAAGCTTTTTTTTCCGCCTGTCCGCGCGTTTAAGCATCACTGATGAAGCTGCAGCAAAGAGGCCGCAGCAGAAAATGCCGGCGTATCCGGTATTTTCATGACAAAGACGCCTTCTGCAAGCCTTTCGATGCATGACAGACAAGGCCCGGAGATGCGTGACTCTCGCTTCAGGCGCTAAACCCGCTGCAAAATATCCTGTCCGGGGCCGGCTGTTTAAAAAAACGCGGCCCCGGTTATCCTTTCGTTATAAGTCCGGGTATTCCGGAAAGCAAGAATATTCATTTTTCCATTTCAGATTTCCTAACCGGAGCCGCATAAACAAAGATAAGTCCCGTCTCCGGGAAGCTGTCGGCGGAATGGCCGCGGCGGAATGGCGCAGTCTCAGCCCATCAGCCGGGTCAGCATGGAAAAGTATTTTGCCGAGCATTACCCTTGAGTGATGAAACCGGCGGGGAAGGCGATTTGTCTGACAGCCAAAGAGATACCGTCAGCAAAGTTCTGAAATATTACGGCGCTCACAATACTCAATGGCTCAGCCAGCTTACACTTATGGAGGAGCCGCGGATAAAAGCGAACGCCGCGGATCCGAGAGGCGCTGCCCCCGATACAATCACCAGAGAAAGCATGGCAATGCATTATGGCCGGTTCTGAACGGAAAGAAGAAAGCAATTCCAAAGGAAAAGTTATGATCACAAGACAGGAAATTGATGTTTCAGCCCCTTTGACTGAACAAGAAAACGAAATGCTAAAAGCTTTAGAGGGCGCCTATGGCGTTCCGGATGAGGAGAATCCGGAACTTACTGACGAAGAACTGGAAAGAATGGCGCCGCCAGACAGAATGGCGGAGTACAGAAGAATCAGGCAGGAATTTCAGAAAAAGGCTGCTTATCTCTCAGAACAGGAGCTTCGGAGAGAGGATGTTGTTCTTCTTTCTCTGTCAGACAGAGCTGTTCAGATAGCTGAATCCTTTGGCGAGAACTACACCGCAGTTCTCAGTCATATTTTAGAGAAGACTTTAACTGATCCTGAGCTGCTGAAGCAGCTGACGCAAGACGAGCCTGCCGGCAGGAAATCCCCCGAAGATAAGACTCTTTCCCCTGGCTGAATCCCGGTACTCCGGTGATCACCGGATGCGAAGATGAAGCAAACAATCACAGCTTTTCCGTCCCGCCTTTTCGCATATTTGCTCCTTTCTTCCGGGCGTGTAATCATGATCGTCCGGACTTTTTTCCAGAGCCTTGTCTTATATGCAGGGCCTGAGCATCAGTTTGGATGTGACAAACTTGAGATCTTTGTTCATTTTTTAACATTAATGTTTCCATAGGTGACGCATTTATGTGACAATGGCAGACAGCTGTCCGCTCAGTCGTTTCGGTACTTATCTTTAAAGGCCGGGAGGCGTGTCCTGAGTTTCAGATGCTTATGCCGTAATGGTTTCGGAGCATTAAAACTCATCAGAGAGCCTGATTTTGCCGTACAGCTTCATACCGGAACCATGCTGACCGCCCCGAGGGGATACACCGCAGCTGCTGCCTTAAAGCGCTGTTTTTGACTGATTATTGCCGCCATGGAACATCGCAAAGCCACCCGCTCCTTTACCAACCATATCGCGTATGTTTTTATCACGCTGATCATATTCGTGATTATCGCTCTTACCTCCGTATCCTATATGATCACCTTCACCAACATTACCGACGGGTTTATCAATAAGTACGTTCCCAACCACACCGAACTGGTGCTGAACAAGCTCGAAAGCTATATCAAACCTTACATCAGCATGTCAGCCAATATGGCCTCATCCCATTACACTATCCACTGGATGCTCGAAGAGAAGGAAAGCGAGGAAGGCCGGCAGCATTACGAACTGGATCAGAAAACGATAATCAAACAGAATCAGCTCACCAGCACGTTTCTGGTCTCTCTTCTCACCAATACCTACTATATTCAGGGACAGAACGAAGGAAAAATCGACCTTAACGGCAAGGATTCCTGGATGAATTACATCATTAACTCCGACCGGGATTATCAGGTAAACATCGATTACCGCCGCGGCAACAATAATGATGAAATTTTCATGTTCATTAACTACAAGATAAAGGATCCTTCAGACGGCAGGCTCATAGGCATTACCGGCACCATTGTGAAGATCGACAAGGTCATGCAGATGTTCTTTGACCTCAAGCTGGGAGTCTCCGGCTACTACTACGCCATTAACAATGACGGCCTCGTTCAGATGCATCCGAACAAGGATTACATCCTGAAGAAAAAGGCCGGCGATCTGGACGCCAATTTTCCGAAACTGGAGAAGGCCGGCGGCAATAAGTATGAAATCACCCGTTACACTTCCGCCTTGGATAATCAGGATTACATCATTGCGGCGGAGTATCTCCCGGAACTGAAATGGACCATTGTCGGCAAAATATCAGTGCAGGAAAGCTTTGCTCTCCTGAACAGGATTTTGCGGATCTCGATTCTGATTTCCGTGATCATTCTGCTTATAGCGCTGCTAATCACCTATTACATTTCCCACCGATTCAAGCATCGCATCGGTGAAATTACCAACAACATGACGAAGTTTATGAGTTTTATCTCCAAGGATATCGATGCTCATAACATTGAACTCCGGCGCACTGACATCACCGACGAGCTGGGCAATATGTCAAATGAAATCTGCGACAGCGCCGAGTATGTCCAGAAGATGATGAGCATGCAGGAGCTGCTGCGCACGGAAATCGAAAAGACCTCCATGGAAATAATCGAGAAAAACAAGGAGCTCCGCGCGCTTTCGAATCAGACCATCTATGCTCTGGCCAGCGCCATCGACGCCAAGGACAGCTATACCCGGGGGCACTCGGTGCGGGTGGCTCAGTATTCCCGGGAACTGGCGCGGCGCATGGGCAAGTCTGAACTTGAACAGGAGGAAATATTCAATGTCGCACTGCTGCATGATGTAGGCAAAATTGCGATTCCCGATACGATTATCAACAAGCCCGCCAGACTGACTGACGAGGAATTTGCCCTGATAAAAAGCCATCCGGTGAAGGGGTATGAAATTCTGAAGGACATTTCGGTGATGCCCAATCTTTATATCGGAGCCCGCTGGCATCATGAACGCTACGACGGCCGCGGCTATCCGGACGGGAAGGCCGGAACCGATATTCCGGAAATAGCCCGGATCATCTGCGTTGCCGACTGCTATGACGCCATGACTTCGGATCGCAGCTACCGCAAGGCCCTGCCCCAGCATGTGGTGCGTTCCGAAATCGAAAACAATATGGGCACCCAGTTCGACCCCGAAATCGCCGCAATTATGCTGATCATGATTGACGAGGATCGGGAGTACATGATGAGAGGCATGATAACTGTTCATTCCGAAAAGTATGCGGAGAATACGGGAGCATAGGTTCAGAGCCGCCCGGCAAAGCAAACCCCGCTACAATGCCGGCTTGTCATGATTCAGGCGGGTCAGAGCAGGTTCCAGAAACCTTGCGCCAGAATCTCAGTCTCCGGCCGCAAACCTTAATTTTATGATGACCGCGGAAAACGCAGCCGGAAGCGCTGATCGCCGGGAATGATGGTAATCCAAAGTTTGAGATTGGAGTTCACCTTGATATCGGTATTTCAGGGGAGGATAAACATTGATGCGGGTAACACCTCGCGCTGTTTCCTTTCTTATTTGAACCGCGCATGGAGTCGGCCCGGTATTGAATTGGCTGACCGTGCTAAATTAAATCACTGACACTGACAGAGGCTTTCTTGCAAATGCAAAAGCCGGCGTTAAAATAGCCGGCTGTCTTACAATCTGAAAAGATCTAAACTATTATTGTGATACTTTCTTAGCTCTCAAAAGCTGGCGCATGGCACTTATAGAACGCTGAACATGGCCAGAATCTCTGGTAGAAACATTAAGAGAAGTACCACCGGATGTTGTCAGTTTGAAACTTTCGTATTGAATCTTCTGGTTCTTAAATGTTGCTGTTGATGATTCTGTAGATGCAGAGACAATATCCTGATAAAAGTACACGTCTGTAAAATCTTTTTTCTGATCTTCGGTTGTGGAAAATTCATAAGTATAAGAATGCACTTCATTTTGAGAAAAAAACAAATATATCACCCTATACACATTAGTTCGCCACACGCCATCCTTACCTTTCTTATACAGTGTACACTGATCGTAATTATAACCGTCGATTATAATAGGATCTATTTCATTTACTTCATCCCTGTCTATGCCAAGTTTATCAAGTGCCCTCTGCTCCATCTCCTGAATATGCTCTCTAATCATAGCATCGTACTTTTCGTCAGTAACCCTTCCTGCCAGAAGAGCTTTAACAATAAAAAAAGTAACAACTGGAGCAATGATTATTAAAGATAAGACAGCTAGCAGAGCGCCAATCTCGGGTTTGCCAATATTCTCACCGATCATTGCCGATAAAAATGATAATAAAAAAAACGATAAAAAATAAGTACCAACACCAGCCCCGAATATAGTACAACCGTCACTCGTAAAATATTTTTTATTCTTTGCGTAATTCATATTTACTCCTTAAATGCTATTAAAAGCCTTGCGGTCTTGGCACAGCTAACAGTTCAAATAAATTTACCTTATCATATTCAGATGTTCCCAGCATCTCCGCAGTTGATAAACATTCTTGCCATGCTGGAGAAGTGTTTAAGCACTTTCTGTCAAAATAATCATACTTAATATATCCCCAAAAATAATGATAAATCCCTCTTTCCTCCAGCAGGTTTGCAGCATTAATATATTCTTCTACTTTATTGATAACGCTCCTTGAAGCCAAAAAAGCTTTTTTACCTTTTAATAAAGAAACTGCCGCATAAAAATAAGCCTCTGAATTGTCAATATTATTTTCAATCGCTTTTTCAAAGGCCGACTTAGCCTTATCGTATAACTTCATCTTCAAATAACACATTGCGGCTGACACATTAAGGATTTCATTATCAGGTGCGCTTTTCAATGAGTTTGAAAAAGAATTAGCATATTTATTCACCATTGGCGCCGTCATATTTGCAATGCTATTAAATGATGTTATTATGACAGGCTGATCGCAATATTCACATCTGGTAGCATCAGGAGCAACCCTTGCACCGCATCCGGGGCATTCAAGTTGAATAATTTGCTGCGACATATTCCCCCCCAAAAAAAACTAACAAAAATTTTTTAATAAATAAATGACTAGCAGTATTCAGGCCTGAATTATTTTAGTAAACTTGAGTGCCGAGTAAATTTGCGTGCTCATTTAGTTATGCTAATATACCGATAGCCGATAACGTAAATAAACTGACCGAACGTAAATAGTTTGGGCAGTCTGTTGCAAAAAAAACAAAATCGCAAATACAGATCATTTGACGAACAGATTTACGTTTAGACGCCGAATCACTGGCAAGATTAGATTTGTTAACTCGCAGATAACATGTACGGCACTTTTCGCTCATTTACAACTTAACCTGAGATAGCCATCTCCTTCAGTTTACTTTTGTTTTTTTTTTGACCATTTTTTGCTTAACTTCCGTATTCTTTTTGTGATCTGTCTGTAAAACGGCCAAATTTTTAGACTGATATCACATCATCCAGCTCAGACAAAAAGGCCCATCTGTCGCTAATTGTTCACAGATCACTGCCCTCACAGGGATAATTGTTAATATGATTTGCTTTTCCCCGCTTGACCTACCATCCGCCCCCTAACATCAGATCCTGTAAACATTTCCGGGGCAAGGTTTTGGAAAAGGTTATTCCCGATATGCTATGATAAATCCTGAGGCTGCGGACTCCGGCGCGGGCTCTCTCAGAACCGGCCGGCTTTATGCCCCGCCGCGGCTAAGCAAAGGATCGTTTTTCATGGTCAAAAAGATTTATGCCGGGGATCGGTATCATCCCTGTGTGCTTTCCAGACTTTCAGCTACGGATACCCCGGACACCGACCTTTCCCCCGAGGAGTATTTTCGGAAGCATATGGAGGAGGACGTGCTGGCCAATCTCAGAATGCTTTTCAGCTCCCGGATGCATCCCCGTCCTGAAGAAATGGACAAATGGCCTGACGCCAAAACCTCCGTGGTCTGCTACGGGCTGTCTGATTTCTGCGGCCTCGACAACAGCCCGGAGATTTTTGAAATGGTGAAAAAGGAAATCGCCTGGCAAATCAGATGCTTTGAACCCCGGCTGAACCCCAATACGCTGATAATCACCAGATTCGAGGATGAAAAATCAGATCACTGCAGCTTTTCTCTGCACATAGAAGCCCGTTTTGCCATCGAATCCATCAGTGATGACTTTTCCTGCAATTTCTACATGGAGCTGGAAACGGGCAGATCCATCATTAATGCCGAGGATTCGTAATGGCGAAGGAATTCTTTTCATATTACAACGACAATCTCTCCTATATCCGGAGGCTGAGCGCGGAGTTCGCCCGGGAGTTTCCCAACGTGGCCGCCCGGCTGGATCTGAATGCCATTGAGTGTCAGGATCCCTTTATCGAAAGACTTATCGAGGGAACGGCATTTCTGGGAGCCCGGGTGGAAAAACAGATGGAGCGGGGTTATTCCCGTTTTCTGGAGGCCGTGCTCTATGCAGTGTGCCCCATGGCTCTGGCTCCGGTGCCCGCCTTCTGCAATGCCATGATCTCCCGGGCGGATCTCTCCAGAATACAGAACGGGAGCCTCCGGGTGCTCCGGGGCAGCAGGTTTTCCAGAACCTCCGCCGAAAGCACGGCTCCGGTGGTTTTTGTAAACTTCTTTGAAACCGAACTGCACCCCGTTTCCATCACCGGCATCCAGTTCTCGGATCATGATACTGAAATCGCCGGCCTCACCAAGGAAGGCTATCGCAATGCGCTGACCCTGAAGCTGAACACCGAGGGCTCCGGAACCTTCGACAGCATTGCTCCGGAATATCTTGACATTTATGCCAACATCCCCTTGCAGGACGCTTCAGCGCTGGCGGAATATCTGCTAACCTGCCTCCGGGGGGCTTATCTGAAGCTTCAGGACGGCTCCTACCGACCCATTCCCGGAGTAACCGCCGAGCTCTCAATTCTGGACGGGGACGACGTGCCGCATCTGTCCGGGACTGAAGAAAGATCCGGCGTGAGCATTCTCACCAGATATATTAATTTCCCGGACATTATGAAGTACATCAGGATCCGGGGACTTAAAGATACCTTCCGGAACATAGCCACCCATGAGATTTCCCTGGTGCTGGTTTTCACAAGAGCGCACAGCTTCAGGCAGGAATCCCGGTTTTCCGGCAATTCCCTGCTGCTTAATGTGATTCCCCTGGTAAATCTGTTCCGGCACAGATCCGCCCGCGTCTTCCTGAACCGGGAGCATGAAGTCAATCTCACCATTGACAGCACCCATCAGAGCGACTACGAGCTCTTCTATGTCGAAAAAGCGGATTTCTTCGACAGCTCCGGGCTTCCGCTTTTTCAGGCCTATCCGTTCTTTTCCTCTCACGCCCAGAAAAGCGGCGCGGAATACCGCAACTTCTTTACCGTAAACCGCCGATCCCGGCAGGGCTTTGCGCATTCCGAAACCCGGGCCTACCGGAAGCAGGAAGCTTTCCTGACGTTTTCGGGAAAGGATTTTCTGGACAACATGCAGAACCGCATGCAGTTTTCCGCTGACTGTCTGGTGACCAATGCGGATCTTCCCGGCAGCCTTTCCATCGGAGACCGGCTCAGCACCGGCTCTCTGGGGGAAATTCGCAGCGCTGACATTATCACCACAGTAACAAAACCTCGCATGCCCCTGGTAACCGCCGGATCTGCAAACGATTTTAAGAGACTGTCCTATATCATGTGCAATTTTGCCTCGGTTATTGCCGGCGGAGATGAAAACATGCTCTTCACCCTGAAGGAAATGATCACCGCCTGCTCCTCAAAATCAGCAGAGGAAACAGACAGGCTGAAGGCTTCCCTGAAAAAACTCCGGATCGACTCCCGGGTATACCGCTTCATCAGCAAGGGAGTGGTGTTCTTTGAGAAAGGCTACCATATTACCCTGACGCTGGGCCAGAAGGAGCTTGAGGGCATAGGACTGTTCGCCTTTGCCCGGGTGCTGGCGGAGCTGATTATGACCTACCGGGATATCAGCATCCCCCTGACCGTTGATATCTGTTCAGATGAAAGAGGACTGGTCTTGTCATGCAAGAATCCGAAAAGATAACAGAATACTTTGCCCAGGCTGCCGCCAGCGGCCAGGAGCCGGATTTTTTCTGGCTGATACGGCTCCTGGAAAACCAGAACCGGGATCTGCCCCGTATCGGCTATGCCGGAGCCCCGGCTCTGGAACCGGTGCGTTTCGGACAGATGCCCGCTCTGAGCTACAATGACAGAAAAATTCATTCGGTAACCAAGTCCGCCCCCGCCGGCCAGGAGGTGCTTAACATTACGGTGACGTTCTTCGGCCTGTCAGGTCCGAACGGCCCCTTGCCGCTGGAAATCACCGACTATATCTACCACCGCAGCCTGAACAATACCGATCCGGTCATAAGACGCTTTCTGGACATCATTAACCATCGTTTTCTGACCCTTTACTGCCGGGCCTTCAGCATGTACGAGGTCTCCATGGCCTTTGACAGGAAGAACAGCGTTCTTCTGAATACCTTTCTGAGCCTCAATCATCTGGTTTCCCGGATAAAAACGGCTCTGCCTCCGTCAGCCCCTCTGTCCCGCTCGGTGATCATGATACGCGAAAGCCGCGGCAAAAACGGACTGGAGAGCCTCCTGAAAAACCATTTCGGGAACCGCATCAGAGTCCGGGATTTTATAGAAAAATCCCATCCGATCCCCCGGGAAGTGAGAATGAAGCTGGGAGATCCGGACACCTCCGTATTAGGTCTCAACGCCCAGATCGGCACCCGCTACCGCACCATCACTCAGGATCTCTGTATCGAAATCGGGCCCTTAAGCTATCGGGAAAGCTTTCTTTATATGCCGGACAGTCAGTATTTCCGGGAGATGCACGAGCTTATCGGGATGTATCTTAAGAAGCACTTATCCGTCAGCCTGGAGCTTCATATTGACAGCGGCACCATTCCGGGACTCCGGCTTGACGGATCCCGGGCACTGGGACTGGGCGCGCACCTGAGATCCCGCCCTGTCCCCGGCACCATGTCTCTGGTAAGCATTAACATGACTGCTCTGTTGGAGAGAAGCCGCATCGCCCGGGATACCCCGGTGAACGCTGCCCCGGATGACTCTGAACACCAGACAAGGTCAGCCTGATAGAGCCGGCATTCAAATACAGGCGGCATCGGGACAGAACAGCATGGCGTTAATGACGGTGTATCACGGGAGCTTTCAGGCGGAACCAATGCCGGAGCAAAAACCCCATGAAGCTGCCGGAGATTTCGGCAGCGGCTTTTACTGCTCCCTTATCAGGGAACAGGCGGAACGCCGGGCCAGAAGATATCCCAAAGGGACAGTCTCCGTTTATGACGTGAAGCTTCAGTCCTGCCTTAGGATGCGGGATTTTAAAGCCCTGTCGGATGAGTGGCTGGATTTCATAACCGCCTCCCGGAACGGCAAAGCTCATGATTACGATATTGTTATCGGCCCCATGGCTGACGATCAAATCTATTCCTGCATGGCTGATTTCATGGACGGCGCCCTCACCAGGGAGCAGTTTTGGGCGCTTGCCAAATACAGGTACCCTGCTTATCAGATGGCGTTTTGCAGCGCAGCGGCATTAAAATGTCTCAGATATCGCTGTTCTCAGGAGATCATGCGGGATTAAACTGATACGTAAATCCGCTTTTAGCTGAATTCACCAATCAATTAATTTATTTCAAGGAAAATTATTTATTAAAAACATACTTGTCCCTCTGGCTGTTTTTATTGTTGGCATTATTTCCGGCGCCGCTTTAATTAAATATATCGACGTTTCCCAGAAACAGCTTGCCGAACAGATTTTACAGGAGCAGAAAAAACTTGCCGAACAGGCGCAGGAACAGAAAAAGCTTGCTGAAAAGAAAGCAATCCCTAATAACTTCAGGCTTGACCCGTCCGGAAAAACGATACCTACTTATGGTTCATGCCTGGTAACAGATATAGATGCATCGCACTGCGCCCCCGGGGATCTTCTGATGTATCTTCCGATGCGATGGGGCAATGATCAGCTTCCCATAATTTTTGCTGCCAGAAACTGTGATTTATCAAACAATATTGTTTACAATAACGGGGGAGTTACATGTATTAAACGCAATAATGTTCTGGCATATTATGTAGGAGAAGACGGGCATTTTACCCCGCAGGGATTAAAATATCTTGATGATGAAGTTTATAATTATAAGTCAGACATTTACTCCTATAAGGATTTTGAAAAATTAGAAGCTTCAATAAATGATGTCTACAAGGATCAGAGACTGCATATCAGGATCAAGATTAAGCCTGAATCTGATATGTGGAAAGAGGACAGCAGCTTTACTATCAAACAGTTTAAAGAAGAATCTGTTCAAGAGTTTTGTGAGCAGCTGAACCTGACCGATGAAGAAAAAGAATTTCTTGCTCACTCATATGGCTATACCTACGAATTCTATTCCGTTCCTAAAGATTTAGCAGAAGATCCTAAGGATTATAAAAAATACAATCTTGAGGTAAGCTTTAATATTGATAAAGGCACCTGCAAATAAAATTGTTGCGATGATGCATTACCAGTAATACCTCACAGCACAGCCTGATTTTTAATTAGCGAATCAGGTTGTGTTATTAATATATTAAAAACAACAATAAAAAATACTTACGCATATTTAGATTTAAATTTACGTAACATGGAATACATAAGATGAAAAAAATCCCTTCTTCCATATCATCCTTCAAGGACATTAAAGAACAAAATCTTGCTTATATAGACAAAACAGAATTTATAAAAAAATATGAAGATCTTAATGTCTTTAACGGAATGTTCTTGAGGCCCCCGGGATTCGGTAAAACCATGTTTACCGAAATCCTGCGTTATTACTATGACATAGTGCTTCAGAATGAGGCCGACAAGCTGTTCAAAGGCACCTGGATCGCCGATCACCGCACCCCATACAAGAATTCATATGCCGTGCTTAAGTTTGATTTTTCAAGCGTACGTACGATTAGCAGCATCGATGACACCATGGATTTTTTCATGGATCAGGTCATTAAAGGAATTGCAGATTTTTATATCAATTATCCGGATCTGATAATCTCAGAAGCCGCTAGTGACAATCATGCCAAACCAGTGCCAAATGACGTTAAGAAATACTACGGGAATAAAAACGAATTCACTTCCCCAGCCAAAATAATATCCCATTTTCTGCTTGATTTTTTATCAAGAAGACCATCATTTAATCTTATGATAATCATCGATGAATACGACAATTTCACCAATGATCTCTTAAGCAGCGATCCGAAAATGTTCCCCGATCTGACTAGAAAGAAGGGAGAGCTCGGCGCCTTTTTCAGCGTCCTCCGCAATTATCAGCAGTCAGGAACCATCGAAAGAATATTTATTACTGGCGTCCTCCCCATCTACATGGATACCGCAGTCTCCGGCTTTACCTCCGTCAAGCTGACATTTACAAACGAGCTTAAGAGTCTGACAGGTTTTACCGATGATGAAGTGCGGGAGCTTCTGCGGGAAACCGTGAATTTTGACAAATGTCCCTGGGCTCCGGAAACGCTGCTGGAAACCATAAAAGTACGGTATGGCGGCTACTATTTTTTCGGAGCCGGCAACAGCGCTGATCCTAATGCCACCGTAGCTAATGCCGCATTGTGTCTCAGCTTTATCAGCGAACTCATCGCTAACAGCTATGAAAACCTGCCGCCGCTTAGTACCGTGAGTTCCAATGACAGCGATTATGATAAGCTTGCAGGATA
Organism: Succinivibrionaceae bacterium UBA3769; assembly: GCA_002372325.1. Taxonomy (GTDB): domain Bacteria; phylum Pseudomonadota; class Gammaproteobacteria; order Enterobacterales; family Succinivibrionaceae; genus Succinimonas. Next base: position 31,097 of record DFFT01000081.1, on the reverse strand, counting down.
TTTGAATCTCATAAACGAAGAAGATCGGTCAAGTATCGTAAGCGCCATTCTTAATGACAGCCTGATTCCCTTCAGGTATCAGGGAGCGGTAAGGTTCTCTGCTGCCCATGACCGCCTGAATAAAAACGAGGGGCTCTCCTTTCTCTTTCATTGGGGCTTTTTCACCCTGGCATCCAATGCCGAAGCTCAGGAAATGGGTTATGACAATCTGGAATTTGATTACCTTAAGGTACCCAATGAGTATGCCAGACAGCTATTTTCCAAATACAACTTTGAAAAAGAGAATGTGTTATGATCAATTGTTACCGTCCTTCAGGGCAGAAATATTAAATAATAATACCAAGCTTTAATTTTGTATTCTGATTTTAATTCAACAATAAAATTTTAACAACAGAGATACACAAAATGAAAAAAACCCCCTCTTCCATATCATCATTCAAGACCATACGAGAACGTGATCTTGTTTATATAGACAAAACAGAATTTATTAAAAAATACGAGGATCTTGATATCTTTGTCGGACTCTTTTTAAGACCTCGGAGATTCGGTAAAACCATGTTTACCGAAATTCTGCGTTATTACTATGACGTAGCGCTTCAAGATGAGGCCGACAAGCTTTTCAAAGGCACATGGATCTCTACTCATCCCACGCGGTGCAAAGCGTCTTACAAAGTATTAAAATTTGACTTTTCCGGCATACAAACCAATATCGATATTGAGAGCACCCTGAAATTTTTCACAAGACAAATCGCAAGAAACATAAAGGATTTTTTTACTGCCTATCCTAATATGGTTCCCAAAAGAATATCCAAACTATGTCCGGATTCACTGAAAGAGTCCTTAGATAAATACTACCATGAAGATAGTTCATTCGTGTCAGCCGCTGATGTCCTTTCTGATTTTTTAGATATCGTAACAGATCCCACTGACTCTTTTAAATTAATGGTAATCATCGATGAATACGATAATTTCACCAATGATCTTCTGAGCCGAGACCCTAAAATGTTCGCCGATCTGGCCCGAAAGCAGGGAGATCTTGGCGCCTTTTTCAGCGTCCTCCGCAATTATCAGCAGTCAGGAACCATCGAAAGAATTTTTATAACGGGCGTCCTCCCCATCACCATGGATACCGCAGTCTCCGGCTTTACCTCCGCCAAGCTGTCGTTTAGAAGCGAGCTTAACAGCCTGACAGGATTCACCGATGATGAAGTGCGGGAACTTCTGCAGGAAACCGTGGATTTTAACAAATGTCCCTGGTCTCAGGAAACGCTGCTGGAAACCATAAAGACCTGGTATGACGGCTACCGTTTTTCCAAAGCCGGCAAAAGTGCCGTTCCTAATGCCACCGTAGCTAATGCCGCATTGTGTCTCAGCTTTATCAGTGAACTCATCGCTAACGATTATGAAAGCCTGCCGGCACTTGAGACCACGTGCTCAGATGATATCGATTACGAGAAGTTCGCGGGATATCTGGATCTCATAAACGAAGGAGAGCGGCAATGGGTCGTAAGAGCTATTCTCAGTGACGGCCTGATCCCCTTTAAGTCCCCGGGATCGGTAAAGCTCACCTCCGCCTCTGAAAACCTGAACAAAAACGAAGGGCTCTCCATTCTCTTTCATCTGGGCTTTTTCACCCTTGTTCCCAAAACCGAAGCCAAGGAAATTGGCTATGACAACATGGAATTTGATTACCTCAGAGTACCTAATGAGTACTTTAGGCATCTCTTCTCCAAATACTATTTCGAAAAAAGAAAGGTCTCCTGGTCTCTTTTCAACAATACCTGCGACCTTAAAATCATGGCCCGGAAATGCGATATTGCCGTCATGGCGGAATTTCTTAAGGGCGTGGCTCAGGGCTTCGTGAACACCGACAACACGAAGCTGGGGGAAGCCCAGGTCACCCTGGCCATGTACACCGCCCTCGCCCTGAACAGCGAAGGCTCCTTCCGGCTCACCCGGGAATATCCCGTGAGACATAACGGGAAATACGCGCTCCGGGACGCTCCGGAACCGCCTCCCGTTCCCGAAAACGCCGGCATCTCCCCGGACGCTTCCGTGAACATCAGAGCCGGAAGAGCGGATCTCGTGGCCCGAAACATCACCCCGCAAGGAGGCCCCAGCTATATCTTCGAGGTCAAATATGCTCAGGATATCCCGGCCCGGGAGGAAACGAAGGAAAAAGTCCGCCAAAAGCTTTTCCGGGACGCTGTGGAGCAGCTTGATTTCTATGTCACCGACGATGAACTTAAGAAGACCCCGGATCTTCATCGCTGCGTGGTAATGCTGACCTACGGAGAGTTGTTCATGAAAGAGGTGTAAAAGGCCCCGGTGACGTGATCCTGTGCATATATCTGATGCCAGAAACGGGGTCAAATCATTCTTTAGTTGGATCTTAACCGGTGTTCAGCTAAATTTAGCAGGTGACTGCAATGATCATTCCGGAGATAAGCGGCTTCGCCCCGGCGACAGCTTCAGGCGGCGGAAATGATGCGCGATAAATGTTGATGGAGGCAATACATGCCCGACAAGCTTGACTGGCTCAACGAGCACTTTGTGCTGATGAAATACAGGACGGTCCAGGAAGTGACCGTGAATTCCCATTACAAAATCCCCTTCGAGCAACGGGAACTGGCAAAGCAGAATCCCCTGGCAGAGGATTATCTCAAAAAGCTGGCAGAGCAGGAGCTCTTCCCCCTGGCCTCTGATTTCCTGGCCTTTAACATCCATCAGCGGGCTCTGGCCTGGTGGGCCTACTGCTGCGTCCTTTCCGTTGAGAAGGAGCTTCTGGAGAAGCCCCATAAGCCCGTGGACATTTCGGAAATCGGCGTCAGAAAAAAGCCGGAAATTCCCGACTGGGCCAAAATGCCCGAAGAAAAGCCCGTGGACTACAAGTCTAACCCTGACTATATCCGCCTGCAAAACGACCTCAGCAACATCAAAATGAATACCGAAAGGCTTATTCAGCAGCTTCCCCCCGGAATCTGGGAGAAGCATCTCGCGCTCCGGAAGCAGGTATATGCGGAATTCAAGAAAGTCGTAGGCAAGGATCCTGATGAGCTTATGGCCGATGCCCTGGAGCAGGTGGATAAGATCAAGGCTCTTAAGGATGAAAGCGAAGCCAAGGCTCCGATATACAAAATGAAGAAGGAGCTGGAGGAAAAGATCGAAAAGATCCGCAAGGAAACCGTCGCCCAGATCAAAGCTGCCGTAACGGAAAAGAGTCCCGCTGAGATAAAGGAGCAGACCGGAGAAGCCATGGATGCGGTATATGCCTGCATTACCGCCCCCACGGACGAAAACGCCCAGGCCTGTCTCAATGCCGGGAATGCCTGCCCGGAAACCCCCGAAGGTCTGACCGCGCTCATCGCCTTCTGGTCCTACGGCAATCTGACGCCTAAGATGGATCAGGTGGTAAAAACTCCGCCCGAGCTGGCTCCCAACGGCATGAAGGGACTCCTTTTGAAATGCGCCCTGACTCCGGGAGGCACCAGGAAATTCCAGGAGAGGATGAAGCTTTACTTTGAAATCGGCCGGGAAGTGGGATTCGGGAAGAACAACTGGTCCGAGTTCATGAAGGATCGCGTGCCGCCCCATAAGAAGCCCGGTCTTTCGGAATTTGACGGACTTCTGGGCAAAAAGGCCCCGGCAAATCCGCAGCCTGTCGCTGAAACGCCGGAATCCGTTTCCGAGAAGTCTGCCGCCGCTCCGAAATTCGAGAGATTCAAGGGTTAGCATCATGAAATCCTGCACGCATTACGGGGCCGTCCTGCTTTTGGCGGGATCCCTCTTGGGATGCTCTTCGGAACAGGGCACCTCAGCCAGCTTTGATGTCAGCATCTACCCCTCGAAGGATCTGGCAAAAACCTACGGCCACTACCCCACCTTCGAGACGGACGTGCTGGGAGCCCGGCAGGAGGAAGTCATCAGACTTTCAAAGTACTCTCCTGAAAAGTATTTTGAATCCGGCAGCTCTCTCCGTCAGTACTTTGATCCGGTGACCTACCGGTTTTCCGACCGCAACCTCAGAAAGAGAACCTTTCGCGCCGGCACGCCGGAATATAGAAAGCTCATGGGCCGCTCGCCGGAATATCTGGTAGTGCTGGTTAATCTCCCTCTCATGGGAGACCAGGACAGCGGGGATGAAAAACAATCCGATGACAAGCTGGATCCCCGGAAATTCGTCTATAAAATCCCCACCGGTTTTTTTGATGACAACCCGGATCTTTATCTGAAAATTGCCGGGGCCGGAATTGTCAGAACCACCGAGGAGGATGCAGAGAATGACCTTCCGGAAGCTCCTGAAACCGCCAAGGAACCCCGCAGCATGGAACTCCGCTGCGTGCCCGGCAAAACCGGTAAGCCGCCAAAGCCCGGAGATCCTTTAGGCAATATGGAATGCCGGGAGGTAGTACCCGGCACCGAGCCTCCGGACAGGCCCTGACCTCCGGATTTGCCCGGAGGAGCTGACTTAAGCCCCTCTGTTTTCAATTAAGTCGTTTCGATAAAGACGCTACCCGCCCCGCATGGTTTGCCGCCTTGACCGGGGCTCATAAATGAAATGCGGCAGTTCGAGGAAATCATCATGACGCCACCCTCAGAAAGGACTGCCGCGCTTTGGAATGGAGAATGATGTGAAATACCCCATGTTTCTTCACTGGAGCGAAGGACTCTTCCTGCAGCCCCATCACTTTCAGCAGTTGCAGCGCGTGATTAATGACGCCATGAATGCCCACACCGGACTGGCCATTCCATATATGGAGGGCATCTGCAATGTGGAAATCGACCTGGAGGCTCTCAAATCCCGCCGCATCGTGGTAAATTCCATTTCCGCGGTAATGCCGGACGGCCTGTTTCTGTCCATGCCAGGCAACTGCGCCATTACCCCCTGTTCCCTGGAGCCGGATCCCGAAAATCCGTCCTCCGAAATCACGGTCTACCTGGCGGTGCCCTACTATTCGGCCACAGAACCCAATCTCTGCCAGGATGATTCCCGGGAACGCCGGCGCTACCTCCTCCATGAAACCTCCGTGCTGGACGAGAATACGGGCGACAACGAGACCACCGTGTTTAAAAGAAGTCTCAGCGTCCGGCTGATTACGGATCCCAAGAAGGCATCAGACTGCGCCACCCTCCCGCTTATTAAGCTGAAATGGATCTCAGCCGGAGCCGGAGCCGCGATTCTGGAAAGAGTGCCCTATACTCCTCCCACGGTTCTGCTCTCCCGGGATTCCAATATTTTTATCATGTCCCAGGATCTCCTTTTTGAGCTCAAAAGCTGCAAATCCCGGCTGCTGTCCGACATTGAAAGTTCCGGCTTCGAGCCCAATCTGGCCACAGGAGCCACCGTGCTCCGCATCATGGAGCTCCAGTGCCTGAACGTCAGCATCGCCGAACTCACCAATCTTCTGGTACCCGACAAGACCGCGCCGTTTCAGCTGTACCAGACCCTTGCCAGGCTGCTGGCCTCCCTGAGAGCAATAAGCCCCCTGTCTGACAGCGGTGAGATACCCGCCTATGACCATTACAATCTCTACGGCATTTTCAGCGCGGCCATAAAGAACATCAGCGCCGTGCTGAATGCCCATGGAAAAGCCGAGTTCATCACTGCGGATTTCCTGCCCGATGAGGCGGGTACCCGGCTTGTAGCAGCCTTCTCTCCCGAAAAGATTTCCGGCGCCGGTGATTTCTTCATTGCCTTCGAAGGCGATATCAGCTGGAAGGATCTCATAGGAGAAATCGAATCCGGGGACAGCTTCCGTCTTATTGACAGGGGCTCCATTGACAGCCGGGTACGCGGCGTGCGGCTCTGCCATTCCCGCTTCCCGCCCCGTTATCTGCCGGTAATGAGCAGCAATACTGTCTACTTCAAGGTGATGAAGGACGAATCAGCCCGCATGTGGCGCTATATCATGGATGACCGAGCCATGGTGCTGGACTATGCCCCCTCCATGAACGGAAAGTTTTCCGCAAAGCTGTACATCCTCATTGACAACGGCGAGAGCTGAAACCAATGGAAAAAATGACCGTGGCAGCAAAGAAAGCAGGAAGCCGTCAGGACATGCTGAGACAGGAATGAAACAGATAAGCATCAGGAGCAGAAAATGGCAGCAAGCGAAATTCTGGAAATTGTAAGTCCCGTACTTTACCGGATGTGCAATTACTATATCAGCGAACAAAACGGCAACGAACTCCGGTATGAGGAGTTTTCCGCAGACATCACCCGGCTGCTTAACGAGGCCAGACGCCAGGCGGACAAGCATGAATCCCTGAAGGCTGATTTTCGGAAAATCGAATTCCCCCTGATCTTTTTCATTGACTACACCGTCAAGGAGTCCGGCTTCTCCTTTTCCCGGGATTATGTCCCCATGGCTCACAGCTACAACGAGCTCTCCGGCGATGACAAGTTTTTTGATCTGTTTGACGAAGCCGTCCGGGTGGAGAAGAATCCTGACATTCTCACCATTTACTACATCATGCTGGGACTTGGCTTCGACGGCGCCTACCGCAGAGAACCCGTTGAGGTTATCCGGAGAATGCAAGCTTCAGCAGAAATGCTGGAGGGGCGCCTGAAAAAGGGCTACGACCAGATCTGCCTGACCCGGAAGCCGTCGGCAGCCTCGGCCGACAAGTCCTGGAACACCTACAGAAGCTTCAAGATTCTCGCCGTCATGGTTCTGGTAACGCTGATGTGCTTTGTCCTTAACGGGCTCTCCATACAGGCCAGCACTGCTTCATTCAGAAGCAGCATCAGACAGGCTATGCGCGCCGCCTCCCCCAGCGAGGATTATCTCGTAGGCGGTACCGGTAACACCATATTTCGGGCCGGATCTGAGTCGGATGCCGCCGACACGGGAAGCTCGTTTTACAACCCCGCTCCCGATGCCAGAGAAATTTTAAAGGAGCACGACATCCCTGCTGATGACGCCCAGGCTCCTGAAGATAGCCCGGCGCCCGCCGGCGATGCCGGGAAGAGCTTCTCTGAAAATGACGCTGCCGCCGCAAAGAAGGAGCAGAAATAATGGATAATCTCAAAAACGCCGCCGAAGTCACTCAGGAAGGCCCCGATTTTTTCACATCTCTTTTCGGGAACCCCCTGGGCATTCTGGTATTCATCATTCTTCTCGTTATTTCCGCCTTTGTCATTTATGTGATCATCCGAAAAATCCGCCGCCGCCGCGCGCTTAACGAGGAACGGCGTTCCCTGAAGGACGATCTCATGGTCTGGTCAAACCTTTCCCGGATGGTATCGGGAGAAAAAGGAGCCTCCCAGGGCAAGCAGAATCTCTCCGCCAATTACGAGATCATCAGGCTGATTTTCAAAACCGCCCAGGATTACATTAAAACCCACTGCATCAAAAAGCAGCATACGCCGTGGTATGCGGTGCTGGGCGAACCCCTCTCCGGCAAAACATCCCTCTTCCGGGACGGCGAACTCAACACGGTATCCATCAGACAGGAGCAGGATCCCGGCAATACGGAGCCCCTGCATTTTCATGTGCACCGGGATCGGGTTTTTCTGGATGTCCGGGGCAATGTGTTCTTTGATAACTGGCTGGGGGGCTCCTCCGCCGAATGGTATGCCATCTGCGAGTTTATCCATAGCGTCCATGCGGTAAAACCCCTGTCCGGCATAATTCTCACTATCCCGGCCGACGCTCTTATCGCCGACTCCGAAAGCATCACCGACAAAAAGGCCGCCCTGATATTTTCAGAAACGCTGAGACTCACCCGCGCCATCCGCATGATGGTTCCCATCAGAATTGTCATCACCAAGGCGGACTGCATTCTGGGCTTCCGGGAATTTTTTGACGGCATCCCCGCCGCCAGCAGAACCCGCATGAGCGGCATTGATCTCTCCGACCTGCGCCAGGGAACCGGACGCTACACGGACAGCGTCTTCAGCCGGGCCTGGGACGAGTATATCGCCGCCCTTAAGGATACCGCCCTGGGCCTCATGATCTCCAAGAAGGCCCTGGATGCCAGCTATACCGCCCAGGGCAGAATCGATCTTTCCTCTTATGTATTCGCCTTCCCGGATCAGGTTGCGGCCCTGAAGGATAATCTCCGGCATTACCTCCGGGTAATTTTCGATCCGGACAGTTCCGCACTCGCCGGAATGCCGGAGGGCATTTATTTCTGCTCCTCCTGCGATCAGGGGGTATGCTTCAGCGCCGTCTTTGCCGAACTCAAAAAGGCCAAACCGGATGAGGCCCCCCTCTCCAGCCGGCATACTCCTCTGGAGGCGGCCGTATTCCGCAACGAACTTCTGGGCCAGAGTCTCGCCGATCTGGATCGGCTGGCGGTATTTACCAAAAGCGAAATCATCCGGAGGCATGTGCCGGCTCTGACCATGGTAGTGATCCTGGGGCTCATTTCCCTGATGTACCTGGCCGGAGCTCTGCTGGGGAACCGGCTCATTACCCGGAATCTGGAAGCGGATACCCAGTTTTACCGGCAGCTGGCATCTCTGTTCAAGGCGCACGCCCCGCTGAACTCCCCGCTCCTGGACATGGATGAGAATACCGCCACGGGAACGGATCACTTTGACAGCATCATGAACGGCATGCCCGAGGTCACCCGGTTTAATTTTTTCACCAGCTCCAAGATCACTCTCCTGGCGGATCGCCCCCTGCCCTTATTGTATGCCCCCGCAAGCTATCTCTTCTACGACTATAACAATCTCAGTCACAGCGAAAGAAAGACCATTTACAACCAGCTGACCACGGACATGATCCTGTTCCCTGCCAGCAAGTCCTTCGTCAGCAATCTCCGGCGGGATGATTCCTACTTCACCGAAAAGCGCGCTGATGCCCTCCTGGACTGCATGCATCTCTCCATTTCGGATGCGGACAATCATGCCGGCGAAAAGAGCACCGATGTCATGGAGCAATGTCTGGTAAGCATCGTGCGCTACATGTACCCCCAGGTTTCCCGGAAGGTAGCCCAGGAGATCAGCGATTTCGCCTCCGGCAAAGAAAGCTTCGCCAGAAATGCCGTGCGCCAGATCCTGCTTCACAAGGATTTCTACCCCGGCATCAATAACGGCATCAAAAATCTGGTTAAACAGCTGATTGATGTTAACGCCTACCCGGAATCCGACTACCAGATGTTCCGGCACGTGGTGATGCACGGCAGCGACCTGAACCGCTCTCTTGACACTCTGAGGGATTTCGGCCGGGAAGGCCAGAACAATATCACCAGCGCCTTTCAGAACTATCGGGAGGCGCGTCAGGAGGTTTTTCACGCCATCAGCACCACTGATTACCTCAGCAAAAATTACCGGGATTTTCTGATAACCTTTGCCATGCCTCCTCTTAGCGATTTAGCCGGCAGCAAAAAAGAAAAACAGGACAAGGACGACAATGCCGGAGACAAGAAAGCCGAGGAATCCGTCAATATGGCGCGCGCGGCCTATTTTGAAAAAAGCTACCGCGACTACCAGAATATCCTTGATGAGGATTTCATGCATTTTATCGACTATGTCAATGCCAGCAGCGACATCAGCGCTCATATCGACTACAGCTACACGGACATAGACAGTCTGGTGAATTTCCAAAACAAGGCCCGGAACAATCTGGAAAAGGACTATCAAACAGTTAAAAGCGGACTCACCGACATCCTGGCCAGCAAAATCTTCGCCATGAGCTCCGCCAAAGGCAGCGATAACCGGATGAACTATCAGGATCTGGCCGAAATGCTCCGGATCATCTACGTCAATGACGAGGATCTGCCCATAGCGCTGCGCCATCCGGAAAATTTTGAAAAGCAGATCCGGGATATGGGAAGCATCTTCAAGATCAAGAGGAATCATCTTAAATCCTTCCTGGACAGCCACAAGGACCTGGAGGCCACCGCCAAACTGGGGGATGCGGCCCGCGCCTTCCTGGAGTATGAAGAGGCGACCGCGCTTATCAGCCTGGCGAAAAACCTGCTGGAATTCTATCCCGAAGACACCAGCCTGGCCGCCACAGTTGCCGCCGTAGCCCGGGATATCTCCTCGGAAAACGGGGTTCTTGAACAATATCTGGACGCCGATTCCGCGGCCCGGACGCTGGGATCCTTCAACATGGATGCGGAATACGCTCCGAGGGCCGTGAATATCCTGATAAACCCGGCCGCAGCTCTCCTGGAATACAGCCAGCAGTCCAAAAAGAACAAGGGGCAAAAGGGAGCTCAGGCGGCAGAGAAGGGAGCTCAGGCGGCAGAGAAGGGAGATACCGCCGCTGCCGGAAAAGCCTACGGCATATTTTCAGCCTTCGTGGACAGCGATCCCCGGGTACAGAAGATGCAGCGCCAGGTAACCCGGTACGCCGATGCTTTTGTGACCTACTGGAGCGCCTTTGCCGAAAACCTGAAGCCCTCCTTCCATGACTATGAAAGCTTCCACGAGTTTGCCAAAAGGAGCCGTTCCTATGAAATCAATGCCAGTCTCCGGGACGTGTACAACATGTCCTATGACGTGCTTTCGGAAATCCGGGATCCGGTGCTTTCAGGCAGCGGCATCAGCAGCAGGGATCATGCTCTCAAGCATATTTCCGCAAGAATGAAGCTTTTGGATCTGAACTACAATCAGGTCTGCTCCACCACCCTGAACTCCTGGTCGCTGCTGCCGGACGATCCGCTGAAGGCCAACCGCTACCTTAACACCATCAGCAAAAAAAACGTCCGCAAGGATTACACGCAGCTGATGTCGCAGAGGGGAGCTGATAGCACCATCCCCTGGTGGGATTCCTTCGTGCGGCAGGGCATCCAGCTCCTGAAGGCGGAAGCCAACTACAACGTTACTGCTTCTCTCGCAGAATTCCAGAACCGCCTCTACTACTTCCCGGTGCTCCGTGACGGCAATATAAGCGGTCAGGTCATTCTGCCCGAGGATATGGCAAAGCTCCGGAAATCTCTGAGATCCTTCGGCATTATCACTGACCCCGAGAAAATAGAAGCGGAAAAGGACGCATCTGAAGCCGATGCTGCCGCGGACGAGGGCGTGGATACGCTTAAGGAGCCCCTGATGTCCGGTCTTTCCTCCGGAAGAAACAACGTGCCCCAATGGGCTCAGCACGCGGATTTTATCCTGAAGACCTTCGGTGATACGGAAAACCCGGTATCCGTAAAAATCGCCATTCCCGACATCAAAACCCAGAACGCTCTTATCAGCGGCGTCTACGGGAAGGAAGAACGAACCAACGCCGCCCTGAAGTTCCGCTATCTGGACATTCAGGCCGGCGAGGAGCCCGCAAAGCGCTTTAGCTCCATAGTAACGGACACCTCAGAGAAGGTTATCTACGAGGGCCGGGCCGATGCCGAGGGGCTCACCTTCCGGTTCTTCCGCTTTTCCGACGACCAGGGAGCCGAGGCTGAAATCAATATCCGGGGCCGCTATGCGCCGCTTAGGCTTTATCTGGACAAAAATCTGATCCGCATAAGCAGGAGCAGCGGCAAGGACGGCAAGGACGACCAGAAAAACAGCGCCGCCTCCTATGTGCCCCTGACCGTGAAATCATCTGACGGCGATGACTGCGTTATTTTTGTTAAGGTTTATTTCTCGCAGCAGATGCTCGCTCCGGAGGACTGGCCCTCGCAGGAAAACTGGCCTCTGCTGTCAGCCTACTAAGCCCGGGCATGAGCAAAAACCGGCGCCTTGCGGCAAATTTGGCTGTCAGCGCAATACTATGAAGGAGACCTCAGCATGTTCCACAAAGAAATCAGGCTGTCATTTGTCAGGGACTGTCCTCCGGAGGCGGCGGCGCCGGTTAACTGAAGGAGTCAGGGACAAGCCTGACAGCCAAAGGGGCCGCCAGGTATTACAGGCACAGGTAAAGCAGAAATGTTTAAAAAGGAAATCGAAGTATCTTTTGTGAAGGAATGCGCTCTTTCAGACGCCCGGGCCTTCAAATGCGCAGTCACCGAAGGCATCAGCCAGCTCTTCCGGGCGGAGATCACGCTGTTTTCCGGAAAACCTCTGTCCCGGGAGGACATGGAGAGCTGTCTCCTCCTGAAAACCCGGCTTTCCATCCGGGAGTTCGATACCACGGGAGTCCTGAGCCGGGGCCGGGATTTTCAGGGGATCATCTCCTCCTATAATGCTCTGGGTCTTATATCGGATCTTAGCAATGCCGCCCCGGGACAGAACTGTTACGGCTATGAAATCACCATCGAGCCGGAAATGGCGCTCATGGACATCAGGCGCCGCACCCGGAGCTTCGATTCCAAACAAACGCCGGCAGAGATCATCACCGCCGTCTTTGAAGAATATCATCTCCCGTGCCGCTTTGACGAGGATCTCTTTGACAAGGTGCCCCCAGCCGGACAGATCGCCCAGGAGCACAATGAAACCGATCTTAATTTTATAAACCGCATCTGCTTTATCTACGGCTTTAATTACGTTTTTGAACTAAGGGAAGCTCATAACGGCGAATTTCCCCTGACGGAAACGGTATTCTCCCGGGGCTGGCATACCGGAACTAAAAGCCCGATCACCGGAAACACCCTTTCCGGCCTTGATGAAATCCCCTGCTCCGCGGAAACGCCGGCCGCAGATTTTGCCAGCAGCATGATAGCCCTGGATCGGCTGGTGGAAACCGGCTTTGCCGGAAGCGGCAGCATTTTCAGGAACTCCGGGGAAAAAGCTGCTGAACACCTGCCGCAGTTTTTTATGAAAGGCTTTGAAGCCCGGCGGGGAGAAGGCCCGAATCACGGTAAAAATATTTCCGCATATGTCCGGGAATCAGCGCAGGCTTTGGACAGGCTGTTCTCCGAACGGGCTCTCATTACCGCCCATGATTTTGCGGTGGCCTCGGGACAGATCCTCCGTACGGAGAGCGCGAGCTTCCTTACGGTAAGAACCCGCTTCAGCTTTAACATTGATTTCCCCGAGGAGTTCCGGAGAGTCCCGGGCTATCCGGTTCGGGAGCAGGAGCTCTCCCTCTTTGCCGTGGCCGTGCCTCTGCCCGGGGATACCTCTCTCACCCTGGGACCGCTGTGCTGCTTCGGCCCTATCCCGGAAAACCCCGTCCCCGGCAATGCCTTCGCGCTTACGGAGATCCCCCGGCCGGGACAGAGCCGGCGGCATCCGGAAGAATCTCCGGGCAGCGCCATGCTCGCTTCAGGGGAAAGCTGCGGAGCCGTTATGCTCCGGGCTACGGTCACCGATGCCGCAGGATCTCTGGCGGCCCCGGGAACTATAGCTCCTGCGGATGATGACGATACCGCCTTCCCGGCCCTGTTTTACGCCAAAACGGACAACGGAGATACCGCTGTCAAGGTTAACTATGTTAATCCCGCTGAAAGCGCCCCGCCCCTGGGAAACTTCCCGAAGGTGGGCCAGCGGGTGCTCCTCCTGGAGGCCGGGGAAAGCTACTGCTTTCTGGGGTACCTTCCGGATCGGGAAGGACTCCCGGAATACGACAGCGCCATGCGTCAGGATCTCCTGCAGAGCAGCTTCCTGAACTCCGGCTTTGTCCGGGATGCCGCGTCGGGGGCTGCCAAAATGCCGGACAACACCAACCGCGACATCAATAACCAGTATCTGGCCTTCACCCGCTTCTCCGACTCCGCCGCGCTGGTAAAGTACATCATCATGCAGAAAAAGCTGGAAAGCTTTATGACCTCCCTGACCTACCGCTTAAACACCTACAAGATCAAGGAGATCTATGACAGCAAAAAGACTGCCGCGGAGACTAAGCTCCAGGCGGTGATCGAGGCCCGGGGGGCTCTGGACAGGGCCATGGGCTCCGGAAGCGGCATAGACAATGCCAGAGAAAATCTCAGCAAGGCCTGCGCCGCTCTCTCAAGCCTGGCCGGAGAGATAGTCGCCGCCATAAAGGAGGTTAAAGCCGTCAGCGATAAAATCAAGGATATCATCAAAAAGACCCCGGACGCCTATACCGGCTCCGCTGATGAAAACGAAGCCCGCGCGCTGGGTGAAATTCTCGGAATCGCCAGCGCCGCGCTCTTTTTTGACGGAACGCACCGGGAATACGGCGGCATTTTTGAAAGAAGCGCCGCCGGGGATATCGTCGACACTGCCGATGACTCCATTACTCTCCATGCCAAAAGAGACGTCACCATCACCGCCGACAGATCCGTTACTATCGAGGTAGGCAACAACAGCTTCTCCATAGACGGCAATACCCTGAAACTTGCCGTGGCCTACTTCAAAAACAAGTTCTCCCCCTGGGATGCCAAGATCTCCATGAGTCCCATTTCCGGAGTCTCCGTTTCCGGCTTCCAGTTCAGCGCCAAGGCCCTGACCTCGGCCTGCATCGGGGACAGCTTCGGGGGCGGGCTCAGCTCCAAGGCAGGCTACCTCACGGTGTCCGCTCCGAAGCTGAAGTTTGCTAATCTCTCCGGCTGGGGGCTTCTGAAGACGGTAACAGCTCTGGGAGCCCGGGCTCTGGATGCCACGTCAGACACCGTTTGCAGCGCCATTGGAGGTGACGCTGCCGACACGGCGGCCTCCGTCATCAGCGACGCCTGCGGCGCGGGAAGCACCGCTGTCTCCCTCTTTAACGATGCCGTCGTCATGTACAAAACCTTTAAAAGCTCAGCGGAAAAGACCTGCTCCACCACCCGCGCCTGGGTGGATTTGGCCATTTCCGGCATTGCGCTGGCCATGGATGTCATTGATGTGCTGGAAAGCCTGGCATCCGCCACCATTATCGATAATTTCTTTGATGACAAGTCCTTTGATGAAAGGAACAAGGATAACAACTACATCAGCGCTCATGACATCTATCTTATGGTCACCAGCGGCGTCAGAACTGCCACCATGATCGCCAATGCCCTGCTGCTTATGGGAGACAATCTGATTTCCGAGTCAACTTCAGCAATAGAACTGAACTCCTTCGGCGCGAGCATTACCGGATCTGACATTTCCACCAGCTACAAGACCGCGAACCAGAAGGCCGGACCTGCAAACGGCACGAGCGCCAAAGACAAGCTCGATAACGATGTCATTGACCTTAATGATAACGCAGCAGCAAATCTCTCGAGAGCCGATATACTGTCCTTTATAAGCAGTGCGGCCAAAGGACTGGGCAGTATGATAGCTGAAAACATCGCTCAGAAGACCGTGCAAACGGCCACCACCGCCAACCTGACCCAAAATGACACGACGGGAGATAAAGAGATCAAGATTGAAAAAGATTCTGCCTCCACCCTAAAAGAAGAAAATGTTCTCGAGAAAAATGAAAACTCGGTAAACAAAGATGAAATTAACGGGGATGAAGGCAAGCTTGACGCCGTTTCGGTCAAAGGAAAAACGCTAAATAATGACAGCACCGCAGTAAATAATGTCTCTGAGGCCGTCACCAATGAAAATGATGCCATGGAGACCAAACAAGGCGCTCTGCACATGGATACCTGACAGGAGAGCCGGCGAGTCAGAATCTCCCGGGCCGGGGGATCCGCGTCCCGCCCGAAGGCCTCCGGGCTCAGACCAGACGAAGCGGATCCGGATTCGTCTTTAAAATGGTAACCGGTCAAAAACTCAGACGTTAACATTGTGACTTTAAGCGAATTATTCACCGGAATACAACAGAAGTCTCCCGGAGATGATTTTTCAGAAGCTGTAATAATCCGACAGCAGGAGAAAGAGAAATGTTTAAGAAAGAAATCAGTATCTCCTTTGTTAAAGACTGCCCCCTTTCAGATGCGCTGCCTTTCAGGTGCGTTGTCAACGAGGGCATCAGCATACCCTTTCAGGCGGAAATAACGCTTTTCAGCGGCTCCGCCCTGTCGAAAAAGGATCTGGAAGCATGCCTGCTCCTCAAAGCAAATCTCGGTCTGTTTCAGTACGATACCACCGGCAGCCTCTCCCGGGGGCGGAATTATCAGGGGATTATCACCTCGTATAATGCTCTGGGACTTCTGTCGGATCCGAACAGCGTCGCCGGCGGAGAGGACTGCTACGGCTATGAAATAACCATCGAGCCGGAACTGGTGCTCACGGGACTGGATCTCCGCACCCGGAGCTTTGATTCCGAAAGCTCTCCCGCTGACATTATCACGTCGATTTTTCAGGAATATAACCTGCCGTGCCGCTTTGACAAGAATCTCTTTGACTGCATGCCCGATCGCGGCCAGATCGCCCAGCAGAGCGGCGAAACAGACCTTAATTTCATAAACCGCATTTGCTTCTGCTACGGCTTCAACTATGTGTTCGAGCCCTCCGGGGAGGACGCCTCCGCTCAGGCGGAAACGGTATTTTCCCGGGGCTGGCGCACCGGAAATGCCAAACAGATTTCCGGAAACACCCTCACAGGTCTTGAGGAGATCCCCTGCTCCGTCGGAGCCGCGGAATCAAAAAGCTTTGGCAGCGGCGCCATATGTCTGGATCGGATGGTGAACACCGGCTTTGCGGGATCCGGAAGCATTCATAAGGATTCCAAGGATCCCCTGCCGCCCCCCGCTTTCCTGAGCGGCTTTGAAGCCGTGCGGGGCGAGGGGCCGAAGCCGGCGGAAAATATTCTCAAATTCGGACGGGCCTCCGCAGAGGCGCTGGACAGACTGCATTCAGATCGCGTCCTCATCACCGCTCATGATTTTGCCGTGGCTCCCGGCATCAAGCTTAACATCTCCAATGAGCGCTATCTCACGGTACGGACGCGCTACAGCTTCAATATTGACTTTCCGGAAAAATTCAAAAGACCCGGGGATGTTCCGGAGAAAGAACAGGAACTCAATCTGCTTGCCGTGGCCGTCCCGCAGCCGGAAAACACGCAGGATGGCACCCTGGGCCCCCTGTGCTGCTTCGGAAGAATGCCGGATAATCCCACGGTAAAAAATGCCTTTGTCCTTTCGGCCATCCCCCGGCCGCGGCAGCGCCGGCAACAGATAGACACTCCGCGCATCCAAAGCTATGCCGCCCTGGAAACGGATGCCGGCTCATCTCCCCAGATCCTGAGGGCCACCGTCACCGACAGCGACGGAAAAACTTCGTCTCCGGGAACCATTGCGCCGGCCAGCGATGATGACACCGCCTTCCCGGCTATGTTTTACGCCCTGCCGGACGGAACCTCGAAGCCGGTAAAAACCAACTTTGTAAGCTCCACCGGAGGCGCGGATCCTCTGGGTAACTTTCCTAAAACGGGACAGCGGGTACTCCTCCTGCAATCTGATAACTGCTGCTTTTTCCTGGGCTATCTCCCGGATCGGGATGCGCTGCCAGCCTACGACAGCTCCATGCGGAACGACCTTATCCTGAGCTCCTTTATGAACTCCGGCTGCACCCCGGACGCAACCGCCGGCGCGGACAAAATGCCCGGTAATTCCGACCGGGATATCAATAATCAGTATCTGGCCTTCTGCCGCTTCTCCAGCTCCGCCGTCCTCCTGGAATACCTGATCATGCAGAAAAAGCTGGAAAGCTTTATGAAATGCCTGGCCATCCGGTTCAATACCAACAAGATCACGGAAATCTGGGACAGCAAGAAATCTGATGCGGAAAGCAAACTCAATACAGTCATCAGCGCCCGGTCAGATCTGGACAAGGCCATCACGGACGGCGGCAGCCAGGACAAAATCAGCAAAGCCAAAAATGCCCTGGCTGATGCCTACTCCGCTCTTGCCAAAATCGCTGATGATATTGTGACCTCCATTAAGTCGGTAAAAAGCGTCAGCAAAAAAACAGCTGACATGATGAAGAAACAGCCTGCTGTCTACACCTCCGAGGAACAGGCGCTGGAGCACCTCCTGGGACTGACCGGCTTCTCCCTGTTTTGCGACGGCGCGCACCGGGAGTACGGAGTTACCCTGGAAAACGCCGCCACCGAGGACATTACCGCGGTGGCCGGCGGCAGCCTGAAGCTCAGCGCCGGCAGCGATGTGGTCATTACCGCCGATAACACCATCACCCTGCAGGTAGGGAACTCCAGCATTTCCATTAACGGCAACACCATTGCCATGGCCGTAGCCTACTTTAAGAACAAGTTCTCCCCGTGGGACGGCAGAATCGCCCTGAGCCCCGCCACCGGAGTCACTATGTCGGGCTTTCAGGTTAATGCCAAAGGACTTATGTCTGCCAGCATCGGGGACAGCTTCGGCGGCAGCCTGAGCACCAAGAACGGCTTTCTGACCGTATCCGCTCCCAAGATCAAGCTCTGCAACATGAGCGGGGTGGCATTCCTCACGACCATGACAAATCTCACTGGCAGACTGGTCAATGCCATTGCGGATACCGCCTGCAAAGCCGCAGACAATGATGCCGGCGATATGGCCGCCTCCATTATCAATGACATCACCGGCTATGCCAACAGCATTTCCGGTATCATTGCCGACAGCTACGTGGCTTTCAAAAACTTTTCCGATGCCACCGAAAAAAGCACTAAACACACCAGAGCCTGGGTGAATCTGGCCATCGCCGCCGTCAACATCGCCATGAGCGTTTCCGATGTGCTGGAAAATCTGATTGCCTGCACCATTATTCAAAACGCGGACAGTGATTACAGCTTTGTAAAGCGCACCAAGGAAAACAACTATATCAGCGGTCATGACATTTATCTCATGACCACCAGCAGCGTCAGAATGGTGGCCATGATTGCTAATGCCTCTCTTCTGATGGCTGACAACATGGCCATGCCTAAAATTTCTAGCCTGGAGCTTAATGCCGCCAGCACCGACCTCACCAGCACGGCATTCAATATTTACAGCACAATGAACCTCGATAAAGCTTCCGTTGTGTCAGGTACCAACACCGAAGTGATTTGTAAAATTAATGCTGAAGATGATAATCATTCCGGAAATATTAGTCGGCTCATCAGCCAGACGGGCATGATTACTACAAACAGATTAGCAAACGTTGCCGCGGACGTTGGCCAACAAACACTCACGGAATCCACCATCTCAAATATGGATATGAAGAACACGACCGGCAATACCCGTATCAACGTGCATGATGATGAAACCTCGGCTCAGAAGAGTAAGATTTCTGCCAACCAAAACGAAGGCACTGTTTCTTCTGAAAAGGTTAGCGCCAACGACAACAAAGTCGATGCCAATAAAATAGACGGCACCGCCAATAAGGTTCGGACCACTGCTGTGGGCACACAGACAGATGCCGTGAAAAATACAGCCGGTGCCATGCAAACAGACACCGAGGTTATGAAAGTAGAATAAAAAAGGAGAAAAATTATGCCCACCCCCAAAGCATCGCTTACCAGCATTACCGCCACCGGAGATGTAGTTACCGGCCCCGGCAGTCCCACCAGACTCTGCAAGGGGCTCCCCACTGCCTGCATGGGAGATGCGGTCACCGGAGCCGTCTGCACCGGAGTGATAACCGCCACCACCGCCGTCACCAGAGTATCCATGGGACGCCCCATAGCCAATATAGGCTCAGTGGTCACCGGGGTTAATCCGATAACCGGAGTTCCCGTATCCACCGCGGTGGCCGTAAGCATTAATCCGAACAGAATCGTCTGAGGCCGGGCGGCAGGCTCCTGAAAGGCTGAAATAAAAGCGGGAGAAGCCAGCCCGGGATCCGGGGACATGAGTTCTGACTGAAAACGGGGCGCTGTCTGCCATAGCAGTGCCGATCGGGTTTTGTCTGACAATTTCTTGAAGCTGGCTTTGCTGGCAATTTGGTACTTTATGGTACGGTACCATTTGGTACCACCTATGGTTTACTTGATTCTGAGTACCTTGGTGATCAGGAATTTGAAGAATAAACTGTCATGATTGTGTGGAAAGGGGTGTCACTAAATTTCCGCGGAGGTAGTCACATAGGGGCGTAATTTCCAGAGAAGGCCCGGAACGAAAGATTACTGTCCCAGATCCTCTGACGCGCCTTTTCCGGAACCGGAGCAGCCCGCAAAGCTAAAGAGCGCCAGCATAAGAGCTGCCGGCCGTCATCAGCATCATCCGCAGTCTGCCCCTTCTAAATACGTTTCCCTTCATTGCTCATTGCCTTCCTGCTCCTTATTCCTTTTTAGCGGAACATTCATATTCTACAACATGGCAAAACTCATTTTGCAAAAACAGAAGACTGTTCCCCCGAAAACATGCGTCATCGGGAGCCCGGATCAATCCCCCCGGGAGCCCCTCCGTACCGGTTGTTTTTCCTTTACTTTCTTTTTGATAGTGCTATACTTTAGTAAAGTACAGTTCTTTAGTATTATTCAGTCATTACTGAGTATACGGTTTCAATTTTACATACCGATACCTGCTGATCCGGCGGGCAGCGCTTCTTTTTGAGGCGGCTCCCCGGCAAACAGGCAGCGGCGGCAATCAGGAGCTCTTATGAACACAGACTGCTACGGCAATCAGGAATGCCCGGTGGAAACCGCTCTGGGCGTTATCGGCGGCAAATACAAGGTGGTTATCCTCTACCACCTCCGGGAGAAGGCTCTCCGCTTCAGCGAGCTTCAGAAGCTCATTCCGGAAGCCACCGCCAAAACTCTTACCAAGCAGCTCCGGGAGCTGGAGCGGGACTTTCTGATCTCCCGCCGGGTTTATGCCATCATCCCCCCGAAAACCGAGTACAGCCTGACCTCTCTGGGAAAAACCCTGCTTCCGGTGCTGGCCAACATCTGCCAGTGGGGAGAAAACTACATCCGGGAACGCTATGTGCTGGAGCATAACCCCCAGAGAAAGCTTATTACCGCCCGGGACAGCGATGCTCCCGATGACGGCCGGACTCCCGCAGGCTGAGGCTGCCGCATCGCAAAACAGCAGCAATAACGCTGACAGGCGCCAGCGGCATTGACAGCGCCTCACTATTAACAGCAATAACAGGAAACAGCATGAATTCATCTGATAAATCCGCCGGAGTTCCGGGCTTTACCGTCGTGTCCTCCCAAAACTATTCCGGCGAAAGAGCTCTTTTTCAGGCGCGGGATCTTTTTATCCAGGACTCCTCCTTTGACAGCGGGGAATCCCCCCTCAAGGAATGCCGCCATCTCCGGCTGAACGGGGTCTCCTTCAGATGGAAGTACCCTCTCTGGTACTCCCGGGATATCGAGGTTAAAAACGCGGTCTTTTTTGAGATGGCCCGGGCCGGCATCTGGTACACCGATGACATCTCCGTGGAGGATACGGTGTACGAGGCTCCCAAGGGCTTTCGCCGGGTTAAGCGCGGCCGCATTTCCGGAGTGGAGTTTTCCAATGCTCTGGAAACCCTGTGGAACTGCGCGGACATGGAGATAAACAAGGTCACCGCCAGGGGCGATTACTTTGCCATGAACCTTAACAGGGCCCGCATCAGCGATCTTACCCTTGTGGGGAACTACGGCTTTGACGGAGCCCGGGATATCGAAATCGCAAATTCCAAACTGCTCACCAAGGACGCCTTTTGGAATTCGGAAAACATCACCATCCGGAACTCCCTGATATCAGGAGAGTATTTTGCCTGGAACTCCCGGAATGTCACCCTGGAGGACTGCGTCATCGACAGCCTGCAGGGCCTCTGCTATATCGAAAACCTGACCCTCAGAAACTGCCGCCTCCGGGACACCACTCTGGCCTTCGAGTACTGCCGGAACATTGATGCGGAAATCACGGGCCCGGTTAAGAGCGTCTTTAACCCCCTGTCCGGACGCATTGTGGCAGACAGCCTGCAGGAGCTTATTCTGGATCCCGCAAAAATCGATCCCGACGCTACCGAGATCCTGGTGAAAGACGGCCATAAGCCCGCGGCGATTACAGAACCCCGGGAATTTGCCGCAAAGGAGCCCTGATGAAGTACGATTTTGAGACTCCGGTTAACCGCCGGAATGACTATGCCCTGAAATGGGGCGGCCCGGCAGACGAGCTGCCCCTGTGGGTGGCGGACATGGATTTCCGCACGGCGCCCGAGATCACGGAGGGTCTTCTGGAAACTGTCCGGGAGGGGATCTTCGGCTATACGGACATTCCCCGGATCTGGCATAAGGCCTTCAAAGACTGGTGGCAAAAGGAGCACGGCCTTAACTCCGAAGAGGACTGGTTCGTCTTCGTCACGGGAGTGGTGCCCGCCCTGTCCTCCATTGTCAGGAGAATCACCCTGCCCAACGAGAAGGTCTGCATCATGACCCCGGTATACGGCATCTTCTGGAACTCCATTGAGAATCAGGGCCGCCGGGTTTTGGAGTGCCCCCTTGACTATGATCGGGAACAAGGTTCCTGCAGCCTTAACGCCGCAAGACTGGAGGCCTGTCTCCGGGATCCTCAGTGCTCCCTGCTTTTTCTGTGCAATCCTCACAATCCCGTTGGCAAAATCTGGTCCCGGGAGGATCTCCTCATAATTTCGGATCTGGCCGCGAAGCACGGGGTTACCGTGGTTTCGGACGAGATCCACTGCGACCTCACCCTGCCGGGACGGGAGTACACCCCCTATGCCGCAGTTTCGGAGGCCGCCGCCCGGAACAGCATTACCTGCATGTCCGCCTCCAAGGCCTTCAATCTGGCGGGACTCCATGCGGCAGCTGTCATGATCCCGGATCCCTTTCTCCGGCACCGGATCTCCCGGGGACTCAATAATGAGGAGCTGGCGGAAAGCGGCACTCTGGGAGCTCTGAGCGCGGTGCTGGCCTTTACCCGGGGCCGGCCCTGGCTTCAGGAGCTCCGGACAAAGCTTGCGGAAAACCGTAATCTCGCCGCCGCATTTCTGGCTGCGGAAATCCCGGAATTCCGGGTTATCCCGGGAGAAGCTACCTATCTTTTATGGGCTGATATCTCCGGGGTAACCTCCGATGACCGCAAATTCTGCGCCTTTCTCAGAAAAGAGGCTAAGCTCCGGATTTCCCCGGGCCGGGACTTCGGAGAGAGCGGCCGGGGCTTTGTGAGAATCAATCTGGCCTGTCCCGAGGTCACTCTGAAGGAGGCTCTCCGGAGACTCCGGGACGGCACGCGTCAGTTTCTGGCAAAACGGGATGCTCCCGCCCTCTGACAGCCCGGAAATGCCGGGGCCGGACTGAGCCACCTCGGCATTTCCGGGGATCGGCAGGGCTTAATCAGCAGCCTCCGGCGGAACTGAAGGACGCTGTTTTTCTTCCTTTAAAGCCTCCAGAACAATAGGCTCCAGCCATTCATAACCCGGGGGCATCGGCTGCGGCTTCTTTTCGGGAATATTTAGTTCCCGGCTCAGAATACAAAGCAGCGCTTCCTGGAGATCTTTGCGGAACGTTTTGCCCTGAAAGTTATAATCCTGATAGCGCATCTCTTTCCAGACGCCGCATTTGCAACGGTACCCCCGGATGGCGCTGAATCGATATTCCAGATCCATGAACGTCACGGGGGGATAATATACGGCATTTCTCATCGGCTCCCAGGAATGAGCCGTTCTTACCCCGAAACAGCGGCGAAACACAGACCTGTTATCAATGCGCATGTTAGAAATCCGCCGCCAGACGTTCACATAAACGCGGCTGGTCAGATCCGGCTCGCGGGTAAACGTCTGAGACACCATAACCTTCCGCGAAGTATGGGGAGACAGAGTTCTGAACACCTCATCATAGGAATAATCCCCGGGGTTCCGGAGGATCAGAAAAGGCTTATCAATTTCCGCCAGAGAGCCTTTGCAGAGCAAATCCGGCGAAACGTGATGAATCACCGCATATCCCAGCATCCAATCTCTAAGATCGCTTTGCAGCTGGAGCTCCCCGTATTTCTGGCAATAACCGGACTCAAAGGCCAGAAGCTTTTCCACAGTCTCTTCGGGTGATGACGCTCCGATGCCGTTCAAAAGCTCATAGACGTAAATGCACGCCGCAGACATGGGAATAGGCCCGAAATCTCCCTGCCGCGCTTTGGTTCGCCAGGCAAAGTACCCCCGGAGCTGCCGCGGGGTCAGATCCTGATATACGGGGCAGTAACACTCAAAGCTCCCCTCCCAGGGGAGACTGTCCTCATAATCCGCCATGAACCGCGCCTGGCTGTAAAAAATAGCGGTTCTGTCGTTGGGGAACCCGCTCCAGTCTTTATAAATGCGGATCATTTCCCGGATTTTATCAGGGATCATTACCTGCTGCTCCAGACCTTGCTCCCGGCCCTCTTTCATGATAGCGCTGCTCAGACTGCCCATATTTTCCATCGCCTCAGATATTTCTTTAGTCATAGGAACGTTAAATTCATGTTCCAATATTTTCTGGCGGTGTTCAAGTGTTTTGTCATGAATTAGCAGCGCAGACAGAAACGCTTCCGAAGTCCGGAGATGACCCGCTCCATGGATCCTGTTCCAGAAGAGCTCTGATGCCCCGGGCGGTACGGCCGGAGGGATTTTTAAAGTGATTCCCGGGGTTCTCTTCCCACAAAGCCGGGATCCCCAGACTGCGGTAATGCCTGATAAGCACGGCGGTGTTTTCCGGAACAGTACTAAGGAGCTTATGGGAAGTCCGCCCTTCCCGATCTCCCAGTGAAAAATACAGCCTTTCCGGCCGCCGCCGGAACTCATGCTCCCGGGCATATTCCAAAAAGCCCGGAAACCAGAAGGAGCCGGAAACCGCCGCCGCTCCGAAAAACATGTCGTTCCGGTAAAGAGCGTACAGGGCAAAAAGCCCGGCCAGAGAATAGCCCGCAATAAAGATCCGGGACGGCGGCTCCGAAAGCCGGGCCCGGGCCTCCGGGATTATGACCGCGGCCAGATCCCCGAGAAAATCGTCCGCCCCGCCCCCGAAGGGCGTCTCCCCCGGAGTCAGGGGCGGCGCCGGCCATGGAGTCATGTCCTTTCTCCAGTCCGGGATATGGAGGGCCAGAAGATGAAAACGAAGCTCCTCTTCTGCGGGATCTGTCTTTTCCTGCAAGGCCTTAAGGGCCCGGAGCTCCGAAGATCCGTCTCCTTCAAAGCAGTTTAACACCACGAGGGGGAGCTCCCGGCCGGAACCATGGTACAGCGCGGCATTTTTGCCGGCAGATCTGAAGTCTTCTCTTTCCATAAATGCGCTCCCGTGTTTATTCAAAAGTCCGGAATAAACCGCCATTCCGTAAGTTTCTGGTCAATTTCCGGTCAGCCCCGGGCAATTTTCCCGGCTGTTCCCTGAGTCAGCCTCAAGTTTGGAAATCATTTATCTCCGGACATCAAAAAGGCCGGAAAAACCGGCCTCATCTGTAATTTAAAGCTTTATGCCGCGTTTAAGCCCGGGCTTCCCCTCAGCTGAAAAGCCCCTTCCTAAAACTGCTCCAGATATTTGTAGAGCATATTCCAGAAGCGATCCTGATCGATCTCCTGCACGATGCTGGCCGGACGGGAGCCCTCCGGAGCCTCCTCCCGGGAGTAGGGAACCGTGCGGCCGTAGGAGGCGCCGGGCTGATCCACGCAGTCGATGTAGGCAATGCGGGTAGACAGGATCAGCGAGGGATCAATGGCGATGGCGGCGGCGATAACATCCCAGACAAACCAGGAGAACTTGTTGTCCTTGTCGGCATCGAAGCGCTTGGCAAAGAAGGAGTCGTTAAACATCTTCAGAAGCTCCGGGTTCTTGATATGGGAGCGGATAGCGTTAAAGCGGTCGTGATCCATGATGGTCTTGTCGGTCACGTCCAGAGCCACGAAGGTCTGGTTGTCAAAGGGCGCCCGGTAGGCCACCTTAGTGGATTCCGGATCCAGCCAGATGTTGAACTCGGCATTCTTGTGGGCATTGCCCTTCACCCAGAAGGCCCCGCCCATGTAAATGACCTCGTCGAAGAGCTTGATGGCTTCCGGATCCTTCCTGGCCACGCCGGCGATATTGGTGGTGGGGCCGATAGCCACCAGCTTGATTTGATGAGGATACTTGTGAGCCATTTCGATGAGGTAATCCACGCCGTCCTGCCTGATCTTCAGGTCTTTCGGGGGCTTAACGCCGTAGCGCTTCTGATAGGAATCCTGCCAGGTTTTCGGGTTATCGGTTTCCTGAGCGCCGATGTAGCCCTCCATGACGTCACCGTATGCAGACAGTTCCTTCTTGAGGATATCCCGGCCAAAGCCGCCGCCCCGGCGATCCGGATACTGCTGACCGATGACCAGATCCGGATAAGGCTTGCCGTTCTTCATGACCTCAAGCTGTCTGACCAGATAGGCCATGCCGTCATTGGCCCAGGAGTTTCCGGTAACGGTGACCACGCCCAGAAGATCAATGGAGGGATCGCTCTTCAGCATCATCATGGCGATGCCGTCATCAAAAAGCTCCACCATGTCGGTATCCAGAATAACCTTTACCGGAGCGCGGGACTGATCCTTTGCGGGAGCATCCGCTGCCAGAAGAGAACCGGCGCAGAGCATGCTGATAAAAACTCCGCAGGCAACGGACAGGGTTCTTTTTAAAATGCTGTTTATCATGCTGTTTTTTCCTGTATGCAGGTATTTGATGTAAATGTCATGCTGTCGGCCGGGGCTGAGGCTCCTTCCCGTTTTCCGCCGGGGAGAGGCCGTTTTAGCAAACTTCCGGACAGGCGGCAGCAGAAGATCGGCTGCATTTTACCTAATGACGGACAGGATGTAACTATCATGAGTCATAAGTGCGGGCGTGACAGCACTTTTTGAGCAGAAGGACGGCATTAAACCGATCCGAAGCCGCTTTCCTTTTTCCTTCTTTTTTTCCTTATCCTTCTTTCTTTTTCTTCTTCCCGGCGCTCCCTCTCCTTTTTCGCATCCTGTTCCCGCTGCTTCATCCCGCCCTTTCCGGGGAAAACGTTTCCGGGCCCGATCCCAAAATCCCGGGCACCACCTCGCAAAACCGCAATAAGTTTTACCGGATAATCCGCCGCCGGTGTACAATCATGACGTTCCGCCGCATTCCGAAGCGCTGCGGCATCCCCGAAACTCACACGGAAACTGAAAATCTATGACCATGAACAAGCTTTCTTGCGCTCTTATCACAGCACTGGCTTCTCTTTCGCTTTCTGCCTGCGGCGGCGGGGGCGGCAGCGGCGGGAATCCCGAGCCTCCGGAACCTGAGGTCGTCAGCTATGACATCACCGATCTCAACAAGGGCTTCTACAGCAACAAGCTTTACTGCAATCAGAGCTCATCTGACGAAAAGGCCGGCACCCTCTGCGGCCTCCGGATCTACCAGATCATGGTGGAAGCCTTCAATAACGGCGATGACTCCATTAACTACGACGTCGGCTACGGCACCAGCGATCACAAGGGCGACATTCAGGGCGTTATCGACCAGCTGGACTACATCAAGGGCCTGGGCGTAAATGCCATCTGGCTGACTCCGGTATTCCAGAGCGCCCTTCTTACGGATCACACGGTTCCCCTGGATGCCACCGGCTACTTTGCCCAGGAATACTTCAAGGTGGATCCCCGCTTCGGCAGCGAGGACACTCTTAAGAAGCTTATCAGCGAAGCCCATTCCCGGGGCATGTACGTCTTCCTGGACGGGGTGTACGGCCACTTCAAGGACAATATTCAGCGCATCTCCGAAAACGGCAGCATCCTCAACCAGACCGAGACCTGTCAGGGATCCACGGAAACCTATGAGGCCGGAGACGGCACCCTGTGCGCCGCCTATGACTTCCCGGGCAGCACCGGCACCGAGGATTTCTTCAAAGACGTGGCCACCTATTACATCAAGGAATACAAGATCGACGGCTGGCGTCTGGATCAGGCCTATCAGGTTCCGGTAGGCACCTGGGAGGATTTCCGGACAGCAGTGGAAAACACCGCCTCCGGGGTAACCTATCGCCTGGACAATAAGACCGTGAATCCGCCGGCCTACATGGTAGGAGAAATCTGGCACTCCAACGCCCTCATGACGGAAAAGGGCTACGGCACGGAAGCTCATCCGGGACTTAAATCCCTCTTCAACTTCAACGTCAGATACGCCATTACCCAGGCTCTGGCCGTGGAGGAAAGCGGCTACGGCAATCATACCGGCACCGTGATCCGCACCCAGCTCAAGGATAATGAAAATGCCTTCCCGGCCTTTGCCATGCCCAACATCTTCCTGGGCAACCACGATCTCGTGCGCTTCGGCGATCTTATTCAGCGCGCCAAAAAGCTTAATGCCATCAACAGAGAACTCTACTGGAACCGCTATCTCCTGGCCCACATGGTGACCGCGGTAATGAGCGGCCCCATGACCGTCTTCTACGGCGACGAGTGGGGGCAGGAGGTGCCGAACTTCGACATCAAGAAGGAGCAGATGGGCTATTATGATGACCATGTGGCCCGGGTTAACGGCAAGTTCTCCGGCTTCACCGAAAATGAAAGCAATCTTCTGAAGCTGTTCCGGCGGCTCATGAATCTCCGGAGCAATCTGAAGTCTCTCTATATGGGCGGCATGACCGACATCAAGACCGATGATGTTCTCTTCTCGATAAAGAAGGACTTTGATGACGAGTCGGTATTCTTCTTTATGAACGTCAGAGAAGACAAAACCGCCGAGGTAAACCTGGACACCGCCATTCCGGGCGACGGGAACGCTCTCTATGATCTCATGACCTGCGAAGAGGTTCAGGCTGAAGGAAATGTCTTTAAGGTGAACCTGCCTGCGGTTACCGGCAAGCTTCTGGGCAACCAGTCGGCCTACAGCAAGGTCTGCGCGGACTAAAGGGTTAGGCTTCCGGGGCCGCCCTCCTGAAAACAGGGCATAGCACAGCCCCGGGGCTCAGATGTAAGGACATGCTTCAGCGTGTCCTTTTTTTGCCGCGAAAATCCCCTTTCCCGCACCTTTCTGAAAGCCTTTCCGGCCATATCCGGCAAAACCCCCGACCTCTATCCCCGGCGAATTTAATTCTGTCAATGTCGGCTAACTCGCAGAAATATAAGGGATTTTCCGGTAAAATACCGGGGTTTTTTGGCGCTTTTGGCGTTCAAAAAAATACCGAAACTGCCACTTTTAACTGTTATTTGCAACCAAGACCATGAAAACATTTTATAAAGAACTGGCTCTGACTTCTCTCGCTCTCGCCATAGCCGCCTGCAGCGCCTCCGGCCCTGCCCCCCGCTCCGGCAGCATGACCGACATGAAGCTGAACTCCATTGACAATGCCGATGCGGAAATCGCTGACCAGATTGACTTCACTCTGGAAATTCTCCATGTTAACGATGTCCATTCCTACATTGATGCCAACAAGGTGTCCCTGAAAACCCCCGCCGGACTGGTACGGGTCAAGGTAGGCGGTCCCGAGGCCATTAAATCGGTGATCGAGGAGAGACGCAAGGCCAATCCCGACGTTCTGGTGATCTCCGCCGGAGACCAGATCACCGGCAATGCCTCCAACTACGACAACTTCCACGGTGAGGCTGATGCCGCCCTCCATGGCATGTACAAAACCGATTACTATGTTTACGGCAACCATGAGTTTGACCATGGGGGCAAGGGACTCCGGACTTATGTGGATTTCATGAAGAAGCTGAGCCCGCAGTCTGTGCTCCTGAACTCCGATATGACCGTGGGGCCGGACAGCCCGCTTAACGGGGAAAACGGCGTCACCGAAGCCTTCCGGGAAATTCAGGGCCATACCGTGGCCTTCTACGGCGTCACCACCGGGAAGAAGATCACTCACAGCTCCAGCCCGGATCCGGACATGAAGTTTGCCGAAACCGTGCCCCTCATTAACGAAATGACCGCCAGACATAACGATGTGTCCAAGATCCATGTGCTGGTAACCCACCAGGGGGTTATTGCCGACAGAACCAATGCCGCTCTTTTGAATGACGTGGACATTATCGTAGGCGGCGACTCCCACAGTCTCTGCGGCGATTTCTCCAAATACGGCTTCAAGGGCGAGTGCACCTACCCCATGACCCGCACCAACGCCACCGGGCACAAGATCTGCGTGGTACAGGCTAATGAATACGGCAAGATCATCGGGGATCTCAAGGTTTCCTTTGACAAGGACGGCCATGTGCTGAAGTGCGAAGGCACTCCTTATATGCCGCTCTGGACGGATTCCGCTCAGCTTAAGGGCGTGCCCAAGTCTCCCGAGGGCAAGAAGATTGCGGAAGCTGAGATCAGGGGCCTTATCGATCAGCCGGACAGCCCATTCATTGAAGCCCGGCCCAATGATACGGCCACCAAGGCTCTCCAGCCGTACCGCGATGCCATCAAGGCCAAATTCACCACACTGGGCCAGGCGGTTCAGGACACCTGCACCACCCGCTATCCCACCGACGAATGCGTCATCAAAAACGCTCAGAACCCCTTCGGATCGGAAACCTGCAAGGTATTCAGCAAGGTATTCCTGGATGAACTCGGCGGCGACATTTATCTCGGAAACTCCGGCATGTTCCGGGTGGACATGGAGGAAGGCGACTTCACTGACGGCGATCTGCTGGCCATTATCCCCTTCAGCAATGAACTCAGGGAAGTGAAGCTTACCGGAAAGGAATTCGCGGACGTGCTTAATCAGGTAATCCGCTACATCAATACCGACGTTGCGGCCAGGGACGGCGGCACTCCGTGCGGCTGGGGCTTTACCTATGCCATGAAGATGAGCGGCGACACTCCGGTAACCGATGTGATGTTCACTGACGCCAGCGGAAAATCTCAGCCCATCAATCTGAAGAAGACCTATCGGGTGCTGACTACCGACTACGTGCTCCGGGGCAAGGACGGCTTTGCTCTTCTCAAGAAGAAAAAGGCCGGCCCCGTCAAGGGCATCGATGCCCCCGTGGTAAAGGAATATCTCCGGAAGCATGGTTCCTTCCCCGAACTCAGCGCCGAGGAGCTTAAGACCATTACCTCCTTCACTGAGTAAGGCGGCAGCTTCCGGAGTAACCGGAGCTTAAGGAACAGAGCCCTTCTTTACGGAAGGGCTTTTTATTTCGGAAAGACGGAAACAGGAGCGCGGGAGGCACGCGGAGCGGCAGGAATATGAGCGGCGGGAGAAATCTCCGCCGGAAAAAAACAGCTTACCCCTGCTCCGCAGCAATGCCGTTCTCAGCAAGATAATCCCGGATAGCCTTCATGGCCTCGTCGGACAGCAGAAACTTCCACTGCCAGGCGTTCTCCTGGGCTTCCTCCTCTTCAACCTCCAGAGTAAATTGCAAAAACTCGGAAATCTGCATCTGGCGGATAAAGATCTCATTCATGGTCTCCCGCCCCAGGTGAGTGAGGACAAGCTCAGCGTCATCAGCTGAAACCTGCTCCAGAAAGCCCCGCTCCGCCATCAGATACGCCTCCTCCCGCACATCGGGAAGCTTCATGCCGCAGTATTCCGCAATGCGGGACATGGTGGCAGAGCCGTAATTGTCA
>DFFT01000023.1 GCA_002372325.1 Succinivibrionaceae bacterium UBA3769 | reverse complement strand
CAAACTAAATTAACCAACCACACCAATTTTGGCATAATTCGGACAGATCTATCCTATACCGTTTACAGAAATTAAAAATTCTTCTTGTCTGGATCCCCACTGCTTTAGCTGACATGGAGAACAGAATTCTGATTATTCCGCAGTATCTGACCTTCCCGTTATATGTGCCCCGCTTCAGTTCCCTGACGGAGGCCTCAACATTGTTGCGGAGCTTTTTGGTCTCTGCGGGAATATCCTTTTGCAGCTCCCGGATTTTCTGGATTTCCAGATTTCTTTCGGTGATGGTATGGGTCTTCTCTTTGCCATTCTCATCAGTCGTTGTGAATTTCCATTTTTTGGAGCCGTCTCTGGTGTTAACTGGAACGGCCGTATAGGTGATGTCAGTATTGCTTCTGTCCGTTACCAGGACTGTTCCGTCTTCCTGAAGGCTGTAGATAAAGGCAGCTTCCTTCCCCTTGAGTTCGGTTGTTACCAGAGTCAGCCCCTTGTCTTCCATGTTCTTTCTCTGGTCAATTCCGGAATAACCGCCATCCCCTTCAATCGTGTCCACCTCGTGGCCGCAGGCATTGGCTATCTTAATGGCCGCATCAGCCGAAGGGTCAAGAAACTCCGTGTCATCTGCCGTTGCGGTACGGACATCGACTGAGGTTATCACATGCGGAGCTTTTTGAATTTTGACTTTGTTGCCATTCTCGTCAGTCACTGTTTCATGCTTTCCGACGATTTCGGCAATATTGACGCTTTCACCGCGAACCGGAGTGGCATATTTCTTTCTGAAGGAAGCATCAGGATCGTTCTGGTTCTGCAGTGAATCAGGACTGATGTCCTTTCCGGGTTTGGGAGACAAGACTCCGTCTTTGTCCGGCGCAAACTGTTCATAGAAGACACGTTCCAAAATCAGATACTCCGGAGTTTCTTTCACAGTTTTCGCTTCAACATCTTTGACAATTGAATCGAAACAGAAGCCAAGCCACGGCATAACCGCTTTCCCGGCCCCCTCAATTTCGTAGGTTATCCGCTGTCCGCCGATTTTAAAAACCTTCTGAATTAAGTCCCAGTCGTCCGTGCCGTAGATAGAAAGTTTGCAAATTTCTTCAAACTGAAGCTTTCCAATATAACTCTGCAGCACGGATGTAACAATCTCAACCCTTGACTGGCTGGAAATGTTGGAACCTACCAGTGTGGAATCAAGTCTGACCGTGGCGGTGTAATTGTGCTTATCAAAGTATTTGATTGTTGACTCGGCGAGGTTGGCGATCATCTCATTGCAGATGCTGTATTTCTTTCCAAGTTCTTCCGTCTTGTGTTCGTTGAAGGCGGTCACCATGCCGGAGAAATGCTTGATTGTGCTCATTCCGGGAACGGGTTTGTGGATAGCCTCAATACCCAGAGCATAACGAAATCTCAGGTCGTACAGAGCTCTCTCGGCAGTCTCCGGGAAGGAAAGATGCAAATGTTCTTTTAGTATCAGTATGGTAATGAGCATTCTGATGGGGTATCTGCCGGCGCCCTTGTTATTCTCCTGGACGTCTTCATCGCCATAAACCTTGTAGTTATACTGCTTTCTGGCAAACGCCGCCAACTCGGTGACCAGAGAATCTGAGGCTGCTGCATTCACACAGACTCTCATTACCGAAAGGGGTTCACAGCACTTCAGAAAGGCTTCGTGCTCTTTACCGGAAAATACAGGGTCATCCTCAAAAAGGAATTCTCCGACACTGGTGTTGTAACAGGATTTTACGGGGGCAGCCATAGTAGATACCTTACAATACTGGTTATATTACGTATTATAGCCGATACTATAAAAGCTGACAATTGATCATAGAAGGTTTGTTTATCATTGTTGATTAATAAGTTAACGAGTTGCAGATACTAAGGATTCGTGTTTTTGGCCAAGGGGTGGTGACTTTTTGCACCGCACTCTTAGATTATCCGCAAACAAAAATTTGGATTTTCCGGATACCAAACTTTGGATCACAGCGGTCAGCTTCTTTCCATGGACAGCATCGCCCGGGAGGCGGGAGTTTCCGCACCTACTATCGAAAAATGGCTTTCGATTCTGGAAGGCTCTTTCATCATTCACTTTCTGGAGCCTGATACCGGAAGTCACAGCAGGAAACCTGTGAAAACCCCAAAGCTGTACTTTACTGATTCCGGTCTCCTGTGCCATCTTCTCCGGATAGCTTCAAAGGAGGAGCTCCTCCTGAGCCGGCACAAGGGAGCCGTTATCGAAACCTTTGTCATAGCGGAGTTTTTGAAGCACCGGGTTAATTCCGGCAAAGCCCCGCAGCTCTCTTTCTTCCGCGATAAATACGGCTTTGAGGTTCCTGCCATCGCTGACTGGAATCATCCCTTTGCCATGGAAATAGCGAGTCGCCATGCCCCGGACGCAAAACTGGCAGGAAATACTAGAAGGTATGCCGGATTGCGAGGGAACAACGAAGTGAGAAGCGCCGTTTTTTACCTCGGCGATATCTCCATGACCATCAATGGCACCTCCTATGTATCCTGGAAAGACTGGGAGAGCTTTATCTCCTGAGAGATAAGACGGCAAAAAAATACCGGCTGAACCTTAAGGCCATGCCGGTACATTATGCTGATAGTCATCATTTTCGGAGCCGGTTCCCCGCCCGAGGTCAGGCTCGCCGCTCCGGAAAGCTCTTAGAACAGAGCGTTGTTAACCGTGCGGGGGAACGGAATCACATCCCGGACGTTGCCCAGGCCGGTAACATACACAATCAGTCTCTCAAAGCCCAGACCAAAGCCGGAATGCACCACGGAGCCGTAGCGGCGGAGATCCCGGTACCACCAGTAATTCTTAGGATCAAGATTCATCTCGGCCATTCTCTTGTCCAGCATGTCGAGACGCTCCTCTCTCTGGGAACCGCCGATGATTTCGCCGATGCCCGGAGCCAGCACGTCCATGGCGGCCACAGTCTTGCCGTCATCGTTAAGCCGCATGTAGAAGGCCTTGATATCCTTGGGATAGTTCTTCACCACCACCGGAGCCTTGAAGTGCTCCTCGGCCAGATAGCGTTCATGCTCGCTCTGGAGGTCGATGCCCCATTCCACCGGGTACTCGAACTTCTTGCCGCAGTTCTTCAGAATTTCAATGGCATCGGTATAGTCCACCTGCGCGAAATCGGAGTTAATGAAGTGCTCCAGACGGTTAATGGCTTCCGGATCCACTCTCTCCCGGAAGAACTCCATATCATCGCGGCGTTCCTCAAGAACGGCCCGGAACACGTACTTCAGCATGTTTTCTGCCAGACGGGCGTTGTCGTTCAGGTCGTAGAAGGCCACCTCCGGCTCTACCATCCAGAACTCAGCCAGGTGTCTGGTGGTGTTGGAGTTTTCCGCGCGGAAGGTGGGGCCAAAGGTATAAACCTTAGACATGGCGCTGGCGATGGTCTCGGCGTTAAGCTGGCCGGAAACGGTCAGGAAGGCTTCCTTCCCGAAAAAGTCCTTGCTGAAATCCACCTTGCCGTCCTGAGTCTTGGGGGGATTGGCAAAATCCAGAGCGGTAACCCGGAACATCTCGCCGGCGCCCTCGCAGTCAGAGGTAGTAATAAGCGGCGTGGAGATCCAGATAAAGCCGTTTTCGTTAAAGAATCTGTGAATGGCCTGAGCCAGGCAGTTTCTCACCCGGAGCACCGCTCCCATAATGTTGGTGCGGGCGCGGAGGTGGGCGTATTCCCGGAGGTATTCCGGAGTGTGCCGCTTGGCGCTCATGGGATAAGTATCAGGATCCTCCACAAGGCCGCATACGGAAACGGACTCGGCCTGCATTTCATACTGCTGGCCCTTGCCCTGAGATTCGGCCATGACGCCCTCGGCAATAACCGAGCTTCCGGTGGTAAGCTTCATTACCCCGTCAGCGTAATTAGGAAGCTCCTTGCCGGCTACTACCTGCAATGAATTAAAACAGGAGCCGTCATATACTGCGATAAAGGAAAAGCCGGCCTTGGAATCGCGGCGGGTTCTCACCCAGCCCCGCACCTGCACCCGGTCACCTACATTCACCTGCCCTTTAAGGACTTCATCAACTGATACGATTTTCATGAACACTTAACCCTTGCTAGAAAAAATCTCTCTGTTCCTTAAAACAGAAAAGCCGCGGAATCCCGCCGGGACTCCGGAGCTTACGAATCTGAATAATCTAAAACAGGCCTCATTTTATTACCGGAGGCCGCTTTCATCAAGCCTGTAAAAGTCCGGCCCTGCTGCCGAAACCTGCCGTCAGCGGCCCTGCTGTTTATTCGGAGTTACCGTGTCCTGAAGGCGGAGATTGTCCCTGTCCAGCTCTCGGTTCCGGAAGCGGAGATCCACATAATAGGCCCCGTGAGCCGCCCGGGATGGCTGAAACAGCACCGGGAGGGCATTAAGACCGGTATTTTTGACAGCATCAATAAGGGGACAGTTATACTCTTCGGTAAATACCACCCGGTCAGATGACACTCCGGCCGGATAAAACTCCATTTCCAGAAAGGAATGCCCCCGGGCGTCTTCGGAAATGCTGAGGATTCTTCCGGCCGCGAGATCCCATCTCAGAAAGCGGCTGGTATTCCGGGCATAGGCAAACCAGGATTTTCCGGCCACAAAAAGAAGCCCGCCCGTAAAGACCTCCATCAGGATATAGTATTTCTGGAAAAATTCCGAAAGACTGCGAAACACCAGAAAGAAAATGCATATGGAAGCAAGCCCGAGACAGATCCAGGCAAAACGGAGATCGCCCTTCCTGGCTGCGGGACGGGTGTACCCCGAAAGATCCAGATTAATGGGGGCTTCGGCATCCCACCTTTCAGTTCTCGTAAAATTTTGTCCCGGAGCTTCCGTCATGACCCTTAATCCTGTCCCTGCCGGGGGAAAGCCCTGCTTGAGGCCATCCCGCCGCTGAATATGCTTAGCCTTTTCAGCTAAAGACCTGTTTACTTGATAACCTTTTTGAAATCAGCGCTGACCGGCTTCGCTTCCTTGTCGTCAAAATACATCACGGCCTTTATCTCGCAGGTACGGCTCAGCATGGTATTAAGCACCGTGGAGGCTGCCTTGGGATCGTTCTCCGCATCCAGGGTAACCCTTCTGGTATCACAGAAGCTCCCGAACTTATCCACGCTTTTTTCAAGAGCATGGTTCTCTTCATAAACCGTAAGACCGTTGGCCTTATAGCTGAAATGCACCCTGGCAACATCCGCGCTGATATCCAGAGGGTTATTGATGCAGTAGGGAACGGCAATAACCGGATGCGTTCTGTCAGAAGTATCAAAGGAGCAGTCAGTAATGGTCAGGGAAGGCAGCGTTTCATAATCGGAAAGGCTGGAGCATCCTGCCAGAAAAAGCCCCAGAGAACAAGCAAGAGCAGTCAGTGTTAAGTTCTTCATATCGTAAAAAACCCGTAAAATCAGAGTCACAGCATCAATTACAGGGGCTTATTATACCCGATCCCCTGTAACATCG
This sequence comes from Succinivibrionaceae bacterium UBA3769, assembly GCA_002372325.1. Taxonomy (GTDB): domain Bacteria; phylum Pseudomonadota; class Gammaproteobacteria; order Enterobacterales; family Succinivibrionaceae; genus Succinimonas. Next base: position 3,331 of record DFFT01000023.1, on the reverse strand, counting down.
CTGTTTTTTAAGCCGGAAGCGTCTCGATGAAGACCCGGCTTTCCTGTTTCTGCCTTTCTGTTTGCTTCCGCCATTTCTGTTTTCCTCTGTGTGTAAATGGCGGTGGGGGCAAGCAGTTTCTTCACCCCTGTTCCTGTTCCCCGCCCATCCTTCATGTGATAACCTGCCGGAAGGGATTACTCTTCTCGGATATAATGCGCTGGGATAATGACAGTAAACAGGCAAACGGGATAGGACAGAACAACCATGACTGAAACAGTGCTTATCGTAAACGAAGACAATAAAGTAACCGGAACAGCGCCCCGTCCGGAAATGCGGGCCAGAAGGCTGCCGCACCGGGCCTCGTACATTGTTCTTGAGGATAAGTCCGGCCGCTTTTATGTGGAAAAGCGCACTCTCACCAAGGATTACTGCCCCGGCATGCTGGATGCCTGCATCGGGGGCGTGGTAACCGCCGAGGACGGGGATGACATGGCGGGGAGCGCCAAAAGAGAGCTCCGGGAGGAGCTGGGCGTCAGCACTGACCTTGTCTGGCTGGGCTGGCTCCGGATAGACGTTCAGGAAAGCTTTGTTTACGGCGGGCTTTTTTACGGCAGATACGATGGCGCTGTTACCATGCAGCCTGAAGAGGTGGCAGACGTGATCATGCTTACGGAGGATGAGATGCTGGCAAGAGCGGCAGAAGCCACGCCTGATTCCGTCATCGCCTTCCGGGAAATTCTCCGGAGACTTCGGGCCCGGGAATAATGCCCTCCAGGTTCGGCTGCTATCCGGCCGCTATCCGATCCTCTCAGACTCCGGAATCCTTACAGCCAGCCCTTCTTCTTAAAGATAAAGTAGGTAAGCACGGCCGAGAGAATCATAAGGCCAATGGACACCGGATAACCGTACTCCCAGGCCAGCTCCGGCATATGGCCGAAGTTCATGCCGTAGATACTGGCGATAAGGGTGGGCGGCATGAACACCACGGCCGCCACGGAGAAAATCTTGATAATGCTGTTCTGCTTGTGATTGATGTAGGACATGGAGGTCTGGAGCTGGAAGTTGATCTTTTCAAAAAGGAACTGCGTATGGGGCAGCAGAGATTCAATGTCCGCCAGAATGCCGTCAATCATCTCGAACTCCTCCGGGGTGAATCTGGCGGAAAGGTTCTTTCTCAGAAACCGGAGAGCCTTTCTGGTATCAAAGAGGGAGACTCTGATTTTGGAGATGGTGCCCTCCTGAATGATAAGCTCCTCAATCAGCTCCGGAATCTTTTCATCATCATCGGCCATGATCTGATCGGCGGTTTCCTCCAGAGTGGTGTAGGAATCCTCGATATAGTCGGAAAGGGATTCCACCTTGATGTCATGAAGCTCCAGCAGGATATCCAGACTGTTCTGAATCATCACCCGGTCATGCTTGATGTAATGACGCAGGAGCCGGATAATGCTGACATCCTCTTCGCGGAAGCTTATCAGCATTTTGCCGTGAATGGTGAAGAGCACGTTCACCGATTCGGTTTCCCGGCCCTTGCGCTGCGGGAACAGAGAGGTAATATGCACACCGTCGCTGTCCACATAAAAACGGGAGGTGGATTCGATTTCCTCGATGTCATCCTCCTCCGGCACCTCCTCCTTGAAGAGATGCTGCATCCATTCTCTTTCCTCCTCCGTGGGACATTTGATATCGATCCAGATGGTGTTTTCCGGCAAAACGCCGTTCACATCGAAATTTTCATAGGTAAGTGTTTCATTGTGAATTTCGTAGGTTCTGATCATAATGCTCACCACATCCGGAGGGCTGCTGACCGCTTTTCAGAACTCGGAAAAGCGAATCCGCAATATTCACACGGCAGTACGGGGCATTTTATCACCAGAAAAGACCGGATTGGCAGGCCCGAATGTAATATTATGCCGTTTATCAAAATCTTGATTATGACTCACAGACAGACAAAGACTCCGACTTGTCCGTAAACGTTTTTGAAACACGGCGCGCTGAGCAGCCACTCTTCGGCAAACTCATCACTGCTCTGGTATCCGTTCCTTGTATTAACTCAATAATCTCGCCACGTCTTCGATTACGATTACCGTCCGGCAACAACCTCTGCAAGCAACCGTTTGAACACTGTCAAATCAAAAAAAAACAGCGCCTGCATCGGAGATGCACCTCCGGATACCGCGCTGTCATCGTTAACGGAAAAACTCAGCTAAAATACTTTCAGCTATAGTTTTGCAGCAATACTTCAAATTCCTGATCCGTTACGCCGAGTTTCGCTGTTGCCTCCCCCCTTGGGATTAAACCTTTTTTGTAAAAATAGACAACGGTTTTTTCCTCGCCTCTTGCCTCGCCTATTTTCTCACCCTCTGCTCTGAGACCCGGTGCTGCTTTCTCAACTGCATCCTCGCATTTGCCCTGAAGAAAGTTATCAAAAATTTCATTGGAAGTAATTGACAGTTCCATAGCATCCTCCATTTTTCTTTCGTATTTTTCAATAAACTGCGCCATGACATCATAGCCCTCATCGAGGCACGCCCTCTTGAAAGTCTCTATGAATTCTACACCATTCCTGCATTCAGTTCTGAGAACTGCGGCAAGCTTGGAAAACCATATGTACTGACCTGCGATGGTACTGTTTTCCTTTGCGGATAAAACGCTTATTTCGAAATTCAGATACGCTGGTATCCGGGTTATCTTCGGATGATACATGCGAGTAAAGTTCATCGTGCCGTCCGGCTTCGCTTTTTCGTCTCCGGTATATATCAGGCAGCACCGCGAGGGCGGCAGATAAAACTGCGGGGCACGGTATTTGCTGAATTCATGATCGGTAACATAATTGCCCCATGTGGCCATGATGTATTCCAGAAAACGGTAGGGCATATTGGGATTCCAGGTGCTCTGAGCCTCCACCAGAACTATTAACTCGTCTTCGTCATCCTCGTGCCTGACATAAAGTCCCAGATCATTGCTGACCTTAGTTTTGTAGGACTCCCCTCTCATTGAGGGTAATGACTTTAATGCGGTCAGACGCAACATCCCTTTGGGAGAATTCCCGGTAAAATCTTCGCAGATATTCAGGATCTCTGAAGAAGTTGTTAAAACTGACGTCAAAAAAATTGACCTCGCCAAACAGTTTGATATTCTTAGCTTCTTCATTGGTTTCCGCTTTGTTTTTCTCGAAAATTTCCTGAAGATCTTTCGGTGCTTGTTTAACCAGCTTTTCGTCAAGTTTTGTCATGATTTCTCCTGTTAACAATTGACGGCGCCTATTATAAAAGCTGCGGTAACGCTGAAAACGGATATTTGTCGCAGAATTTTAATTAGTATTTTTTAAACATATTCATATAAGTAA
>DFFT01000135.1 GCA_002372325.1 Succinivibrionaceae bacterium UBA3769 | reverse complement strand
ACCTATGATTTCAGCGGCATGGCGGCAAAAAACGATCTTGCGACGCTGCGAAGGTTTCTTAATGCCATTGCTCAGGCCTTTGTGAACTGTTCCAGCATAACCCAGGGGGAATCTCAGGTGACGCTGGCGGTATATACCGCGCTTAATCTCATTCCCGGTTCTCCCTTTAAGCTCACCCGGGAATATGCCATCAGACATAACGGGCAGTATGTGTTCCCGGACGAGAACGATGACGACTATTATGACGATGCCGCCGCTGTTAAGGCAAACGTCAGATCGGGCCGGGCGGATCTCGTGGCTGAGAACAGAACCGGCAAAGGCCCCAGCTACCTCTTTGAGGTTAAATATGCCAGGAATGTTCCTGCCGGAGATGATACCAAAATCATGGTGCGGAAAAAGCTGTTAAACGATGCCGCAAACCAGCTTGATTTATATGTTACCGATGATGATCTCAAGACGCTTAAGGATCTCCGCCGTTATGCGCTTCTGTACACTTATGGAGAGTTTTTGCTGAAAGAGATCTGAGAAGCATTGCGATAAAGATAATGTCAGGGTTGAGCCTTCGTTTGAAAACAATGGCTTTGCCTTTATATTTTACCGGAACACAAATCAAAAACACGGCACTCAAAAGTCACTGTGACTATCCCTGTTCCCAATTAAAGATGCCAAAATCCCTGTCGCGGCAAAGATCTGTACACTGCTGAAAGAGGCCCTTGCCCAGGCAATGGAGGTTCTTGCGGACAGGATCGGGCACGCCGTCCGCTCCACCGTTCCATCCAGCGAGTACTTAACAGTCTTTCCGCTGCCGGAAAAATAAAAAGGGGCGGCAGCAGCAAAACAGGCTGCCGGGAGATTTTAGAAAGCAGGACTCCGGAATCCAGCCTGCCGTCAGCAAGAGCGATATGATCCCCGCTGCTGTCCGGGATCAGGGAGTCCGCCCGGAGGTTGCCGTGCATGATGCCGGCGGCATGCAGAATACTAAGGCCCTCGCTTACCGCCGGGATAATGAGAGAACGGATCTCCTCACTGGTAAACCGGTTTCCCGCAGCCAGCGCTTCCGAAAGAGGCGGCATGTCATAATAAGGCCGCACGGCATAAGGATGGCCCTCAGCCTCCCCGAAGCAGCACAATGGAGCCACCAGAGGACTTTTAATGCCCTTAAGAATTTTTACCGTCCGGGGATCCGCGGCATTCCGGTTCCGGAAACAGCGGAGCAGAAAGGTTCCGCCGGAGCGGTTTCCGGTTCTGGAGCAGAAATAGGAGTCTATCAATGTTCTCCGTAACGGCATCTTTAATCCACGGTGCTCCTTCAAGGGGGACTCCGGTTTGAAAATGCATGCCGGACATGGTGTATTTCACAATAATTTCCGGGGCATAGAAACCAGCGTCCGTAACGAACAGAGGTTCCTTCGCCGGCAAAAAATCAAGCTGCTTAAGGGCTTTTTTCACACCGGCCGCATGAGGCATATTACCGGGCTCGCGGTGAAAGGCGATGGGCTCATCATTACCCGGAGAGCAGAAGACAAGGATCCTGCTGAACCATCTGCGCAGTCATAGGCAATAACCTCGTCAGCATCGCCAAAACGAGCCGCTCTTCTCTGAAAAAATGCCTGCAGGTAATCATCATGGATGCCCAGCGCACCAAAAATCTTTCGGGAGAGCTCTTCGCTTATCATGTTCTCTTTTTCTATGCCATGCATTATCTGCCACGCATGCATGTCCGAAAAAGTATCAGCGCCGGTGGCAACCCAAAATCTGGCCATGGCGATGATTCTCTCAGCCAGAGAACCTGAGACCTGCCCCGGCATGGCTTTCTTTAAATCATCATCTATGCCGGAGGCCTTTCCCGCCCATCCCAGAAGAGACATCATCCCATACTTAAGGCGTCGTGTTTTTCCCGCCGGAGGATTCCCGTCCCTGTCAGCGCCCGCGGAAACAGGGCCGGAAGCATCCTGTCCGCCGAAGGTTTTCTCTTTTGCGGCCGGGCCGGTTTTTACGGAAGGAGCTTTGAATCTCGTGGGAACCACATTGCCGTCGGCATCTAATTTCCCTATGATTTCGGTTTTCAGTACCTTGTTTCTTCTTGTTTCCGGATCATAACTAACGGTGCGCCTGATGACATACACAATGCCATTGGCACGTTTCTGCTTAACTATGTTCTCTCTTATTCCGCCAGCTATCGGCCTTGCCATAAGCGCTCCGTTAACAGGTATGTATTGCGAATCCTTCTCTGTGAGTAAATGGCGGCGGGGGCTGGCACCTGACCGGCTCTGTTCCGGACTTTTTCCGGAATACTATCCGGATAACGGGCCGCACCATAAAATCCTGCCTGTCCGCTCTTTTTCCCAGAATGACGATGTCGCCGGCGCTGATTTAGCCATGGCGGTCTCAGTACCTGTTTCCGGCAGCACATGATTTTCAGAAACAGGGGACAGGATGAAATTACAGAACATCAGGCATCTGCAGCATCCGGCATCATCGTCAGGCACTGCTTGCCATAAAAGGCAATGCCGTACTTTTTGATGTCCTGATAACCGCTGGCTCTGTAGCGGCATTCATACTGCCTGTCATCGATCTGCTTAAGAGCTTCCCGGCACATTTTCTTAAAAGCATTGGGAGTTCCGATCTTGCATTTCTTAAATTCCAAAATGACAGCTTTGCCCTCAAAGACCTTACTGAGAATGATGTCCGAAAAACCATTGCCGGCATCCTTCTCGGATTCCATTTCCACTCTGTTTATCCGGTTTCTGGCAGTTCCCGCAGTTCCGGCGGCAATACCGAGAACGGAGGTCATGAATCCGTGGTAATACCCCTCGCCGCTCATGGCATCCCGGTTACTGATAAATCTCATCAGCATGTCATCTATGATATCCTGAACATTTTTGGCATTCCCGGAAAACAGAGCCTCCAAGAGCTCAGCTGCCCTTTTAGTCCATTCCGGATTATCCTTGCTGAAAATGTTCTCCGCCTTCTCGCGGAAGCTTTGCAGTACCTCTTTGTTAGGAATTTTAATCACGGCTTTTCTGATGATCTCGGGATCGTCACCTGCAGAGTTACTGTTCAGAGACATTTCAGATTCATCCGCCGCTGCGCTCTTTGCCACGGTGAAATACCCGGTATGCAGCATCATGGTCGCAAAGGTGTCAAAGCTGGTATTGCCGTTTATCTCCGGATAAGAGGTGAAGGTTTTGAGGGTTATGGTCTCCGTGCCGTTATGCATGAGGTTTTCTATCCTTTCGAGATCGGAACTGTCAGGATGCCTCATGCAGATGTCAATAATGTCGTTCCCGCTGGAATTTGACCAGTAGTTCCGCGGTTTGAATGCGGCGGGATTCTTGCTTTTGAGGGCGTCACTTGTAAAATTCAGCACACTCCACGGGCACAGCATGTCCGTACCGCCAAAATTGTAGCCGTCGTACCGCTCAATAACGGCAGGCAACCGGTTTCCCAGCCCATGTTGTCTTAGAAGATTTTCTGTTTCATCTCTGGTAAGACCGATAAATCCGGATAAAAAACCATCCTCAATACCGTTGGCCTTGAAATTGTTTATTCCGCTGAAAATGCTTTGATGGGCGATACGAAGACAGCCAGTAACAAACCCTTTGAAGATGTTCGTATCATTGTCTTTCAGAGCCGAGCTGAGGATTAACCGGATAACATCGAGCATATCGGTGTAATAGTCGCGCGCTGTGGCTTTTTGCAGAGGCACATCATACTCGTCAATGATAATGACCGGATCTTTATTGAAGGCTTTTTTCAGGCAATTGGCCAGATCCTTTATAAACAGATTTATAAGGGATGCCATACCTTCGGCAAAGGTGCCATCACGTTTAAAAACACGGGTTTTGCGATGTCTGCAATCCTTTATTCTGCGCAGGAACACGGTATCCAGTTCTTTCTTTTTCGTAAGAAACTCAAACTTGGCGGCCTGCTCTGCAAATATGCTGACAATCATCTCCACAGCATCCTGAAACGTTTTCCCATCCACATCTTTAAAGGAAAGACTGATGACAGGATATCTGCCCATATGCTTGTCGCAGAATGCCTTGTTTTTATAAATGGCAAGATTTTTAAAGAGCTTCCTTTGCCTGCTTCTGTCCCTCGGATTCTGATAGTTCATTTCCAGAAAATAGGACAGCATGCTCATGGCAAGAGTTTTCCCGAACCTTCGGGGCCTAAGCATCAGAGCCACTCCTGTTCCCGGATCAAGAAGTTCCTCAAGATATGACGTCTTGTCAATGTAGACCATGCCGTTACTGATGATATTTTTAAAATCATTGATGCCTATCGGAAAAACCGTCCCGGAGGCCGCTGCATCCTTCTTAATTGCCATATCCGTTTCTTAAAAGCGCAAACGCCAATTTATGCATTTTCTTGCTGGTCAGCCGCCAAAGCTCCGCATCCATAATATTGCTTTCTGCCAGTAGGCCCAATTAAATCCTGCTCTGAATATTAAAACATGATACCGCTCCATCCGGTCAATGTCTTTCTGGCGGACATCATAAATTTCTCACCTTGAACCGCCCATTCCTAAGTTTGCGCTCATCACCTAATCGGCTCTGTTCCGGACTTTTTCCGGAATACGATCCGGATAACAGGCCGCGCCATAAAATCCTGCCTGTCCGCTCTTTCTCCCAGAATGGCGATGTCGCCGGCGCCGTCGGCATAAACCTGACTGCCGCCGTCCAGTCCCGGAGTCCGGAGCCAGTATGAAACGCCGGAATCCGATGCTCCCGCAAGCCCTCCTCTTTCCAGGGCATAGGGCGAGGCGGCGCAGCGTCTCTCTTCTGCGGAACTGAAATACTCCGCGGCTTCATCCGCGCTGAGACAGAACACCTTAAAGGCGGGAGCATGATTTTCGGCTGCGGTCTCGGAGTTTTCTGCGCTGCTGTCCTTGCAGCTATGCTCCTCACTTAGGGAGAGCGCCTCCGTAAAGAGCGGCTCCTCCAAAATCCGTTCCCTTTCCATAGCGGAAAACGCCGTCTCAAGGAATTCCCCGTTAAGCCAGGCGCAGAGGTCTGAGTCCGCCCAGGAAGCTCCGGATCCGTCATGATGAAACTTACGGGCATCCAGAGCATAGCGGCTTATAAGAAGAGCGGAGGCGGTCTCGCAATCTGAACTCGGGTTCCCGCCTGCGGCGTTATCAGTTTCCGAAACCCGAAGGGCCAGCCATTCCAGCGGTGCGGGAGTCCCGTCCGTGAAATACGGATATTCCCCCAGGGTGCAAAGGTCTCCGGGCCTGAGATCCAGGGGTTCCATCATATTAAGCCGGCACAGAGCTTCCCGGCTTAACAGATCCCGGGCCGGGGCTGACGCCTGAGGATTCTCCAGAAGAGCCGTAATCCCGTTTCGATGCGCCCGGACAAAATCCAGGAGGACAAGAGGATCCTGCTTAAGCCGGGTTAAATAATCGGTTAAAGCGCTCGCGTCCTTAAAGAAATGCTCGTCTATGGAAAGGATCTCCTTTTCCGCATTGAGAAGCCGGAGAGCAGTCTGGCCATAATGCGGATCCAAGGCGAGCTTTTCCAGGTTCTCCCGGTGCTGCGAAACAAAAAAACTGGTCATTTCCGGAGCCTCGGAAAGAGAGACCAGCATAATTTTCGCAAAACTTTCAAACTGCACAGGATCCGTGAATACCCGGGGGCCGATAACAGCCAGACGCTCCAGACTGTCATAGAGCTTTGCGATATCGGAGGCGATGTCGGGGAGCTCCCAGGTCAGCCGATCCAGTTCGTCCCGGTAAAACGTCACAAAGGTCTTGAACGAGAGCGGGTCTTTCACGCTGTTTTCACTGATGAGGGACAGATATGAACGCAGGGATTTGATGCCGGTAAAGCGGTATTCCCCCAGGGTTACGGAGGCCTTGGTGAGCTTGTTAAGCTCTCCCAGAAAATCTGCATTCCGCGCGCCGGAGAACATCCTCCAGGCTTTTTCCTGCGTGTCTCTCAGGTACATAAGCTCGTTTTCATGGCCGTCTTTTTTCGCCTGCTGAACAGCCTTGCGAAAGGATTCAAGATCCAGAAAGCTGTAAGAGCTGATTCCGAGATGCAGGGTTACCTCGCCATGCATAATGCGGTTCACTGTTATGACAGAGGCCTCATCCGGGAAGGCTTCTTTAAGAAATTCCAGATCCTCCCGGCCTTCATAAAGCATTCTGGCCAGCGCCGGGAAATCATGGTTAGCGGCCGCTTCCGTCTCCTCCAGCAAAGCTTCCGGCGCAGGGTAAACGCGGCCGTTAAAAATAAGGGAGCGATCCGGAGTCAGGAGATAGGCTGCGGCCATAAAGAGTCTCTCCATGGTCCAGCCCTTACGGCCTGATAATTTGCTGACCTTGTCCAGCTTGTCATCAAGGCAGTGAATGGCAAACGAATGAACAAAATGCTGAAAGTACCCCTTTTCCAGAAACACCATCAAAAGGGCGAACAATCCGCCATAATGATACTTCTCCAGCTTATCATCGCCCTTATAACGAGCCATGTTAAATCCTTCCCTGAGAAGCCAGTCCCCCAGTTCCGGGACTTCGCGGAACATCTTCAGGAGAAACAAGGAAACATTAAAAAGAAATTCGGCATAGGCACAAACATCATTTACATCGTCTCCCGTAAGGCTCGGGGCATATTTCAGACAACACTCGCTGTGGCTGGAATCGTATTTAAATACTTCGGCGAGACGCCCGGATCGCAGGGCCTCGGCGCCAATGCAAGGACTCCGCAGCAATTCCTGAAAAAATGACCTTTCATCATAAAAAAACCGGTTGTCGAAAACGATGCCGATTTTGGGCCAGTTTTTGCTCTGAGGAATACCAAGGTCATGACCGCGACAGGCCGCGCGGCATGCAGAGATGTCAATCTTCAGGGCCGGACGCACCCCGGCCTGCGGATAGAGAGCCGGCATGCCTGTCCGATAATATTCGCCGTTGTGATTCACGGTCATTACCAGAGTTTCGTTTTCTCCCGGAACCCGCAGCCACCAGATGCAGTTCTTCCCCACGGACATCACCTGCTTTTGCGCGGCATAGGGGGTGGGCTCGGCTTTCCTGTCACCGGTAGCGGTTAAATAGAGGATGACTTCGTATTGATCAAGACAGAACACCCTGTCCCGGGTGTCTTTCCCGGAAGCGGTACTGAAATCCTCGTTTTGGTAACTTAAGTTCAGATCTTCCTTTATGATCTGCTGCTCGTTCTCTGAAAACGCTTCATTGAAAAAGTCCCCGTTAAGCCAGCTTCTGAGGGTGCTGGTCTCCCATGTTACGGGGCCGGCTTTGGCATTAAAGGGCTGCGCATCCAGAACCCGCTTGCTTACCAGCACGAGAAAGTTTTCTGCAACATGCCCTACCAGCCATTCAACGGAGGATTTTTTGGCGGGATCGTCCTGCGGATAACGGCCGAAGGTCACCGTATCCCCTTTTTTGGCCGTGATGAGCCCGTAAAAGTCGTTTAGTTCGGTAGTTGTCTTCATCATGATGTAACTTAACTCCAGAAGGAAGGCTCCGGTTCGCGCCCCGATTATCAGATGTTCCCGGAGATGCCCTTCCCCCTTTGTCCCTCAATTCTTATTCCATCTGTCCCGCTATCTCTCAGCAGCAATGCCGGAAGCCGGCTCCCTTATGAAGGAGACTCTTGGACCGGTTCCTTTCCGGACTTTCTCCTGAACATTATGCGGATAACGGGCCGCACTGCAAAATCATGCCGATCCGCCCTTTCTCCCATAATGACAATCTCGCCTGAGGCAGCGGCATAAACCTGACCGCCGTCAAGTCCCGGCGTCCGAAGCCAGTAAGAAACCCGGGGATCCTCAGAAGAAAGCGGAAGAGCCCCTCTTTTAAGAGCAAAGGGAGTCCCGGAGCAGCATCTCTCTTCAGCGGTACCGAAATACTCTGCGGCTTCCTCCGCGCTGAGACAGAAGACCCTAAAAGCAGGAACATAGTCATTTCCGCTTGCTGTTTTGCGGTTATCGTTGTTATCGCTGTTATCCCCGTTATTTTGCCCCTCGCTTAAGGAGAGCGTACCCAAAAACAGCGGCTCCTCCAAAATCCGTTCCCGCTCCGCAAAGGAAAACGCCGTATTCAGGAACTCCCCGTTAAGCCAATAAGAAAGGTCTGATTTCTCCCAGGAGGCTCCGGAGCCTTCATGATGAAACTCCCGGGCATCAAGAGCATAGCGGCTTATAAGGAGAGCGGAAGCGGTCGCGCAATTCTGATCCTCCGTAACCCGGAGGGCCAGCCATTCCAGCGGGGCCGGATCGCCGTGGGGAGAAAAAGGAAATTCGCCCATGGTGTAAATGTCTCCGGGACTGAGATCCAGAGGTTCCGTCATCTTAAGCCGGCAAAGCTGCTCCTGATTTAACAGATCCTGGGCCAAAGGAGCGGCCTTCGGATGATCCAGAAGAGCCGTAATTCCCTTGCGGTGCGCCCTGACAAAATCCGTGAGGTAAATGGGATCCCGCTTCAGCCGGGTTATGAAATCACCTAAAGCTCCAGCGTCCTCAAAGAAGTATTCGTCTATGGAAACGATCTCCTTCTCGGCATTCAGAAGCTGGCGAGCCGCCGAACCGTAATACTGATTTCCGGTAAGCTTCACAAGACTCTCCCGATACTGGGAAACAAAAAAACTGGTAATCTCAGGATGATCGGAAAGACTGGCGAGCGTTTTTTTCGCAGTATATTCAAAAAGAGCCGGATCCGTAAACACCCTTACCCCGACAACTGCCAGATGCTCCAGATTGTCATAAAGATCCTTAACGTCAGATTGCAGGAGAGGCTTCTTCTGAACCTGGCGATCCAGATCCTCCCGGTAAAAATTCACAAATATCTCGAATGCCAGAGGATTCCGAAATCTTCTGTCAGCGAGCTCGGACAGATATGAGCGCAGCTGCGGCGCACCGGAAAAAAGGAATTCCCCGAATGATACAATGCTCCCCGTCAATTTATGAAGAGCCCCCAGAAAATCTTCATTTCGGAACTCCGAGAACATTCTCCACTCTTCTGCCTGCAGGTCTCTCATGTTAATGAGCTCTCTGAGACAGCCTTCCTTTTTTGCTCTCTTAACGACCTCGCGGAAGGAATCAAGATCAGAGAAGCTGCAGGCAGTGCCATCATCCAGACGAAACATCGCCGAACAATATAAAATACCGTTCACAGCAGTAACAGAAGCTGCATCCGGAAAGACTTTTACAAGAAATTCCAGATCCTTGCGACCTTGGTAAAGTCTCCGCGCCAGTGCCGGAAAATCTTTCCGTGCCGTACTCATCAGATCATGAAACAAATGATCCGGAGATGTGTATTTGCAGCCATTAAAGACCAGAGTGCGGGAGGGAGTCAGGGCATAGGCCACGAGCAAAGGTATTCTCTCAAACGGACAATCAGTGACGAATTCCGCGGCGTCATCCAAAGCTCTGTCCAGAGCGGTAACTGAAAACCGATGCGCATAATGATGCAGATAGCCTCCCAGCAATAATCTCCGGGCAACGGATATAAAACCGCGGGAATGCTCTAATGTTTCAGGATCTGAAAGAGCCAGAGAAAGCCCCTCTTTTAGAAGCATATCCCCCAGGTTCGTGATATCAGGGAAGGCCTTCTGAAAAGATGACGTAATGCGGAAAAGAAAATCAGCGTATATTTCGTCGATATCCCGAAAATGGTTCGCTGTTAAATACGAGTGAAATTCCTGAAACGCCTCCTTTTCACAGGGACGGTCCTTAAAGGCCTCGGCAAGTTCCCCGGAAACAAGAGCGCGAAAACCGATCTCAGGCCAGCGAAACAGATACTGAAAAAGCTCTTTTTCCGTTAAAAACACCTGGCCGGCAATGCTGATGCCGCCCTTTGGATAACAGCTCTCCCCGGGGATGCTTTCTGCCGGTATCCGGCAGGCAGCGCGACAAGCCTCAAGGTCTATTCTGAGAGCCGGACGCACCCCCGCTAACGGATAGATGGAAGGATAGCCAAACTCGTTGATCCTGCCGTCTTTCTCTACGTGTTTCGCAAAGCCAGCGTCATAGTTTCCCCGGCTGCGAAGGCACCATTCGCATCTATCGTCCTTGGTGAAAATAAATTTGACTTTTCTGGCATAGTCTGTTGGCCCGGCCCATGGTTTCGCCACCGGAAACCTTAAATAGCGTCTGACTTCATCATCACTGAGACAGAATACCTTGTCTCTGGCGCTCTTTGTTCCTGAGAGGGCCTCATTGCTTCTGAAGCTTACCTCTGATTCCGCAATATACTCCTGCTCCTTTTCAGAAAATGCTTTCCGCAAAAAGGTTGTGTTCAGCCAGGCTCTGAGAGAGCTGCGTTCCCAGTCCGCCGGGCCTTTTTCATTATTGAAGGGATGCGCATCCAGAACCCGGCTGCTTACCAAAAGGAGATGATGCCGGGAGACCGACACCACCTGCCATTCAATGGGAGACACGCCGGAGTCAGCTTTCTGAGGATACCGGCCAAAGTATACGGTATTCCCCTTTCTCGCCATGACAAAACTGAAAAAAGCATTTCTGTCCAGTTTGGCATCAGTCATTCTGCTTCTCCGAATCCGCGGGATTACGGAATACCAGGCTTTTCAGGTTACTGCCGCCGAGAGGGATTCTGATAACAGGGCGTACGGCAAATTCGCCGGAGCCGACATCCTCCCCCAGAAGGCAGATATCCCCGGCAGAGTCAATGTAGGCGGCGGTGGCCGGATCCAGTCCGGGAGAGCGGAGCCAGATGAAGCAATTACGGGTTTTCGGAGAAGAAGTGGCAGCCCCGTTCTTTGCTGCATACGGTGTAGCCTGAGATATCCTGGCGGCTGAGGTCTTAAAGAGCTCCTCCGCTTCCTCCGCGCTGAGACAGCTTACCGCGTCCGGAGACTTCAGGAGGAGAGCCTGTTCCTCTTTGGAAAAGGTCTGTTCCAGAAATTCCCCGTTTAGCCACGATCTGAGATCGCTGTTCTCCCAGGAAACGCTCTGAGACTCGCGGTGAAAAGGCCGGCACTCCAGAGCAAAGCGGCTTATGAGAAGCGCCTGGGGTATCGGAGATCCCTCTTTGCCTCCGGTCTTGGCAGCATCTTCATAAACTTTAAGAACCTGCCATTCCACAGGGGCCGGGAGCTCGTCCTCATCCTCCGGATAGCTGCCTAATACCACAATGTTTCCGGGAACCAGAACCGGAGTCTTCGGGACATCCGGAAGCTTATCCTCCGAAATTGGCTTATCCTCCGGGAGAGGCTTTTCTTCGCAGGGAGGATCATTTTCTTCAGGGAAAGAGACTTCAAAATCCTTTGGAATCTCGCAGCCGGCCGCCGTAAGAAGCTCTGCCGCCACTGATGCCGCCCGGGGATTTTTAAGAAGCTCCAGGAGCGCGTTCTTATGCACCGCCGAAAAACAATCCCGGAGACCGGGGGATTTCATGATATCGGCAACAGCAGTCTTAAACTCCTCAGCATTCCAGTAGAATCTGTCGTCAACGGCGATAAGCTCCCGGTCCATCTCCAGAATATGTTCGGCCTCCTTTCTGGCCGCGGGATTCCGGAGGGCCTCCTCCAGGGATTTCCGGTGCTGGGAAACAAAAAGCCGGAGCCCCGCAGGATTGGCGAGATAGTCAAACCGTTTCTTAAAGTTCTCCCAGGAAAATAATGCGGGATCCGTGATCACCAGATCTCCCAGAAAGAGCAGCTGATTCAGCTGAGTGTAAAGCTTGTCCAGCAAGGGGCGGATCCGGGGATACTGACTCCCCGCCCGCTTAAGCGCCTTCTCATGGGACTTCAGAAAGCTCGGGAAATACAAAGGGTTAACCTTAACAGAATCCATAAGGTCATTGAGAAATCTCTGAAACGCCGCCTCATCCTGAAAAACATACTCATCGATGATAACAAACTCGGTCACTATATCCCGGAGGTGCTGATACACATTGATGCCGCCATCCCGGGAGAGCTCCTTCAGCTCTTTGCCGTACATGGCATCAAGCAAGCGGAGCTCGCGAAGCCGCTCATCAATGAGGAGTTTGTCAATGAAATCACAGCAGTAACGGCTGTTTTGAAAGTAGTACTTTTGTCCGTTAAGATCAAACGTAACAGTCTTTGCATCAGAAGTCCCGGCGCTGTCCGCAGCCTCCGTTCCTGAAAATGCTCCGCTGTAATCCATATCGTCCCCCCTTCTTCCCGAAAGCTCCCCGCGGTCTCTTAAGCCCAATCGGCCATTCCCGGCTGTTATCGAACCGCGCTATTCTACATATAGGTAACGGTTTCCGTAAGCGGTTTTCTGCTGTTGTGGTTTGCCAGCGGCCCTGCTCCCTCGGCGGCAAAGCCCAGATCCATGAGCATCAGGATCTCCTCGTTCTCCGGGAGGCCCAGGCTCTCCTTAAGGACATCCGGATCAAAGAAGTTGACCCAGCAGCTGTCAAGCCCGGCATCATAAGCAGCGAGAACCATGTGAGCGGCTACAATGGAGGCATCCTCAATGCCGGAATCGCGCTTTCCGCCGGGATAAACAAAAACCTTCTCCCGGTTAAAGGCCACCACCAGCACCATGGGAGCGCCGTAGCGGCAGGGAGTCACGGCATCGATCTTCGCAAGATGCTCCGGAGCGGTCAGAACATAAATATGCTGCTCCTGAAGGTTCTTGGCGGTGGGAGCGAGACGGCCGGCCATAAGCACGGCTTCCAGCTTGTCAGAGGGAACGGGGGTATCGGAAAACTTCTTGCAGGAATATCTTCCTGAAACAACGTACTTGAAATCCATAATGGTTAGGTCTCCTTGTGTTAAAAGCAAAAAGCGCCGGCAGAAAAAACAAGGCGCCAGCGGCAAACAAACTTACCGGCAGCTATGAAGGAAAAGCGGGAAATAAACGATGCTCCCTCTGCCGGAATACAAAAGCCCGGGACTGAATTTTCCCGAAAATCAGATCCTCGCTATTTCCCGTCCGGGAAACTGGTAAAGGCGCCGTTTTCCCGCTTGGGCATTCCGGATCTTTCCTTTTCGGCGGCAATGGCTCTTATCATAAAGGCCATATTCCGAGCCAGGTTTCTCATGGTCTGAAGCCCTTCCAAATCTTTTTTCACATCATCAGCGGTAAAGCCGTGCACCTGATTCCAGTAGGAAGATGAGGCCACGGGCATGCTGCTGATGGTGAAGTACTTATTAAGCACGTCAAAGCTTGCGGTATTCCCGCCTCTCCGGCAGGATACCACCGCAGCGCCTACCTTAAGATGCTTGGATATTTTGCTGGTGCTGTAGAAAAGGCGATCCAGAAAGGAAATGAGAGTTCCATTGGGGGAGCCGTAATAAACCGGAGAGCCCAGCACAAGACCATCTGCCGCGGCAAGCTTCAGGGCGGTTTCATTCACCATGTCCCGAAAAACGCACTGTCCGGATTCGCGGCATTTATTGCAGGCAATGCAGCCCCGGATGCTTCGGCCACCCACCTCAAGAAGCTCCGTTTCCAGGCCTTCATCATTTAACACGCGGATCATCTCCTGAAGAGCAGTGGCGGTGCAGCCATTCTTATGGGGGCTGCCGTTAAGAAGCAGGACTTTGGACATATAATCTCCTGAACGGGAAATGCTGCCGGAAACCCTGATCTGCTCCGGCAAGCAGGAATGAACTTACGGAACAAGAAAGCAAAGTCCGGAATCAGGAATAAGGGGAACTTTGCGGCTGACGCGCCAAACCATAGAGTTCATGCTGCGACAGCTTATAAGATATCGTTTCCGGCAGCTATTTGCGGCTTTGCGGAAAAAGTCCCCTGCCCCGGTTTCCGGGCCTCTTCACAAAAGATAATGGGGGAAAATCCGCCAAAAAACAAAAAGAAAGCCGGAGAGCGGCTTATGTTTTTGAAAAAACTCACAAAAGCGGCTGCTGTGAAGCGGAGAAGGAAAGAGCAAAAAGCAAGGAAGAAATAAATCAGCAGAAGGGACAGAATGACAGAAGGGACGCCGCAGCTCGGAATGAAATAAGGGAGCCAGAAGCTCCCTCGGGGAAATCCGCTGTTACCGGCGCGTTCAGGCAACAGCCGTGATTAAGGGCCCCCTTACCGGAAAACTCAGGTAAAGAAGATCTTCATGAACTCTTCATCGGTAAGGGCCAGATGCTCACGGATGAAATTGAGCTCCTTCAGGCTGAAGGAGTGGGTTTCCACCTTTTTGTAGAAGGTGCGGGAAGCAATGTCCATGGCTTTGATAAACCCCTGTATTGTCCAGCCCTGTCTGACAATAATATCATTAAGCTTTTTGATTTCCTGGGCGTCATCGAGATTTGGCGTTACGGGGGTCATTTTAGCTTTTCTGTTGTCAATCACCTTCTGAAACTGAGCGGTTACCCCCGCGTTTTCCTGATCCACCCGCTCCGGGAGATGACGGAACTCGTTATTCAAATTCTCAAGACGCGAGATAAAAAGCAATACATCATTGGAAACGCGCTTGAAATCAGCCTTCAGTTCATTCTGCTTTCTGACAAAATCCTTGAAGTAATTCACTGTCTCCAGATTCTCTTCCATTTCTAAAAAGTCCTTGCTAGCAAATCTAAGTCAAACGCCGGCTCTAAGGAAGTTATGCCGGCTTCACTGGGAATCCTCTTAAATACTCATCTCAGTTCAGGTCTCGGTAACAGCAGGAGAACTGATCCTGAATGCAAGGCGTATATTACAGGATTTTACCGGGATCTGTAACATTAAATGCAGATTCCGGGGTAAAAAGACGGCCGGGAGCGGATGAAACCATGCGAAAACGAAGCGGATCAGAAAAGAGATGCGGCAAAACAGAGACGGAGATGAGAATTGGCAAAGGGAGCAGGATAAGGGATCGGGATGATGACGAAACAGTCCTTTTTGATACCTTCTCCCTTTCTGCGGCTCCGGAAGCAAAAAATCCCGCCTAAGCAGGATTTCTCAGATGGCACGGGTTTTATTACCAGTTTATGGTTTCAATCCGCTCTTCGTCATTACGGCGCTTCAGGACAAATCCGGTGATATCCGACATGTCGTCCTTGGGCTTTGCCACCACCCAGTTGTCCAGATAATCCCGGATACGGTCATAATGCTGGGAAAACCGGTAAAAGAGGTACTTTGAAGAAAGTATGTCCTTTAGGATCTCCTCAGGGGATTTGGAAAAATTGTCCGCAAGGAATTTCTGAAAGTCAGGATCGCTTTCCCGGTACTCGCCGAGAATGTACTGGATGAGCTTGACGCTGATGCGATGAAGTTCGTCAAACTCCATGTAACTGTCATCAAGATGATGAACGATGTAGACAAGCGGAATCTTAATGCAAAAAGGCCCCGGCTTAACGTAATACCAGGTGTTGTCCAGATCGTAGAAGTACCCGTAATCAGTAAAGCAGATTTTACTGAAAATCTCCCGTTCCGAGCGGCCCAGCCAGTGGGGCTGACCATCCGGCTGATTTGATAAGAACCGAGACTCGCCGCCGTTCTCGCTGCCGGGAACACCAATGGCGCGCATTTGTCCCAGCCCGAAAAGATACTCCACCTGCTTCGGATCGTTGTACCAGCGGAGCAGACGGGAACCCACCGCGCTGAAATAGCCCCCGTTGCCGCTCCAGCCAAACTGCACCCTGGTTCCGCCCTCAAGCCTTCTGGCGATAATGCTGATATCTCCCATTTTAAAACCTCTTAATACTGCTAATGGAAAGTGACATTAACTCGCGCATGCTAAGCGCCGCATGCCCGGCGTACGATTCTGCTTATCTGGTTCTTTGCGCCCTCCTTCTTTTGAGAAATCACCTCTGCTTCATGTTCATTCTGGGGCCCGATGAGGGGCAAAACTCGCTTTGTGACAATCTTCACAAATACGGCCTAAAACCGCGGTTTTCGGGGGGCTAAATATACCCGAAGTGAATCCGCATACAATTGTGACGTATTTAGTGTATAACCGCATCTATCTTTGGGCTGTAATCTAAATCATGAGTGACATTCAAAACTTCAGTCACTTGGGGAGTAACATTTCAATTTTAGAGTGGTTTTAGGGCTAATACAAGTCACTGATTCTGAACTGTGACAAATGTTTTGCATTATTTTTACAAGTGGTATTCGGATATATTTTATACTATCAATCCCGCTGCGAAAATATGGTTGAGACAGCACTGGAAAAAGACCATTAAACGCTTACAGCATGCGGGTTTCCGGGGGAATCAGGAGTCGTCCCCGAAATGAGGAAGTTCCCGAAAAAGTAGCCGAAAGAGGAACTGCGGGGAGTGTTCAAAAATTAACGTTTATACATGAAGGCCGGGAGTGGGGATTCTGCAGCAGCGGGATATGTTTTGAGGGGGAGTTTTCCGGAAACTCTATAAAACTTGTGGGAGTTTTGGTTTTAGAGAGTGAAGGTGAAAACCAAACGATGATTTCACGAGTTATGCCGATATCGGCATAACTGATCTTATACCGACAAAGTACCCGCAAATGCTGATAATTTCGCCATTGCGTCATAAAAATGTCGGCATAATATTGTTCGGTGTCCGGCATCAAGGACGTGAAGGATATACATAACTGAGGCTGAAACAAGTAATCCCATAGTCCCCGTTCCTTTACACTTAATGGTTGCCGCAAAGTTTACAGATCCAATCTGTTTGGGGATCTGTCTGTAGTGCTGGCTACGGTACAGTCTTTGGCTAAAATGTTATGCCGATGAATATTTATCGAAGATGATTATTACAAGAGTACTGTAGTTGCTAAACGCTGCTTTTGTCGCAACCTGAAGGAACAGACCTGCGTTTTTTGCGCTCCCTGGCATATGGGGCTTTCAGAGATAAAAAGAGCAGCTGTACCTCAAGGATGATGACAGATAAGTACTGACGCTGTCATGAAATGCAAACACCGCGAGGCCCTGGATTCCTTGCGGAAACAGAAATGCCGCCTGAGGTTCTTCTTTCTCCTTCCTTCCCATAGCAAGTATCTGAACCTGTCAATACGAACTATACCGAGATAATGAAGGCTAAACTATGTCCGGAGGATTCAGTCAGCCCCAGGCAGGGGATCAGGATTCCTCAGAAAAGGCAGTCAGGAATTCCGGAAAGATTTATCAGAAACGGGCATAATCAACGATCAGGATTAAACGAAAAAGGGCTGCGCAAAATACCTCGAAGCCCAGTCACGATCTCATTATCTTTCCAGGAGATGATGTGAAGCTTGTAATTGTTCAGAAAAGGCCTAAGCGTATCATCCTTCATGTTCAGAAGATCACTGAGTTCCCTGGAGTCGTCTCTGGGTTCAGCAGAATTTACACAGTTAAAAGCCCAAAAAGCGGCGAGACCTTTCCAGAAGCCAGTTCTCACCGTTTTGACGTCTGATTTTACGTATTACAACTGCGGTGTCATGGCTACGGCATGGACGGGCAGCATAATCCCCTTAACTGCGGGAAATCTTCCGCATTTAAGCCCCTGCCGGAACAGATGGTGCCGTATCATTGTCGTGCTCCTCACCGTCATCCAAAAGAGGATTAGGCCATACCTTCATAAGTTCCCGTACAAAATCCGGGGTTACATGATGCCGTTTAGTGATATAACTTACGATATCTTCATCAGATTTTCCTAGGTTTTTCAGGGCATCAATCGCAGATAAAACCATAATTTTCTTCTTCAAGCGGTGAAATACATTGCTCACCATGCCAACCTCCTTGTTCTTGTTCAGTTCTTCCCGCAATACCTCAATATCAGTTACGGTACTGAGAAACTGCTCCGTCTTGTCGTCAATGCTTATGTCGCTGTAATTTTCTTTAATTGAGGCTGCAAGTCCGTCTTCATTATGTTCGTACTTGATGATGACATTCAGCGCAAATCCGCACTGGGGGCTGAATTTCAAAAACTCTTTGTCATCCATCATGTCCGGAGATAATGATGTTCGGCCGGTAATCAATCAGGAAGTGCCTGAGCGTATCATCCTTTATGTTCAGAAGAGCACAGAGTTCCCAGGAGTCGTCTCTAGGTTAAGCATAATTTCCGCAGTTAAACGCCAAAAAAACGGCGAGACCTTGTCAGAAGCCAGTTCTCACCGTTTTGACGTCTAATTTTACGTATGTTACAACTTCGGTGCCGGCACTGCGGCGCCATAAGGCAGCAGAATCACTTTAACCGCAGAGAATCTTCCGCATTTAAGACCCGGCAGGAACAGAGGGAGTCGGATCATTATCGTGCTCCTCATCGTCATCCAAAAGAGGATTGGGCCATACCTTCATAAGCTCCCGCACATAATCCTGACTTACATGAAACTGTTTTGTAACATAATCCACTATGGCCTCATCAGAATCTCCCTTGTCTTTAAGAACCTTAATCGCAGCCAAAACCTTAATTTTCTGCTTCCAGCGGTGAAATACGTTGCTCACCATGCCAACCTCCTTGTTCTTTTTCAGTTCTTCGCGCAATACCTCAATATCAGTTACGGTACTGAGAAACTGCTCCGTCTTGTCGTCAATGTCTATGCTTGTGTCGCTGTAATTTTCATTAATTGAGGCAGCAAGTCCGTATTCATCATGTGCGTACTTGATGACATTCAGGACAAATCCGCACATGGTGCTGAATTTCGAAAAATCAGAATCCTCTATCTCTTCGGGAGATATTATGTGAAGCGTGTAGTTGTTCAGAAATGGCCTAAGCGCATCATCATTTATGTCCAGAAGATCACAGAGTTCTCTGGGGCCGTCCCAGGGTTTGCCGCTCAGGTTCATCACCAGGGTAATAACGGGCTTCAGCTTATCATCTTTGGTCATGCCGGACAGAAATTCCGCGCTGCCGTTTCTGCTGTTTCTGCAGTTTTTGCGTTTCTTGCGGCTTCCTTTTATCTTAAAAACACCTTTTCCATACGTCAATCTGGCATTGCCATTATTGACATTCTGTTCCAATTTTTTCTGCCGTTCATGCTGGTTCTCGATTGCTTTAATCTGAGTTGCGTAGCTAAGCGCGTCATAAAGCATGTTTCTGACCGTCATGCCGTAATGGACCTCGCTCTGAAGTTCCATTCCCAGCAGCACAAAGACACCTTTATCGGTCTTTTTGGCGAGCTTTAAAATGTCGCGGTATCTTTTCACCTAAACCTTGCCCCTTTTCCCGAAAATCATGACGGCTTGCGCGGAATCAAGCGGCTGAAGCTCCTCCGGCTTAATGACTTTTCTGCCGCCGTAAAAATAGTAGTTAAAGGCGTCCGCAAAAATTTCTTCGTCGGAGAAGAACTGTATTGCCGCCGTATCTTTTAATCCCAAAATATCCTCCTTGTAATAGAGATGTTAATCCAGGTTCTTTCGTATCATTATGTATGATTGATATATAAATTGTAGCGTTTTTGTTAGGACTGTAAACAGTTTTATGCAAAACAATCAGAAAATCACAAAATTATTGCTGTAAAACTCCTGATTTCAAAGGTTTTTGATTATTTTTTAACCAGTTTTATGAAATGGTTTTGGTCTCAGATATGAATTTTCGGGAGCGAACCGGATGTTTTGGGGACTGATACGAAGTTCGGCTTTAAATTTTCTGGCTAACATCAGGCATCCGGAACTCCCGTCAGCAGGCGGCAATGTGTGTCGGCAATGTGTCAGGAATTGGATTGTAAAAACATGCCCAGCGCAGCAAATATCGATAAAACCCCGCCCGATAAAACCCGCCTTCAGAATTGCCTAATTTGACATGCCCAAAGATCATTCCTGCTATCTATGTCATAATAGTCATATCTCTATAAAATGTTTACGGTTTTTAAGGAATGAACATGGAAATAAAGAAGGAAGCAGCGGTATCCGGTTATGCTTTTCCTGCTGATTCTAATGATTTTGAAGATATCATCAGTAATGGCATGATCTATATAGACAAAACCTCCTGTCTTGAGTCACTTCTTAACTCGGGAAGTATGGTGCCCATGATCCTGAGACCCCGGAAATTCGGGAAGACTCTCTTCATGAGCATGCTGTCCTGCTTTCTGGAAATGAACTACCGGCATCCGGAGGACAGAAGCCGTCCGAAAAGGCTCTTTAAGGATCTTGCCATCTCAAAAAACAAAGCTTTCTGCAACAAATACATGGGCCGTTATCCCGTCATCAGTCTTTCCTTTAAAGACTTGGACGGAGAAACTTTTCAGGATGCTGTTAAGGCGCTTATCCGGGTATTTGCCGCCCTCTCGGACAAGTTTGACTTTCTGACCCGGCGGAACGATCTGGATACCGTGTTCCTGCGGCGGATCCGGGATCTTAATACCGGGAAAGCTCCTGTTTTCGGGAGCGACGGAAACTTTGACGGAATCAATAATAACCTGGTGCTGGATTTTTTAGCCAACCTGGCGAGATGCCTTAACAAAGCCTGCAATAAAAATCCTGTCATTATCATTGATGACTGGGACGAGCCCCTGCAAAAAGCGGCGGCGCGGGGCTATTATCCCCGCATGGCTGCCTTTATCCAGAGCATCCTGAGCGTGACTCTGAAGGACAACAGCGATATCTTCCAGGGCTTTCTCACAGGTGTCCATCATATTTCCTGTCAGAGCATCTATTCAGGCTTCAACAACTATGACAAATGCGACATATTCGATACGGTTTATTCAGATTTTATCGGCTTCACCAAAGATGAAACCGGAGACCTGTTAAAGCGTCTCAGCCTGGAAAACCGCATTCCCGATGTTATTGAATGGTACGGCGGCTATAACTTTGCCGGCGCTGATATGGTGTGCCCGTGGAGCGTTATTAAATTCCTGGAGCAGGCTTTCCGGCCCGGAAACAATCCTGCCGCCTTCCCGCCGGAAAATTTTCTGATCAATTCCGGCGCAGGCGACATCATTGAGAGCTCAATCAGGCAATCCCGCGGGTATAATTCAGATCGTATTCAGGAACTTCTGGAAGGAAATACCGCAGAAATTGCTCACCGGGAATTTACCTCCTATCCGGATATCAGCAAGGTTGCTGATTTCACTACCTTAGCCGCTCTGATGCTGCATTCCGGATATCTGACTGCAGCAAAGGATGTGATTCCCTCCGATGAATACAAAACGGCAGTTAAAATTCCTAACCGCGAGGTATGGGACTCTTTTGCCCGAAAGGCAGATTTCTTATTCAGCAGCAGAAATCCGGAGTGGGCTGAAATGAGCCAAAATCTCCGGGACAGTCTCTTTAACGGTGATGCCGAGAAAGTATCTGAAATCATGAATACGATGCTTCAGGACTTTATCAGCGCTCAGGACTCCGGCAGTGCATTCCATAAAAGCTTTATGATCAGGGCACTCGGCATAACCGCCGGATTCTCGGATAACAACCTCGAAGCCGATAGTGGCAACGGAAATGGCTGTTTTTATCTCGTTATTAAGAACAAGGGCAGAGGTATTGCCGTTATCATGAACTGCAAAACAGGCGGCAGCATGCGGCTTTCCCTGCGGAAACAGGAATGCCTGAAGGCTCTTAAGGAAATAGCCGAAAATGGCTATGACCGTGAGATTCGTAAGGATTACGGTACTGTAAGGGAGTTCGGCATAGTATTCGGCCGGAAGTATTGCAATGTCATGGGAGGCAGCACCCCTGATTAAGCGTCATCGCAACAATGAAATCCCCTTTTTCCTGATTAACCGGTCACCGCATGGCCGGTTTTAACGGACTCCGCTGTCATCCTGCTCCGGAAATATCCAAAGCAATGGCGATCCCGCCTCTTATCTCCCATCTCTTATTTCTTTCTCCGGACTCTTGTTCTCCTGTCTTCTTGTTCCGCCTGTACCTGTGCTTCTCAGTCCCCGCCCTTAAGATTCTGAAGCCGCTTTTCCGTGCGAACCGCGGTATTGTCCCGATGCCCGGTATTAAGCGCGCTCCCGGATCCCGTAAGACTTTCCAGAGAGAACTCCCCATCGGGAAGAAGCCCGCTCCTGTCAAGATAGTAGGCCCATTCCGAGAGATCAATGCTGCTTAAATCTATCTCCGAAAGCCTGCTCAAAGGAATGCCGCCGCAGGTGCCTCCGGCAATCTCAATCGCTTCCGGCCTTGACATAACAATCCGGGCCAGCGGAGATGAATAGCAGCAGTACCGCCTTTTATGAACCACGCATTTTTTAAGCACCTTCACCGAGCAGGAGCTCCCCTGATAAATGCAGGATTTGAGACCAATACGGAGCGCGGTTTCCTGCTCCTCCGGCTTACAGGCGGTCATCATCTTGAATACCGTCCGTCCCAGCTGATAGGCTACATAGGCAGTCATGGCCCAGTTGGCGCAGGCCGCCACCGTGGTGTTAAGCTCCACCGTCATGGCCCCGCCTTCGTTGACGGTTTCAGTAAACAAAGCGTTTCTGAACTCGTCCCCGAAGGTCTCTGCCACAAAATCCGCCAGCTTTCTGGTCATGGCTTCGGTAAACCCCTGGGCTGCCGCCCGGGCGCTTTCCTCTCCGGCAGAGGCCACAATGGAATCCAGACTGGAGCTGATAAGCCCGGTGCTGTCCCGGAGAGCCTCCCGGCGGGCCCAGCTTCCGAATACCGGTTCTGTCGCCCGTACCGCCCCCAATGCGCTTTTAAGACTCATGGTATAGGCAGTAAGCCGGACATAATCCGTGATATCCGCAGCTCCGCCATCAGTGCAGCAGCGCATTTTGCCGCCATAGCCCTCCCGGCATTCCCGTTCCTCTCCCTGAAATATCCGGCAGTCCACGGTTCTGCTGCCATCAGCCCCGATGCAGCTGATATCGTCCTGCATGTAATTCATAAGCTGAAGAGACAGCATGGCCCCGGTAATGTCTCCGGCCTCTTCTGTTACTGTACCGGTGCAGGAGGTACCGGCGCAAAGATCCTGTCCCGGACAGTCAATGACCGTCTCCCGGAGCTTTCTTCCGGAGGTGAATTCCCGGGGGCAGTCCCACACCAGAGTCTGGCTCCCGCAGAATTCCCCGGGATCCTTTTCCGGATCCAGGCAGTCCCGCCGTGCTAAAGAGCAGCCCTGTTCCTGAAATCCCTGACACTCGTCAATGACCTGTCCCCTGTCATCCCGGTAGATCCCGCACACCCGTCTTTCCGTAAAGACCCCGCTTTCGGGAACGGTGATCTCCCGGGTAACACGCTTGCATTCCCGGGAACCATGGTCAGAAGCTCCGTCCCGGATCTCGCTGTCCCCGGAATCCGCAATATTCGGCGGACAGGGGATCTCATCCGCGCACTTCCAGATCTCCGCCCCGGCAGTATTTCCGCCCCCGTCTCCTTCATTATTCCCGGTATAGACTCTTTCACAGTAACGGTAAATCCCGAGAGCCCCGCAGGAATCTCCGGAAGCGCTATTCCAGCCTGTATTCCCGACTCCGTTCTGTCCGCTATTCCCGCCGCCATACCCGCCGTCTTGCCCGGCTTCCTGCCCGTCTTTCCAATCCTGTCCCGCAATATCTCCGCTGTGAGATGCCGTGCTTTCCCGCGCTTCCCGCACCGTGCCCTCACGACAGAAGGGATCCCAGAGCCCGGAAAGCCCGCCCTGAAACTCCCGGGGTCTCGTAAAGGAATCCCGCATAACCGGAAGTCCCCCGGCATCATAGGAGCCGGGAGATGTTTCCTCCGCGCGGCTCTCGCAGACAAACTCCCAGTTCCGGTCTTCAGGAAGGTTCTTAAGACACTCCAACCCCCGGTATTCATCCAGACTGAGAGCTCCCGCTTTGAATCTGAGCCGGAACAGCATGTATCCTTCCCCGTTTCCGGTAACCGACACCCGCTGGCGGAGCCGGACGTGAAGGGGTTCCCCCGGACGGATCCTTTTCCGGAAAAGCGGCCAGATGTCCCGGCCGGGATATTCATGACGGCTTTCCGAGAGCTCGCAGGGGCCGGGAGTTTCCGGCGGAAAGCTTTCATTCGGGAAGGACATGATCTTTTCCATCCCCCGATCCCGGGTTTTGCCGGACACTGCACTGTCCCCGCTCTGATAATCCCCGGAGGAAGCATCATCTCCGGTAACATCGCCTTCGGTATTGCCCCAGAGCTGAAGATAGTCATCGTAAAACACCTCAGCGAGCTCCAGAGAAGATACCAGCTCCGGATACTTTACCGTAAACCCGGTTTCCGCCTCAAAAATGCTGCAGTTCCCCGAGAGACTGTTATCTCTGGTATCCCCCATCCAGAACTCATAGCAGGCCGTGCCGGCATCTTCTCCGGTGCTGTCCTGACAGGGCCGGAAGCTGAGTTCGGTACCAAAATCAGCCTCTGTCATATCCGAGCTGAAGACATGAACGAGATGACAGGAGGGACTGCTTTCGACCGGTGCCGGACAGCGTACCTCCTGAAACCTCATCCGCTCCCTGGGCGTACATGATGCCCCATTGCTGCTGCTGTTTTCTCCCGCAGGCATTTCCATGGCCGCAGTGTAAAGAGGCCGCTCCCTTAAAAGCCGTTCCTTTTCCTGAGAGCCGGGTTCCCGAAGGGAGAGCGTCTCCGCAAGCTCCAGAGCCCCGGCGGCGATGGCATCTTTATCTTGTTTGCCAGACACGGATGTTCCGAAAGTTCCAGATGTTCGGGAAGTTACGGTCGTTCCCCCTTTTGCTCCTTCCTCCTGAAAATCCCTCCCCGTCGCAAAGATGTCCTGCTCCAAAGCGGACAGATCTCCGGGGTTAAAGCTTCCCAGAGCACTATGTCCGAGAGACTGTCCGGCCCGCGCGGCCTGTTCCCGGGGTGTCAGGCTTTCCGGACTCAGGGATGACGAATATCCGTAGTCTGATGCCAGAGCCCCCGGAGGCGCGGATGCCGAAGCCAGAATAACAGCGAAAAGAACCGGGAAGCCCCGTCTGATCCCTGCTCTCCCGAAATTCCTTCCCGGAGTCCCGGTGAGCAGCTTTCTCAGTATCCGTCTCACCATCTGTTTCATGGGCTTTTTCCGGGGCATTTTCCGAAACATTACGGTCTCAGCCTGTTTCCCAGATCCTTTCCCGCATCTCTTTTTTACCATGCCATCACCTTCCGAAAGATCTCCCGCTTCCTTTGCCCATTCCCTTGCCGCTGCCATTGCTTTTCCATTGTCACTTTTCCTTTGCTGCTTCCCTGATCACCTTTATTGCCTGCTCTCAAAAGACTGCCCTCGTTTCTTAATTACCGCCGGCTCCGAGACAGCAGTTCCGGTAACGCCATACCACATACACCGCTTCATGAAACCCCGGCGGGATCCTGAGATCTCCCTGCCACCTGCTTACCGGTTCGCCCCAGAAATGCGTGCTTGAGGACTCCGCTACGGGATAAATCATGCTGAAGCGGTACATGGACTTATCAGCATAAAGAGAGTGCTCCCCCTGACAGAGAGCCTGATCCCCCATGGTATTCCTGAGAAGGCCGCGATGGTGCAGCAGGGTCAGAAGCCGGGCGGTAAGAAGGGAGGTGTTTTCTGATACGCCGCCGGAAGAGCCCGCCCATCCGGTAAGAGGGTAAAGGTAGCCCCAGGCCCCGGCGCAGTGCGGGAGAGCCGTATTTATCTCGCCCCGGTAGGCGGCTATGGCATCCTGACTGCATGAGGCCACCCCGGCGGCATTGGCGGTAACCCGGGATTCCGGGATCTCCCGGAGAGCCCGGAGTTCCGACTGCCACACGGGATCCAGCTCCGAAGCATAGAGAAGATCCATATCCTGGTATTCGCTTCTTCCGCAGTTAAGGTCGCTGAAAATATTAAGCATGGTAAAAAGGGGAAAGGAGTAGAGATGGGCATGGAAAAAGCTGATATCCGCGGCGGCATCTCCCCCCGAACCCAGAGAACCCACAGTGCTTTCCGGAAGCGGGAGCTCGGTGCCCAGCACCGGAAAGCAGCCCGGCTTCCGGGTAAACTCAATGAGAAACGCCGGCTCCCACAGTCCCATGACCACTCCGTAGTTCATAAGCCCGAGACTGTCCTTGCAGCCGCAGACCCTTTTGCGGGAAGCATTTTCCGGCACGGGAGAGGAACCGGTTCCGGCAAATGTGCCCCCGATATACACCGGAAGCAGTGATGACCAGGGAATATCCTGAAGCACCTTCCCGAAAATGTCAGCCCGGGGGCAGACGTAGCGGGAAAGGCTGCCGCTTTCTCCCGCCGGGGCAGGATTAAGGGCTCCCAAGAAGCCTGCCGCCATCAAAAGAAAAGCCTGGTTCCGGAACCGCCCTTTCATAAAGATGCTTCCCCTCCCCAAACGATCCGGTTTTCTGAAAAGTCTCCGGAAAGACTCCCTAAGCCTGGGCATCAACCCCGAATTCCGGGAATAGCCCTCCTTGCGGCCTGAATGCCATTTCTTTCTGTCGCTGTTATCCCTGGTCATCTCAGTTAATCTCTTCAGTCTTGCAATCAATTATCTCAGCCGTCATCTCTGCCATCATCTCGCCGTCTGTTTCATTGAGATCGTCTAAGCTCCGCCAAATCTCTTAAAGTCCCGGCATCTTCCGACAGCCCTTCCTTAATCCCCGCATCTCCCTGGCAGGATGCTCCCGGGGAAGATCAGCAGCGCTCCATAGTCAAAAAAACAGATTAAAAAGCCGGAATGTCAGCAAACCCGATTAAAAGGCGTTATCAGGGTTGTTCCAGCCGGAGATCCGGCGGATCCGGGACTTTCCCGGAAGGCGGCCGCCGGGAGAAGGATTCCCGGCATGAGAAGCAGCATCTTCCGCGCTCCCGCCCCGTCCCAAAGCTCCCGGGGGTAATCCGAAATCTCCGGCAGGAACATAAAGCGCAGCTTCAGGCTCTTCATCATGAACATGCTCAGGATCCGGAACCCGGCTGCCGTTAAAAAGCGGGGCGCTCCCATTTCTAAGCCCGGCGGCTATCCTGTCCAGCCGGCGGGGGAACGTGCCGGCCGCATCCCGAAGCTTATGAGGGAGCCCCGAAACCGCCGCTAAAATCTGTTCCCCGGAAGCATCATCTTCCTGCTTTCCCCGCTTCCCCGAATCTCCCAGCCTTGCCCCTCCGGCGTCATAACGGGAGGAGGTGTCAGGACTGCCGTGAAAACCCCCGCTCTCATCATTCTCTGAAAACGCCATTTCCCCCGGATAACCAGCGGTTACGGCAAGAGGACAAAGAGACAGCGCGGCCGCAAGAAGGATGCTGCTCCCCCTCTCTAAAACCTCACGGAAAACGGAGCGGAAGTCATTCCCGGAAGCATGTCCCTCCCATCTCTTAACAGTCTTGTCTCCGGCTCTGTCCATAATGATCTGCGCTCCTCTTACACCCTTAACCTTTACACCCTTAACCTTTACACCATTACACCCTCACACTCACGCGTTCTTATGTTCTTACGCTCTTAAGCTCTTCCGGATCCCTTCCCGGGCTCTTTCCTTCCCGCGCGGTCTATACCCCGCTACCAAAGCCGGATGGCCCGATAGACATGAGCGGCACGGGACAGGGGCAAGGGGCCCAGAATGCGGGAATCCAGAGAATCAGCCTCATCCCCGGAAAGAAAGATGCGGCCCTGGGGGATCCGGTATTCCGAAGCGCCCTCCTGATGCCAGCCTGCGGGATTATCCGAAGCCTTGGCCCCCTGAAAAAATCCCTTGGTAAAAACCCGTCGCCACTTGTCCGGAACTGCAAGGAGCCTCTGGCAGATCCCCTGACCTTTCCCGAAAACGCCGCTTCCGGAAACCGTTCCTCCCGCCGCCTCCGCTTTTAGACAGAGCTCCCCTTCTTCAAAAATGATGCGGTCTCCGGGAATGCCACCGATCCTTTTAAGGAGCATCGAGCCCTTCTTAAACACATACCAGTCCTCCCCGAGCTCCAGCACGGCCAGAGTGTCCCGGAACCTTGCGGGATCATGGACAATGTCGGTTTTAAGGTTTTGTTCTTTCCTGAACAGGAATACCCGGCCAATGCAGGCTTTTTCCTGAAAGTCAAGGCCAAGACGCCATCCCGAGCCTGCCATGAAGGCCAAAGAGCTTCCGGAAACAAGAACCAGCCCCGCTAAAATCCCGGTGACTAATCTTCCCGTCTTCCGTCTCATAGCCGCCCCCTGCTCCCGCTCTCCTGGTCAGAAAGGCCGCCGGATTCTTCAGAACTCCCTTCTCCGGTATCCGGGCCTGCGCCGGGGGCTCCTCCGGAGGCGGCCCTTTTCCGGTCGGCCAGCACGGCATTAAGAGCGTCCGTGAGGGAAAGCCCGGCCTTCTGATATGCCCCGATGGCGCTTACGTCCTGAGCCCGGGTGGAATAAAGAAGCTGCCGGAAGGGATCCACTACCAGTCTCCCGATAGCGGAACCGCCGCCGCTGATAACAAAGATCTCGGAGTAGGCCCCGGGCTCGGTATGCACTGATTTCAGAAGGTCGTACTCTCCCGGAGTCAGGGGGAGCCGGGCCTGCTGCTTCAGGCCTTCAATGATCTCGGCTTTCTGTCCCAGAAGATAGGTATGGGCGCTGTTTTCGAGAATGGCCATGCCCGCCGGGGACTCATAAAGGTCGTTTATCGACTGCGTTACCGTAACCGCGGCCCCGCCGTACTTCCGGAATCTCCGGTAACCGGTTTCGATAAAGGAGGCGGTGTCCCCGTTTCTGAGAAGATCCCAGGCCTCATCAATAATGAGGATCTTGGGACGATCCCGCTCTCCCAGATACATGTCCTGCTGGATCTGATAGATAAGCTGCAACAGCACCACCTGCTGAAGATGCTTCCGGCCCTTGAGCTCTTCAAGCTCCAGCACAGTGAGGTTTCCGGAAAACCGCATGGTGTTGTCTCCCGCAAAATAGGAGCCGTACTCCCCTCTGGTGGTAAACGGAAAAAGCTGCGTGCTGAGATCCCGGAGTCTTTG